>JAUYOU010000021.1 GCA_030697855.1 bacterium
CCTTCGGAAGCTGTTTCGTGGGGCAAGGTTAACCCAGAAACTTATCGCCAACAAACCGAAAGTATGCAGGCTGACTATTCTATGGTTATGCCTTTTATTGTTAAGGCTTTATTAGATGATCCAACTTTACCAAGAAGAAATCAGTTAGGTTTGTATCATCAGCGCGAGGCTTTGGTTGATAATCTTTTTGACGCTGTTTCTAGAAATCAAGGCGCTATAGAAGAGACCTTAAGTTACCCCTTAAAGGTGGTAGCTAGGGGATCTACTGATCTGCTTATTGACTAGGGAGGGTCTGATATATTACAATTGGCTTGCGAATATTACGTTAGATAAATAGGCATCTTTAATAGGGTATCTTTTACCTTGTCTTTTTATCTTCTTTTGTTTTCATTTGATATATTATTAATAATTTAATTAACTAAATTTTAGAAAAATATGGCAGATAAATTTGAACGCACTAAGCCGCACGTTAACGTCGGCACAATTGGACACGTTGACCACGGCAAAACCACATTAACCGCGGCTATTTTGCATGTCCAACATATGAGGGGCTTGGTAAAAAGGCTTGAAAAAGTGGACGATATTGATAACGCTCCAGAAGAAAAAGCTCGAGGTATTACCATTGCTTTGCACCATTCCGAGTATGAATCAGAAAAGCGTCACTACGCTCACATAGATGCTCCGGGACACGCCGACTATATTAAGAACATGATCACTGGTGCCGCTCAGATGGACGGTGCAGTTTTAGTGGTTTCTGCTGCTGACGGCCCTATGCCTCAAACCAGAGAACACATTCTTTTAGCTCGCCAAGTAGGTGTTCCTGCTATCATTGTCTTCTTAAATAAAGTTGACCAAGTTGATGATCCAGAACTTATAGATTTAGTAGAAGCTGAAATAAGAGAACTATTAAATAAATACGAATATCCAGGAGATACTACCCCAGTTATAAGAGGTTCTGCTTTGAAAGCTCTTGAAGCTAAAACTGTCGAAGATGAAGGTGCTAAACCAATTGTGGAATTGGTGAAAGCCATGGATGATTTTATTCCTGAACCAAAAAGAGAAGCCGATAAGCCATTCCTTATGCCGATCGAAGATATTTTCTCTATTGAAGGCCGAGGTACGGTGGTTACTGGTAGAATTGAACGCGGTAAAATTAAAATAAACGAAGAAATTGAAATCGTTGGTTTACGTCCAACACAAAAAACAGTAGTTACCGGTATCGAAATGTTCAACCGATCTTTAGATGAAGGACAGGCCGGAGATAACGCTGGTATATTGCTTCGTGGTGTTAAAAAAGATGATCTTGAACGCGGACAAGTTTTATCGAAACCAGGTTCTATTACTCCTCATACAGAATTTGAAGCTGAAATTTATGTGTTAACAAAAGAAGAAGGTGGCCGTCATACCCCGTTTCTTAAAGGATACAAACCTCAATTTTATATAAGAACAACAGATGTTACAGGTGAAGTTCTTTTGCCAGAAGGTACTGAAATGGTTATGCCAGGAGATACAGTTAAGCTTTCTGTAAGATTGATTGCCGCAGTAGCTATGGAAGAGAAGCAAAGGTTTGCTATAAGAGAAGGAGGTAAAACAGTAGGCGCGGGTGCGGTTACTAAAATCATAAAGTAACATTAAACGCGAAAGTTGCACTTTACTAAAATGGCTACGACAACAAAGAAGACAATCGTTGAAGAAGTAAAACAAAGGTTACGTATTAAAATAAAAGCTTATGATAGCAAGATAATAGATACATCTTGTCGTCAGATAGTTGATATTGCTTTGCGTAACGGTGCTGAAATTGTAGGTCCTGTACCACTACCTACAGAAATTCATAAATATACGGTGAACAGGTCAACTTTCGTACACAAAGATTCACGAGAGCAATTCGAAATGAGATCTCACAAAAGATTAATCGATATTTTAAATCCCAGCCCAAAGATTATTGACGCATTGATGAATTTGAATTTGCCAGCAGGCGTGGATATTGAGATTAAGATGTAATTTTGGTAGAATCTTTTTTGAAAAGTTAAGATAAAGGTTTGGTTAGTTGGTTTCCGGAAAAGCCGGGTTTACCCCGGTTTTTTCAATGCTATGAAATATATAATAGGAGAAAAACTTGGTTCGACACAGATATTAAACAACAAGGGTGAAATAACCCCTGTAACTTTGGTTAGCGCTGAAGATGCTGTTGTTTTACAAATAAAGACCCAAGAAAAAGATGGCTATACAGCTGTTCAGGTGGGTTCCATCTCTAAAAAAGAAAAGAATGTAAACAAATCTATGAAGGGTCACTTTAAGGGTTTGGGTAGCTTTAGAGTTATTAGAGAATTTAGAATTGCAGATACTTCGGGATATAACGTGGGTGATAAAATCGCCGTTTCTAATTTTATTGTAGGAGACTATGTAAAAGTAAGTGGTAAAACTATTGGCCGCGGTTTTCAAGGAGGTGTTAGAAGGCACGGTTTTAAAGGAGGACCCGCTTCGCATGGTCACCGTGATGTTTTACGTAAGCCAGGTTCTATCGGTGGGCGTTTTCCTCAAAGAGTTTTAAAAGGAAAAAGAATGGCAGGACGAATGGGTCAAAACAGAATTACTACCAAAAATATTGAAGTTGTTAGAATTGACGCTGAAAGAAAAGTTATTGCTTTAAAGGGTGCTTTGCCTGGTAAGAATGGAACGATAATAGAAATAAAAATCTAATTAAAGAAATGGAAACCAAATTATACAATAAAGAAGGAATGGAAACTGGGAATATTGATATATCCGAGAAGATTTTTGGTTTGCCACAAAATTTAGATTTAATCCATCAAGTTAGGGTGGGCATGCTAGCTAATCGAAGAAAGCCAGTAGCTCATAGCAAAACAAGGGCCGAAGTTAGTGGTACTGGTAAAAAACCTTGGCGACAAAAAGGAACTGGTCGTGCTAGGCACGGTTCTAAGAGATCGCCTATTTGGGTTGGTGGTGGTGTTGCACACGGGCCAAGAAACGACAAAAATTATTCTAAAAAAATAAACGCTCAAATGTTGAAGAGAGCTTTGAACACTTTATTAAGTTCAAAGTTTAAGAGTGGTCAAATAAAAGTTGTAGAAGATTTTTCTTTAAGTGACGCCAAAACAAAATCGTTTAAAGAATTGTCGAATAGAATTGCAGGAGGCGATGCCAGAAGTATGCTTTTTGTTTTACCTTCTAGAAATGAGAATATTTTGAAAGCTAGCCGAAATTTAGAGGTTTCGGTTAATAGTGTTTTGGGATTAAGCTTTTTGGATGTTCTTAAGGCTAAGAAGATAGTTTTTACTAAATCAGCTGTTGAAGCTTTAAATAAATAACATGGCATTATTTGGATCAAATAAAAAAGAAAGCAAAGCGGTAGTTGCTACT
>JAUYOU010000026.1 GCA_030697855.1 bacterium
AAG
This sequence comes from bacterium, assembly GCA_030697855.1. Taxonomy (GTDB): domain Bacteria; phylum Patescibacteriota; class Minisyncoccia; order JACQLN01; family JACQLN01; genus JACQLN01. The sequence continues at coordinate 4 of JAUYOU010000026.1, forward strand.
CCACGAGCAAAATAACTCGCTTATTAAAAATTTTACTTGCCCTTCGTAGCCTTGGCGTAGGAGGGTTTAATTTGATAAAGTTCGCAATCACATTTTTTATGCCGCGCAGTACAAACACCGCGACCATAGTTTATTATTCTATAAGTATAACTAAACCATTCGTTTTTAGGAATTAACTGCATTAGATCTTTTTCGATTTTGACCGGATCTTTCTCTTTTGTAAAACCTAATTTTTGATTTATGCGAATCATATGTGTATCCACAGCTATACCGTCGACAACATTATAGGCATTCCCCAAAACAACATTGGCAGTTTTTCTGGCTACACCAGCTAAAGTAAGAATATCTTTCATTGTGTTTGGAACCTTACCGCTAAACTTACTTTCTATGGTTTTTATAGCACTTAATATATTTTTAGCTTTAGCCCTATAAAAACCGCAAGAATGAACAAGCTTTTCTAGTTGTACTTGAGTTAATTTAGAAAAATCTTTTGCAGTTTTATATTTTTTAAAAATACTTTCTGTAACTTGGTTAACTTTTTTATCTGTACACTGTGCAGAAAGAATAACCGCTACTAATAATTGAATCGGGTTTTCGAAGTTTAAAGCAATTTTAGCTTCTGGGAATTTACCTTTTAAAAACTTAATAACCCCAAGCATTCGCTTCTTTTTTTCTGGAAGCGATTCTTTTTTAGTAAAATCTTGCGCATAATCTATAAAAGACATGACTTTAATATAGCAAAAAGAATTCCCGTATCCTATATCCCAAACACCACCTCGAACAGCATCACGGAGATGACTTAAATCAGTTGACGATGAACCTTGCTTAGGCAAGGTTCATATATCGTCTGTTCGAGGTGGTGTTTAAAAACAAAAAACCCAAGATTTAAAATCTTAGGTTTTTAATTGAACTTGGTCTGGGATTTTAAAAGTATGTTCAGCCTAGTTAATAGGTGGGTTTCCGCAACGATCAACGCCCGAACGAATCAGCACGTAGTCGCAATTTAAGAATCCCTAGAACAATTACTTTGAGCTAAAACTTTTAAAATCCTGAATCCCGATTTTACGTCGGGACCAACCACCAAGTTCACTTTTATTATAATCCTATAATATACCCAATCAAGCCCACTTATCCACCTAAATAAGCTAGGTTTCTGTATTAAAACCACTTACCCAAAAATCACTCTGAGTAGCATTCATGGAGATGGCCAAATATACAATTGAGAGGCCTCCATGTCGCTGCTCGGAGTGATTTTTAAAAAAATTAAAAAGTTAGATCTTTATAAATCTAGAACCTTAGAAATTTGTTTGATTAACCCTACGGCCACCGCCGCTGGCAATAAACTATAAGATTTTTCACCAGCATCATCTTTGATCGTCCATGGTTCTTGGATTGTTTTTACTTTGTTAGAAGTTTTATCTAATTCATAGCGATAACCTGGTGTAATTTCGTACTCATCTACAAACTTTTTAGCTGAATCAACTGGCACAGAATTACGTAAATAAATTTTAGTAATACCATTTAATCCCACCAAAGTTTTCATAACCTTATCGTCAACTTCTATTCTGTCTCTAATAGCTTCAATACCCAAACTATCACCTTCCTTAGGTACCATCCTGCCCCCATTGCAACCTACGTTATCGCAAATTAAATAAAACTGTTTTATTTTTTCATCGTAGCCAACTTCTTTTGTGGCTAAAACTCTAATATTGCGAGGTGTTTGGCATTTAGGGCATATAACTCTAAATTTTATACGTTCGTCCATAACCGATTCTGGAACGTTTATAAACACAAAAAAATCTGGATCGTCGCGATAGCCCATCAAGGCTCTAAAATAAAGCGAATAAGAAATTTGGTCTAAATCGCGTGGGAAACCATCTATAAAAATAGCTTTGCCTTTTAACATACTAATTTGACGCTCTACTAAAGCCAAAATAACTTCTGTAGGTAAAAGAGATTTAGTATCGCGACCTAAAATAATATCTAAAGCTTTCTCCACCGTAACTGGACCACGATAATTCTTTTTTAAGAATTCAATTAGTTCTTTCTTTTTGGTTTTATCGCCCAATTCTTTATGAACACTGCGCACAATATCTCCTATGGATATGTGAGCAACTCTATCGCTACCAACGGCTTCCATAAAAAGTTTGGTATAAGTGCCTTTGCCCGAATTTTTTTTACCTAGCAAAAAACCCACAAAGGTATTTTTCTTTAAATATTTTTGGATTTTTTTAATATCTTCGCCAGCCTTTAATTTAAAATACTTCTGGCGATCGGCGGGGTCCTCTAACTTAAAAGCCTGCTTAACACCAGCAACTTTTGTTTTGAAAACAGGAAAAGATAAGTTATTCATTGTTTGTTTTTATATTAACGATTTTATAGTCTATCAGATTTTAAGAAAAAACAAAGTCCCGCTAGTGATTTTTAATTCTATTGAAGTTCCACTTCAATAGAAAATATTCAGATTAAGCCTAATGTTAACAAAATATACGATCGTTTTGTTTGTTAACATTGAATTAAAATAAAAAGCCCCCGACTTTCGTCGGGGACAAAACTTGAAAGAAACTGGTCACTCTCACTTATTTGGTACGGATAGAAATCAACAGAAAACAAACAGATACCAGTAAAACTACTTCTGTCTTACCTTCTCTGGTTAACCCTGCAATAGCCGCTACCAGATTTAACACGCCTAATATAAAGGCGGTGGTGGATATTTTTTTAATAACCTTCTCGAACATTTCGTCTACCTCCTATCCAAAAAAGAATTTGATGAACGGAATCGCCAGCGCTAGAAAAGCGGCACCGATGAGAATTTCCTGAGAGTATTCCCTTACCCGCCACTCCCACACCGGCATCGCCATCTTTTTCATAAGGCCTCCCGATATAGTGAAATGTGAGTTTGAAGCATGAAGTAAAAACTATTCTTCTGTTTTTTGATTCATCCTCTTCTTGATTCTAGCAATCAAGTAAATCACCAGAACAGTTGAGGGTAGAGCTCTGCCGATATAGATCCAAGAAAATGGATCGTTTCTAACCCACGCCGGATATATTGCGCATATAACGGCAAGTAAAATCGCGATCCAGAAGATGATAGGCTCTGTTGTTTTTTCTGCTTTGAGGAGTCTTTTTATTGTTGCAATGTATCCAATCAGTGCAATACATTGAACAAGTGAATAAGATACTAACGGCTGGTCAGTTATTGCCCAAAAGACAACTACTCCAGCACCACCAGCGAGGCACCGCTTCTGGGTTGCATCAAAAGCAACCTTGAGTGTGCCGTACCGAATATTAGAAGCAATCACACCAATAAGTATGATTGCAATATCTAGCACTCCAGCCGTTACGCCAATATTGGCCGTCCAAGATTTTCTGGGGCTAACCCAGTACATCCAGAACGACAAAGACATCATTGTCATCATGAGAATCCATGTGGCGGGAACAGGATTTATTTCCCGTATCCATGTTCGACGAGCATAATCTACCGCCGAAACAATCATCAGCAAAATCGTTCCAATAACAGATATTTCGTACACCTTAAACCTCCTTTTCCAACAAGAAAAACAAGTTTTTTAAGAACAAATTATGTCTAAATAGTACCATAATACTAGGATTAAAGTCAATAGCAAGTTAATAACCACAACAAACCCACATTTTAAGCCATTTTCTGGATAGCTTCCTAGCTTCTTAGGAATTTAGCTTTCTAGAAAACTCCCTCTAAAAAGCTAGAAAGCTAAGAAGCTAATCACTTATACACAACATCGCCCAACTGATCGTTCCTAAAAATCTTAACTCCAAACTTATTTAACCTATCCAACACTAACGGTGTGGGGTGGCCGTAGGAATTACGACCAGATTGGATGATAGCTTCTTCGGGTTTTGCAATTTTTAATAGAGCTTCAGAAGTAGATGTCTTTGATCCGTGGTGTCCAACTTTTAGAACATCTATATCTCCTAAAGCGTTTGACCTGTCCTGCGAAGCTTTAGCGAAGTAGGATGCGATTAAATCTTGCTCTAGTTTCTCATCCATATCGCCGGTTAACAAAAACTTTTTATTGCCTAAATTTAATTCGCTCACTACCATACTTTCGTGTATACCTTTAAAACTTTTACTTAGCGTATTTTTAAATGGCGCTAATATTTTTAAAACTTCATCTTTTTCATAACTAATTAAATCTCCTGCTTCGGCTAAATAAACATTAGAGCCCTCTGCTTTAAGCGTATTTAAAAAATCGGCATAAACTTTGCTTTCGTAATTAGCCCCCGAAAACATAAAATTTTTAACGTTATAATCTTTTAAAACAGATAATAATCCGCGTAAGTGATCGGCATGAGGGTGAGATAAAATAACAAGTTCTATGTCTTTATCGTAGAAAGGTAAATAGTTAGAAATTTTAGCCGAAACATCGGCCGAAGGCCCAGCATCTATTAAAATTTGAATATCACTTGGTAAAACTATTAACTGGCTATCGCCTTGCCCCACATCTAAAAATATTACTTGGGCTGTTTGGTTTTCTTTTTCTAAAACAAACCAAAAAACTAAAACTGTAAGGAAAATTAATGCACCTAAAACAAAACTTTTAGTTAACTGGATCATTATAGCCGTTATTTTCTAAAAATCTATAAAACAAATAAAGAAAAGGGTAAAAAATTAAAACAGTTAAGCCCGATTTTCCCATATTAACACTTGCCCAAGAAAACGAAGCAAAAAATTCTACAATCTTTATATTTACTTTTAAAATAAGCCAAACTGGCCACAAAAATATTTGCGCTAAATAACTACTCCAGAAAACAAAAACAAACCCTAAACCTAAAAACATTATGGGGTTAAGTAAAGGCACTACAAAAATATTGGCTATGGGGCTTATAACAGAAAGCGTGCCGAAGTTATAAAGTATAATCGGCCAAGTGGTTGTTTGCGCTGCCATAGAGAGCACCACCAGTTCGCGCATTGGTTTTATAGGAATCCAAAACAAAATTCTGTCCCAAAAATTTTTAAAATAGATAATACCAATAACCGCTAAAAAAGAAAGCTGAAACCCAATACCAAAAACCAAAAGTTTTGGGTTTTGCGCCACCATAAAAAATGCAGCCAACATTATTGGCCGCCAAGCTTGCACTAACCTGCCTTTGTTTTTTGCCCAAAGCAAAAGTATACCCATAATACCTGCACGCACAGCCGAAGCTGGTGCACCCACTAAAAAAATAAAAGCGATTACGGCAATTACTGCTACATAAAAAGCTTGGCTCCGCCATAAGCCCAAAGTAATGCCTAAACTCATAAGCATTAAAGCAATTATAGAAATATTCATACCGGAGATTGCCAAAACGTGCCGAGTGCCAGTTACATTAAAATCTTCTTTTATTTTTTGCGAAACATCTTTTTCATAACCAAAAACCATAGCGTTAAAAAGTGAGGCTTCGTTTTGAGGTAAAATTGATTTTGTGCGATTAACCAAATATTCGCGCGAACTATTCCAAAAAGTTTTTTCGTTTAAGGAAAAATCTTCGCTATATGTTCCCGCCCTTAAAAAACCTAGCGCACACGAAAAAAGAATTATAAAAAATAAAAATGATCGGCCGGATCCGCCAAAAATTTCTAAAACCGCACAGACAACACTTCCTAAAATCAAACCAAAAAATAGCCAAAAAGAAAAACCAATAATAGACTGGGCTAATACGCCAGTTAAAAA
>JAUYOU010000036.1 GCA_030697855.1 bacterium
ATTTGTTATACTTATTCTAATGATTCTTGATTTAAAAAATAGGTTGAACGAATTAAAAAATAAACTCCAGCATTTGCTGGATTGTCTTTGACCTTGTTCATAAAAAAGCGAGGGTCAAAGAATTAGAAAAAGAAACTTTAACGGAAAACTTTTGGCAGGAAAGAGAAAAGGCTCAAAGAATTAGCCAAGAGCTCGCCGACATAAAAGATGTTATAGAAAAGTGGCATAATTACGAAAGTGATTTTAAACATTTAAACGAGATTGTAGATTTATTAGAAAATGTAGGAGAAAGAGATTCTTTGTATAAAGAATTTGAAAGATCTTTGCAAAAGCTGGAAGAAAGAATAGAGAAAGAAAAATTTTTAATTTATCTTTCGGGAAAACACGATAAAAGTAATGCCATATTAAGCATATATTCTGGAGCAGGTGGCACAGACGCACAGGAATGGGTAGAAATGCTTTTAAAAATGTATCTTAAATATTGCGAAAGAAATGGCTTTGTAGCTCAAGTGGTAGCCGTAACTTCTGGGCAAGAAGCTGGTTTAAAAAATGCTATAATGGAAATACGTGGCAAATATGCTTACGGCTATTTAAGACGCGAGAGTGGAGTGCATCGCTTGGTAAGAATTTCCCCGTTTTCATCGCAAGGTTTAAGGCATACCTCGTTTGCTTTGGTAGAAGTAATGCCAGAAATAGAAGACGTTGGTAATATAGAAATTAAACCTCAAGATGTTAGAGTAGATACTTATAAAGCGGGTGGCCCAGGTGGGCAATATGTTAATAAAACGGAATCAGCCATAAGAATAACGCATATTCCTACAGGATTAGTTTCTACGGCACAATCAGAGCGTTCGCAAGGTTCTAACAAAGATAAAGCAATGAAGTTGCTTTATGCTAAAATCCAGCAACGCTTAGAAGAAGAACATAAAAAAACTGTAGACGAACTAAAAGGCGAGAGTGTAAAAATAGAATGGGGGCACCAAATACGTTCTTATGTTTTAAATCCGTATAAAATGGTTAAGGATCACCGTACAGGGTTTGAAACTACTCAAGCTGAAAAAGTTTTAGCTGGAGAATTAGAAGATTTTATAGAAGCAGAACTCAAACATAAAGAATAATGATTCATTTTAAAAATGTCTCCAAAATTTATCCGCCACATATGGTGGCTTTGGAAAATGTAAATTTAATTATTAAATCAAAAGAATTTGTTTCGTTAGTAGGTTCATCCGGTGCAGGTAAATCGACACTGTTAAGAATGTTAATTGGCGAAGAAGCTCCTAGTATGGGCGAAATAATTGTGGGCGATGTTTCTATAAATTCTTTAAATCATAAGGAAATGCCTTATATGAGGCGAAAGATCGGCACGGTTTTTCAGGATTATAAACTTTTACCTACAAAAACAGCTTACGAAAATATTGCTTTTGCAATGGAGGTTGCTGGTAAAGATGATTCAGAAATTAAAGAAGATGTACCACAGGTTTTAAGTTTGGTTGGCTTGGAAGATAAAGCTAATCAGTTTCCATACCAACTTTCTGGTGGTGAAAGGCAACGTGTAGCTATTGGCCGTGCTTTGGTGCACAGGCCAGATATTTTAGTAGCCGACGAACCTACGGGCAATTTAGACCCAGTTAACACTTGGGAGGTTGTTAATCTTTTGCTTAAATTAAATGAACTAGGGGCCACAGTTATTTTAGCTACCCACGATAATAGCATTGTTAATAATTTGGAGCGTCGTGTTGTGTTAATGGAAAAGGGAAAGGTGGTTAAGGATGATGCTAAGGGGAAATACCTCATTTAAAAAAACTAATTTCTAATTTCTAATATCTAATTTCTAAACTTTTATGAAAGAAAAAATTATAACAGCTTTAAATAGGGTAACGAAATCTGGCTTAAATTCTTTTTGGCGAAATAAATGGGTTTCTACCGCCACTATTAGCGTTATGGTTATTACGCTTGGTTTAATAACTAGCTTGTTTTTGCTTTCCGTTGTGGCTGGTAGCATTCTTACCGATTTAGAACAAAAAGTAGATATTTCGGTTTATTTTAAACTAAGCACAACCGAGAGCGAAATTATAAAAGTTAAATCGGAATTAGAAAAGATTTCCGATGTAAAAAGTGTAGAATATGTTTCCCGTGCTGAGGCTTTAGCCAAATTCGAAACAGAACACGAAAATAATCCTCTAATTATTAAATCTTTAGAAGAATTAGGTGAAAATCCATTAGAAGCTTCGTTAAATATTAAAGCCAAGTTAATAGATAATTACGAATCTATTGCTTCGTTTTTGGAGAGCACAAGGTTTTCGGGTATGGTGGACACGGTTAATTACAGGCAAAACCAAAAAGTTATAGAAAAACTATCTAGTATTTTAGGTACTGTAAGGAATTCTGGTTTAATTGCTATTTTGGCTCTTGGTTTTGTTGCGGTATTAGTTACGTTCAATACTATTCGCTTAAAGATTTATTCTATGCGCGAAGAGATTGGTGTTATGCGTTTAGTGGGTGCGTCCAATTGGTATATTCGTGGGCCATTTATTATAGAAGGTGTTTTGCATGGGTTAGTTGCTTCTTTGGTAACTACCATAATTTTTTACCCAATACTCGTTTTAATTTCACCAAAAATTGCAGCTTTTCTTTCGGGTATAGATATTGCCGCGTATTTTAGAAATAATTTTTTCCAGATATTTTTCCTTCAAACATTGGTAGGGGTATTTCTAGGTGTTATCTCTAGCTTGATTGCTATGAGGCGGTACCTAAAAATATAACTACTAGTTCTTTAACTATTTGGCGGGGAGGCCAATATGAGCGTTCAACGTGCTGGCAGTAGGATCGAATTAATTGATCTACTTAGAGAAGCTGGTAAAATATCTGCACTTAAGATTTTACCTTTTGTTTTTTTAGCATCTCTTTTTGGTTATTTTTTTGTTTATTCATTTGTTAATGCTAAGTCCGAAGTTAAATTAGACCAAGAATTTGTTGCAAAAGAATATTTTGAATTATCTGCTATGTCGGATAATTTATTTGGATTAAGGTTTAGTATAAGAAATTATAAACAGAGAATGATGTCTTCGGATGTTTCCAAGAGTGATGTTCCTGGGCCATATTTAACACAAAAACAGATCTTGAATTGGTATAAAGCAAGAGAGGCTTATTTCAGGCTATTGTCGGATTACCACCGTATGGCTTTGGAATATAATCTTCGGCATGAGGCTGTAGGTTATATGTTTATATACAATAAGAATTTGCCAGATAGAAACGCTAGACCTCTTTCCAAATATTATGATTCACTAGAACAGAAATAAAACATCCGACTTAAGTTGTCGGGTGTTTTTTAGTATCCTGCAAATTCTTCGAACTTTATATTGTCTTCCTTAACACCAATTTCAATTAAAAGCTGTGTGGTACCAGCAACCATACCAGGCGGGCCGGCGACATAATAAAAGGGTGCCGCCAAATTTTTTATATGCTGTTTTAAAAAGTTTTCGTCTATGTGGCCATCTTCTTTAGTCCAACGAGTTACAAAATTAAAATTATTGTTGTAAGCTTGCCATTCTTCTAGATCGTCCACAAAAGCTGCGTCTTCGGGCGAACGGTTAGAATATATTAAAATTATTTTTTGTTCGGAATTGTTTTCGGTTTCGTTTTTAATAATGCTTCTAAAAGGCGTAATGCCAATACCGCCGGTTATTATAACAACAGGTATAGATTTATCGGTATGAAGCTTAAACGAGCCTAAAGGGCCATCTACGTGCACTAAACTGCCAATTTCTAGCTCGGCTAAGCTTTTTTTCATGGCGCTATCTGTTAGGCGCGAGGCTACCATTAAATAATTATCTAATGGCGAAGAGGCGATAGAAAAAGCCCTCACGTTGCCTTTATCGTCTTTATATTTTGGGTCTTCTATAGAAATATCTATAAACTGACCAGGTTTAAAGGTGAATTCTTGGTCGCCATATTCAAAAACAAAAGCCATAGTTTCTTTGGCAATTGTTTTCTTTTCTTTTAAAGCTAGGGTGAAGTGTGGCACGGGTTAATTATATCATTTTAAAGGCGTTACTTTAAAAACCGCCTCGGCGCTATTTTCAAAAACCAAAGGGAAGGTTTTGTCTTTTAACCAATAAAAATATGTTTTAGGATTGCGCGATTTTTTAAGCACAACATACGAAGCTTTAAAATCGTTTACCAAAACCGCAGGCGTGGTTTCTATTTCTTCTTGTTTGCATCTTATTAATCCGCAAGTGTTGGTGTAGCCCGCATCGGCCAATATAAAATGGTTTTTCCAGTAAAGTGTGGGGCTAAGAGCGTATTGGAAAATAGGATCCATACCGTTTATATAATAGTTTTGATTATTCCAATACATTAAACTACCAAACTGATCCCAGCTGGTATTAAAAACAATCTCGCCCGGTTTGGTATTTTCTTTTAACCATAGCGAAGATTCCTTTAAATCGTCGACCGCCCAAGCAGTTTCGTTATATGCTTTAAATAGTGGCACAGAATTTAAACTCAATACTCCAATTGTTATTATTAATATAGAAATAACAGTGTTTTTATGTTTTAAGTTTTGCAGTTTATTTAAATAAAGAGTTAAAGCAATGGAAGCAGTTATTAAAGTAAAACCGGTAAAAATGTCGTAACTGCGGCGGGCAACAAACAATGTTATAAACAAAAAGAAAATAGAAACAGTTAAGGCCGATAAAAATATATTTTTAGAATTATCAATTTCGTTTGTGCGGTATTTTTTTATGGCAATTTTGTATAAAACAATTCCAATTATTCCAATTAAAATAACTGGCAATATGTTTCTAATAATAGAATCTAAAGTTGGAGTTTTAAGTTCTCGGCCGAATGTTAAAGGAATATTTTGCCATTTAACAAATATAATTTGCACCACTTGAATATAAACCAGTTTTAAACCGGCGAGTGGGTTTGGGCGGGCAAGTAAACCACCAATAATACCTAGTGCTAAATAAATAACCGAATTTAACTTGGCAGGTTCACGGCGAAGCTTTAATACAATGCTGGTTAAAATAACAACGGCTAAGGGTAGCCAGCTTAAAGCTGAATGTAAAAACGCGGCAATGAATCCAAGTATAAAAATTGGATATTTTTTACGCGAGCTCAAAAACAAGGCAAATATAATTGCGGTTAAAGCAAAAGATAAATTATGAGGCCGAGTCATTGTTAAGCGGTACATAACGTCGGGTGTGGCTAAAACAAAAACTAACGCCCATAAAATTGGCCATTTTATTTTTAACTTGCTTAAAGCAAAATAAAAACCGCTAAGTGTTAAGAATGTAATAAACGCGCCGGCTAGCTTCATTCCCAAAATTCCATTTTTAATGTACGTAAATGGAATTAAAAATAAATGAAAGCCGTACCAAATATCGGATTTTAAATCTTTTATAATTGAAAATTGTGCCCAAGGAAATTCGTTATAAAATATTCCACGCTCGGCATATACCTTGGCGTGTGCCATATGATAAAAGGCATCGGGATCAGCGATGTTTGGTGTAGAAAATTGCAAGGCTAAAGCGATTCCTGCAAGTAATAATATTATGCTTAGTTTTTTCATTATTTATTTTTACGTTTAGAAATATATTTTATTAAAAGTATTACTAGATGAATTGTCACGGATATTAGTATCAAAAGCCCTAGAACTCCAACTACTACTATTGCATAGGGATCCCTAGTTTTTGGAAATATTAAAAACACAACGAACGAAAGCGTTAACATCCATTGTATTATTTTATTAAATATTCTTATTCCCTTAGGCAAGGGTTTTTTATCGTCCATATTAATTTATCTTTTATTAAAGATATTTTCCTTACCTATTCCTATAATTTTTCTATTATTACCTTTAACTAATACAGCCTGTTTATCGGTTAGAGCAATAATTTCATATTTTGTATTTTGAGCTGCTTTTTCAATAACGGAATATATATTTTTTTCGAAATGGGCTGTAATTAAAAATGGTACTAAGCCCAATCCTTTAAGGTTTTTGAGTCCTATTTTATTTTTATCTGCGTGTTTCCAAGATGCCGCCTCAATCGTTGGGCAGGCGACATAACTGCCGGCGCTTAAGCCGAGATATACACCTCCCTTTTTAACAAAAGCTTTTATGGCTTTACCAAGACCAGTTTTTCTAATCCTATCCATATAATCGAAAGTGTTTCCTCCAAAAACAAAAATAACATCTATATTTTTTAGGTCGTCTTTTTTAATTTTTTTATCTAACTGAAAAAAGGTAACATTCTCTTTTGGTATTTTGATTCCTTTAAACTGTTTGAACTGTCTTAAAATATATTCATTTTGTTCTAGGTATTTAGTTGGAGTTATTGCCAAAAATATCCTTATCTTAGAAGGTTCTTTACCAACTAACTTTAAAAATTCTTTACCTATTTCGGGGTTCTTCCACCAGCCAGCAGATGTAAGTAATAATTTCATGTTTGAATCTAGTGC
>JAUYOU010000037.1 GCA_030697855.1 bacterium
TGGATGAGAAGATATGCCCGAAGGCTTGTTTATAATAAGGAAGTCGTCATTTTCGAATACTATTTTAATTTTTTCTCCTAGGGATATGTCCGGTTCTAGCGAGATTTCCGGCGGTAATTCTAGGTTAAAAATAACAATATCGTCGGTTTTGCATTTTTTACTAGCAGAAGCTTTGTGACTATTAACCAAAGCATTACCTTTTTTAATTAGTTTCTGGATCCAATTTCTAGAAAAATCGGGGTATTTTGAATGCAAAAAAGCATCCAATCTTTCGCCAGAATATTCTTTTGTAACCTTATGTTCCATATTAGCTTCCATCTTCGCAAAAAAGGAGAATATTGTCACTTTTTTAAAAGTAATACACAGCCAATTGTTGCCAAAACAAATTCGGGTGCTATTATGTAGGCAATATTAAAAGTAACCAGTTAGTTAACAAGTTAAATAAATTAAAAAAATGTCAAGAAAAATAGCTTATATTTTGGTTGTATCTGGCTTAATGTTTTCCTTAGCAGGATTTGCTTTTGCCCAAGATTCAACAGGTAGTGCCGGAGAAAGAATACAGGAAAAAAGAAAAGAAATAGAAACAAAAGTCGGTGAGAAAAAAACCGAAGCAAGAAAGAAATTAGAAGTTGCTCGTGCGGAACTTGTAAGAATGTATGTTACTAGAATGTCTGCGCGTTACGATGCAGCCATTAATCGCTTAGATAACTTAGCCCAAAGAATAAGTACTCGTTTAGAAAAGATTTCTGCCGATGGTAAAGATATTAAGGCTTATACAAAATCTTTAACCGCGGCCAAAGCAAAAATAGAAGCTGCTAAAACAAAACTTGCCGAAACAAAAACCGCTTTAAATGTTGTGTCTGATTCCGAACTTCCAAAAACCGATTTCGAAAAAGCTAGAGAAAACTTGTCCGAAACCAAAGATGCTATAAAAGAAGCCCATGCTGCTTTGGTGGATGTAATAAATTCTATAAAAGGAACTTCCGAAAAGAAAAAATAATTAATCATAATTAACAAAATATAAAAAAATGGAAGACACAAACAATTTGAACGGTGGCGAAAACAATCGTTGGGCTTGGATAGTTACTGGTATCGTTGTTTTGGTAGCAATAATTGGTTTCTATTCTTGGCCACAAAAAACAAACGAAGAAACCGCCGAAGTTCCTGCCGATAACACAGTAGAAGAAGATGTTTATACTGCTTCTCTTAACAATGTTAGCTCGTCCGACGAAGTTGCCGATATTGAGGCCGATTTAAACAACACCGATGTTTCTAATTTAGACAAAGAGGCTGCTGACGTTGATTCTGCTATAAATAACGAATAGCATTTGGTTTTTACGGCAAAACAACCCCCTACTCGTATTTAGAGTAGGGGGTTTGCTATAATCTGTGGAATGAAGCCCAGTAGAACAGCTTTGACTAATTAAACTTAGTTGCGTCTATGGGGTATAACACGGATTGATGTAAATCCTTGAAAAAGGGTAAGTCGCGTCAATTTAAGTTTAATAACAAAGCAACAGTCAAAGTTGTCTAGCTGGGTATGAAAATTTTAACCAAGACGGGTGTCATATTTAGTATCGTTTTTGTTGATTTTTTGGGGTTAAGCTTTATTCTTCCGCTTTATCCGGAACTTGCCAGTAAATTCGGTTTATCGGCTACCTTAATTACTTTGCTTTCGGCTTCGTATGCCCTAATGCAGTTTATTTTCTCGCCGATATTAGGCAGGCTTTCGGATAGGATTGGACGCAAGCCAATATTGGTTGTAACTTCGCTTGGTACGGCAGTATCCTTTTTGCTTTTTGGTTGGGCAAATTCGGTTTGGCTTATTTTTGCTTCCAGAATTTTAAATGGAATTTTTGGCTCTAGTGTGGCGGTGGCTCAGGCATATATTGCCGATGTCACGGGCAAGAATGAAAGAACAGAGGGTATGGGTATAATTGGCGCCGCTTTGGGGCTTGGTTTAATATTTGGCCCAGCTATGTCGGGCTTTCTGGGGCATTTTGGTTTTGGGGCGCCGGCTTATGGAGCTGCAGTTTTAACATTTTTAAATTCTATATTTGTTATATTTTTCTTAAAAGAATCTTTAGCTAAAAATTTAAGAGTT
>JAUYOU010000044.1 GCA_030697855.1 bacterium
TTTTGTCATGATGTCTATATCATAGTATTCCGTTGTGTTATATTCCAAGTTGTTATATGCTATGTGTATGCCGATGGCGAAGCAAAACCAAAAATTTCCTTTCCATTTTTTGTCGGCTCCCCCCACACCCCCCGCCGCAGAAAAAAAGAAAGGGAAGGAAAATTTTTGGGTTTTTCTCCCGCGACCGCAGGGAGCGGACGAGGCGCGCAGATTGGAGCGTACGATTCAATTCAGAGCCACCACGCGCTCCGCGCGTGCGATTAGTAGCTTTCGTCAGGATTCAGCTCGAAATGCAGTCGAACTTTGTTCAATACACACCGCCATGAAAATTAAAAAAACAATTTTACTCATTATCTTAACCGCTATTGTAGCTATTGGTGGAACTTATTTATTTTTGGAAAATAAATCTGGCGTCGCCATAGGCAAACCTTGTTCTTACAATGGAGCAGAGGTTATGGATACTAAAGGTTTGCAGTGTTATTTTTATGGAGAAGCGCCGGAAACAGGCGGTCGCTCGGGTATTTGGATCAAGCCAGATTTAAGGCAAATAAGTGATTGGTCGGAATATAAAAATTATGTTTCTAACTGGAAAAAATATACTAGCCCAGACAAAAAAATAAGTTTTTCATATCCTCAAACTTGGGATATTAATATATTAAATTGGAAAGATGGTGTTATTGGTATTCTGATGGGTAAACCAGCAGATATCCCACCTATAATTAATATAGAAAAAATAGAGAAAAACGCTGTTACCGTGGAAGACAGGATTGGGGATGCAAGGGGAGATGGCAATAATGTTTTAGAGGATCAGATTATTTTAAATGGTTCCGAGGCTACTAGACTATATACGATTTCGGCCAATAATATAACACAAGATTCTATCAGTATATTCATCGACAAAGGGGATTATTATGTTGCTGTTAGTGCTCCTATCTTTAATGATCCCTTGTATGATTTTCCTACCTTATATTTATTGAGTACTTTTAAGGTTGATTAAGTAAATTTATACCCATACCCTTGCATTTTTTAGGAATTAAGATACTATTAGTAAAAGATTAATCAATATAAATATAAAACATATGGCAAATGCTGCATTTATGAAACCAATGAACATTAGCTCGGAGTTGGCTGAAGTCATTGGTAAGGGGCCTATGCCTCGTTCGGAAGTTGTTAAAAAACTCTGGATCTATATCAAAAAGAATAATCTTCAGGATCCTACTAACAAGCGCAATATAAACGCCGATGCAGATCTTAAGAAAGTATTTGGCGGGAAGGCTACTGTAAGTATGTTTGAAATGACCAAGCTTGTTTCTAAACATTTATCCTAGTTTCTATATAGTTGGATAATTAAACAAAAACAGCCATTCAATGTGGCTGTTTTTGTTATTGTTTGCTATCATACCAATTGTTCTATTATCAATATAATTTAAAGAGCGAATATGTTCCCGCCCAGTAACGCATACGAATGTACGTTACTGGGCTACGGCAGACACATATTTTTAGCTATTCGCTTCGCTCATAGAAAAATATGGCAAAACATAAAGTAGTGCACTTCGAAATTCCAACAGGGGATTTTAAAAAGTCTAAAGAGTTTTATTCTAAAACTTTTGGTTGGAAGATGAAAACTTGGGGTAATGAATATATGATGGCTATGACAACAGATATTGATGCAAAAACTCAAAAGCCATCCGAGATGGGTGGTATCAACGGTGGTTTTTATGTTCGTAAAAATAAAAGCCAACAACCTTCGTTTGTTATAGAAACTGATTCTATCGACAAGACCCTTCAGAAAGCAGTAAAGGGTGGTGGTAAAATTAAAAGAATTAAATCTCCAATAGGTGAAATGGGTTTTATGGCAGAATTTACAGACCCAGACGGAAACATAATTAGTTTGTGGGAAGAAGCTAAAAAATAAAATTAAAAACACCCTCCACGCATCGGAGGGTGTTTTTGTGCTAACATTTATTTAATGAAAACGATCGTAGTTATTCCCACATATAACGAAAGATCTAATATTTTAGAGATTATAGAAAAAATATTTGCACTAAACATAAACGGTTTAGAAGTTTTAGTTGTGGACGATAATTCGCCCGATGGCACGGCTGACGTTGTAAAAGAACTATCAAATAAATATCCTATCAAGTTAATTAGTCGGGCTAAAAAAGAAGGTTTGGGTAAGGCCTATGTATCGGTTTTTAAACAGATTTTGCTGGCTCAAGATAAGCCAGATTATATTATTCAAATAGATGCTGATTTATCGCATAACCCAAAAAACATCTTAAATTTTTTAAATAAGATAGGGGAATGCGATTTGGTTTTGGGTTCTAGATATATTAAAGGCGGGGGAACAGAGAATTGGGATTATGTTAGAAAAATGGTTAGTAGGTTTGGCAATATATATGCACAGTTTATTTTAAGTTTGCCCTATAAAGATTTAACTGGTGGTTTTAAATGTTGGAAAAGGGAAGTATTAGAAAAAATAGATTTAGATTTATTAAGTTCTACTGGTTATAATTTTCAAATAGAAACAACATATAAGGCTCACAAACTAGGTTACAAAATTTGCGAAGTGCCTATAACTTTTACCGAAAGAAAAACAGGTAAGTCTAAATTTAATTTAGGAATAATTTGGGAAAGTTTTATAAAAGTTTTATGGTTAAAATTAAAAACTTTATAGAAAAAATAAAACCTTATAGCGATCAAATATTTTTAGTTGTGGTTATTATGTTGGTTGGGATAATGAGTTTTGGTTTGGGACGTTTGAGCGCTAAATATCAAACAGCCGAATTAAATATAAAGAGCACCATTGTTAACACTGCCGATTTAAATAAAATTGTTACAGATGGTTCTGTTAAGAATATAAAAACTGTTAAAAAAGAGGTTGTTCCACTTTCAGTAGAGGGGAGTGATCCTGATGTTGAAGTTACAACACTGTCTACGCAAAAGATTGTAGGGAACAAAGATAGTAAAATTTATCATTACGAAAATTGTTCGGGAGCATTAAAGATGAAAGCAGAAAATAAAATTTATTTCGCGTCTATATTAGATGCTAAATCGGCTGGGTTTAGACCGGCTGGAAACTGTCAAGGGCTAGAGTAGAGTGTGGATAACTTATATAGATAGTTGTCGCACAATGTAGCTTATGCGACGTTGTTTAGTCAGTAAAACCTATTACCTATTTGATTTTTAAACCGAACCGAATAGTTAAATGTTTATAGTTTTTATTATTAAAAAACAACATCGCATAAGCTAAGAATATTTTGCAACATTCCCCTTTGGGATAACATCGCAAAATATTCTTTTAAATACAAAATCTATAGAGATTTATTTTATAAGTAATCTAACGGGTTTAAAGTTTTACCGTAGTTATAACTTACTCGTAGGTCCCCCGTTTTTGGATCTTTATAAGTAAAGAATTCTGTAAACACAGAAAAGTGTAAATGTGAGCCAGTAACATTACCACTAGCGCCTTCGTAGCCAATAACATCACCAACGGTTAGTTCATCGCCAACAGAACGATTAGATATTTTAGACATATGAGAGTATAAGGTTACTAAGCCTCCTGGGTGTTGAATTGCGATCCAGTTACCCCAATAACCATTACAGGATGGGCGAACATAGTTTTGACAAGCTTCTAATCCTTTTGCAACAACTTTGCCTCCCGCAGCAGCTTTTATAGGGCTAGCTAAACCAGCAGACATATCTAAACCATTATGGCCTTGGCCACCATAAGCGCCACGTTTAGCATATTTAGTCATACCAAAGTTTTGTGTAACTTTTATATTATCTTGTGGCCAAGCAAATATTTTTGTTCCTGCTTTAGGAATTGTTCCTGCTTGGAAATAACTAACGAAGTTTTTTTCAACTAAAATTTGTTCTTCTATTTTTGCCAAACGCGATAATAAATCGGCTTGTTGTTGTTCTACTTGGTTTAATAATGTTTGGTATATTTGTTCTTGGCCTTTGGTTACCTTAAGCACAGTATCCTTTCTTGTTTTCTCTTGTTGTTGGGCAGATTTCTGAACAGATAGTTGGGCGTTTTTATTTTCTAGTTCTATTTTATTTTCTTTTAAGTCTACTTCTTTGTTTTCTAAGTTGTTTTTTAAAACCCGAGTATCTTTAAGAACATCGTTCATTTTCTTTTGCAAAGAGTCTAAATGTTCTGTTTGTTTTACGGCTTCGGTAAGAGTTTTATACTTTAAAGCTCTTTCTAATAAACTCTCTTCATCAAATTTTCTAAGTTCTCTTAGGATACTGCCTAAAACTTCTTGTTTTTCGCCAATGCTAAGTTGAGTTTTTTCTATATCTGTTTGAGTTTCTTCTATATTAAGACGTGTTAAGTAGATTTGATTTTCTGTTTTTTTAATATCTAAATTAAGCTTACTTATTTGAGTATTTATACTAGAGATTTCGTTTTTTAAAGAAGTTATCTCTCCCCTTTTAGAATCTAAATTTTTTTGGTATTCGGTAATTTTGGCTTCTAGTTCGGCAATATTATTTTGTAAATTTCCCCGCTCATTTTTTAAGTTTTCTAGTTGGTCGGCATACGTAAAAAATGGCGTAAAAAATAACGCCAAAAAAACAAAGAATATTTTTAATCCTTGTTGTTTAAGATTCATTTAACTTTTCTAATGCTTTTTTAATTCTATTTATAGATTCTTTTTTACCTAGCACATCTAAAATTTCAAATGGGCTTGGAGATTTTGCCATACCAGATAAAGCTACTCTTAATGGCCATAACAAATCACCTCGGCCAATATTGTTAGCTTTGGGCATAAGTTCGGTTGTGGTTGTATCTATATCAAATGAATCTTCCGATATATTTTCTAATATAGATAAAACTATTTGTAGGTTTGTTTTAATCTTTTCTTTTGGCGCATCTTTCCAGCTTAATAATTTTATTTCATATGTTGGTAAAGCAAATACAAAACTAGCAAGATCTTTAATTTCTGAAAAAGTGTTTAATCTGTCTTTAAACAGATGAGCTACTTTAATTAGCTGTGCTTCGGTTGGGTTATACATATCTAAATATGGCGCTATAAATTTAGCAATTTCCGCTGGTACTAATTCCTTTATGTATTGATTGTTTATTGATTTTAGTTTCTCAATATTAAAAATACCTCCGGCTTTTTGTACTCTTTCTAAATCAAATTCTTTTACAAGCTCTTCCAAGTTGAAAATTTCTTTATCGTCTTTAGGGTGCCAACCTATAAGGGTCATAAAATTAAGCATAGCTTTTGGCAGGTATCCCAGTCTGGCAAATTCGTTTACGGAGACAGCACCATGTCTTTTGGATAGTTTTGATCTATCTGCCGATAATATTAATGGTAGGTGGGCATATTCTGGCTGTTTAAATTCTAAAGCTTCTTGAATCAATATTTGTTTTGGTGTATTAGGTAAATGATCTTCTCCCCTTATTACATGGGTTATTTGTGTTTCATGGTCATCGACTACAACAGCAAGGTTATAAAGCGGAGTGTCTAAATTTTTGGCTAAAGATATGTCGCCTAAAAGATTAGTATCAAATTCAACTTCACCCCTAATTAAGTCTTTAAAGGTTATTTTTTTATGAGGAGTTTTTAAGCGGATAATGGCATTTTCTTTTTTTAATTTTTCTAGAGCTTTGTCTAGCGAAAGGTCTTTATGTTCACACTCATGTTTAAAAGATATCTTTTCTAAAGCTTGGTTTTTCTGTTCTTCTTCTAGTTCTTCTATTGTGTGAAAACAATAAAAAGCTTTTTTATTTTCTATAAGTTTAGCTAAATATTCTTTGTGTATAGATACTCTTTCACTTTGTCTTATTAGTTCCTCGTCCCAATTTAAACCCAGCCATTTTAAACTATTTACAATATCTGTTTCGAATTCCTTTTTTGATCTTTCGGTATCTGTATCTTCTATACGCAATAAAAATTCGCCATGATTTTGTTTGGCAAATAAGTAATTAAAAAGCGCGGTACGAGCTGTACCGACATGCATATAACCTGTTGGGCTGGGAGCGATTCTTGTGCGAATTTTCATAATCTTTTAGAGCTTAGTGTTTAGAACTTGAATTGGCTAAGTTTAGCAAAATTTCTGCCAACTGGTGGGCTGCTTCTATTTTACCAAATTTTTTGGCATTTTGGCTCATTGAATCTAGTTCTGAATCATCGCTTAGGGTTTTCTCTAGGGTTTCTTTTAGTGTATCTAATTCTTGCTCTCTTAAAACAACTGTGGAGTGGGTTTTAGCATAAGAAGAAGCATTTACTGGTTGATCGCCCCCTTTTCTTTCTAGAGGTATTAAAATACTCGGTTTGCCAAATGCAGCAAGTTCGAATATGGTTCCTGCGCCGGCGCGACCAACCGCAAGGTCGCATAGTGTATAAGCCGCAGCTAGTTCCTCTTCATTTAAAAAAGCAAAAACTTTTATGTTGTTTTTATTTGATACTTTATGGTTTATGGAGTCAAAGTTATTTTTCCCTACGCTCCAAATAACAAAATATTTTTCTAGCAGTGAATCTAAATATTTTAATATAGTATTGTTAATTCTTTGTGCGCCTTGGGACCCGCCACTTATAAAAATAATTTTCCGTTCTGTTTGAATATTTAAAATACTAATCGCCTCTTCTTTGTTTAAATTTATAAATTTTGTTCTTACGGGGTTGCCAGTTAAAGATATATTTTTATTATTAAAATATTTTCTAGCTTCTTCAAACGAAATAGCTACGTTATCTGTAACATAAGCTAAAAATTTGTTAGCAAGCCCGGGTACAGCGTCGGATTCGTGTATGATTGTTTTTTTAAATAAGATATCGGCGGCTAAAACTGGCAAAACACTGCCATAGCTGCCCTTGCCCAAAACCACATCTGGGTTTATGGAATAAACTAAAATTAAAGACTGAAAAAAAGCGAATGGAATTTTAATAATTTCCCAAATATATTTAAACGAAAAATATCGTCTAATTTTACCGGCGGCGATTATGGTTCTAACCATAACACCTTCTTCGCGTAGTGCGTTTAGCGAAAATTCTTCTGGGCCAACAAAGTAAATTTCGGCTTTAGGTTCTAGGTTTTTGATGGCTCTAGCTATGGCTACTAATGGCAAAACATGCCCGCCTGTTCCCCCACCACACAGCATTATCCTAGGGTTTTTCATATACTTACTTTAGCAGTATTTTTTTAAATAAAAAAGCAGGCAACCGGTTGTTGGTTGCCTGCTGTGTGTTATGTTCTCGCGTAGCTTCTGGTTGCTAGTATCTTGGCTTTCTCCCATGGAGTGAACATACCAAATCGAGCATAAGACAGCTGATCTAGGAGTATATTCCCTATTGGAGTTATTTCAAATTTGGAAGGAAAAGATCCTATGGTTTTTATGGTATTAAGTAATATTGTTTCAACCTCGTTTTTTCTGTAGGCTATTTGCCATGGCTCATTTCCTTTCCATCTCACATAAGTCTTTATAGTTTCTGAAAGAATGGATTCATATTTGTCATCGGCCATTCTTATCGCAGTTTTGGCTGCAACGGATCGGCAAACAATTGCAGATTCTATAGCATTGGAAAAAGCTTGGCGAAATTCTTTTTCAGCGTGCCAGCCTAGGTCTATCAAGGCGTTTACTCTAAATAATCCAAGCACAGAACCCGCAAAGGATTGGGCTGTACCGAGGCCCTTTTTGAAAATTTCGTTACTTAATAGCTCAACCCACTTATGACCTCCCCAGTCTGGTCTTAGCGAGAGAGCTACAACAATTCTTGCAGTTGTTTCAACACCTAGATTGTTTAGACAATACTGTAATATTTTGAGGCGTTGGTTATTGGTTTTTTCTTCATCTTGATCTAATAAATCATGAGCAATTAATTGTTCAAATATAATTATCAAATCTTCTGGAGTATTATCTCCAAACAAAACCTTCCCAATTTCTTTTGTGAGAACGTTCATAACACTCTCCTCTCGAAGGTTTATTCCCTCTCGGGAATGTGGGTCTCCTCTCGGAGACATTTTTGTGAAGGAACTTGGCTTGAGTCTAAAACATAAAGATAGTTATGTCAAATTTAGCTTTTTCTAGCCACATTAGCCACCATACCAATGGCAGCAAGCTCTATTGCCAAAGCTGTGCCACCATAGCTTATAAACGGCAAAGGGATGCCTGTAAAAGGAATCATTCCCAATATGCCTAGAGTGTTTATAAATGCCTGCAGGCCTATCCAAGCTACTATACCTATAACCAAGTATCTTGAAAAAACATCTTTAGAAAGTGAGGCTATTTTAATTCCACTTAAAATCCAAATTAAATAAGTTAATAGAACTAGCACAGAACCAATAAATCCAAGTTCTTCCGAAACCACAGCAAAAACAGAATCCCCAATTGTTTCTGGTAAATAATTATATTTTTGGATTCCTTTGCCTAGTCCCAAGCCAAAAATTTCTCCCGAGCCTATGCCAATTAAAGCTTGTTTAAGTTGATAACCCGAACCGGCTAGGTCTCTGTCTGGATTAAGAAACGAAGTAAATCTTTCTTTGCGATATGGCTCTACGGCAATTAAAGTGGCCATTAAAACTAGGCCAGTTAAAAAAACTAAGCCCATAGTTTTTAAATCGGAACCTGCCATAAAGTACATTACAAAAGCAGTAGAACAAATTACCAAAAAACTTCCAAAATCTGGTTGTAAAATTACGAGCCCACAAATTATCCCCGTCCACAACAAGAAAGGGAAAATCATTACGGGTTTTTTAATTTTATCTTTTTTTGATTCTAACCAATGAGCCAAATATACAACCAAGGCTAATTTTGCAAATTCAGCGGGTTGAAACGAAAATCCAAAAAGGCTTATCCATCTTTTGGCGCCTAGTGCACCAAAACCTATTTTAGGTACAAAAACCAAACCCAGTAAAATTATGGCAAAAATTAATGCGGGTAACCCAAATTTTTTGAGTATAGATATATCAATTTTATAAAAAAAGAAAAAAGCCAAAAGACCTATACCTAAACCATATATTATTTGATGTTTAAAATAATAAAAACTTTCGCCATGGTTAGATTGCGATAACGGTATAGAAGCATTGGTCATAACAGCTATACCAAGTAAAACTAAAAAAGCGGTAGCCATTATAAATGTTGTTGCCGCTTTACTATGGTTTCTCATTTTAAAATCCTTTTTTTAATATCTGCCCTGCCAAAACACCAGAAAAACCAGATTCATTTAATGCGATTTTGCCATTTACCAAAACATTTTTAATACCAGTTGGGTATTTTAACGGATTTTCGAATGTAGAATTGTCTTTAATGTTATTAGGGTCGAATACAACAATGTCTGCAAAAAAATCTTTTGCTATAACTCCTCTGCCCTTTAATCCCATCCATTCGGCTGGTTTTGCAGACATTTTATAAACAGCTTCTTCTATGGTTAAAACTTTTTTTTCTTTAACGTAACGTTCTAAAATTTTTGCGGTTGTGCCAAAAGAACGCGGGTGCGGTACGGCACTTCGTTGCTTAACCTCATCGTTGTAGCCCGAACCATCCGAAGCAATAATACTGGCAGGATGTTTTAATAATTCCTGAAAAACAGTCTCATCTATATCGTTCCAAAATACTGTAACTTGGTCTCGTGCGGCAAGTAGTAAATTTAAAATAGCTTCGGCACCTGTTGTATTTTGGTCGCGAGCAATTTGAGCAAGGCTTTTACCCACAAAAAGTTGCCCTAAAGCGCTTGTAGCAATGGTTATTTTTTCGTATGGGTAGTTTTTGCTTTCTATATCGCGGACTATTTTTTCGTGCGTGCCACTATTTTTTATTTTTTTTATAAGATCGTCTTTACCGCCAACTATTGCCCATTCCGGCAGTAAAAGATAAAGAATAATAGCCGAAGCAGTATATGGGTAAACGTCAAAGCTTAAATTTGTTCCACTTCTTGAAGCTACATCTATCATACGTAAAAGTTTTTCGGCAGAAGACGTATTTTTTTCGCCTAGCATTTTTAAGTGGCTTATTTTTGCCTTAACCGGAGCATGATGTAAAAAACCCAAAACTTCGTTAAGCGAAGCATATATTTCTGGCCCTTCATTTCTTAAATGAAAAGATGCCACACTATTAGAAAATCTTGTTGTGGTTAGTAATTTAATAATTTCTTCTTCGGAAGCTAGCCTCTCGTGGCTATAAGCTAAGCCAATTGAAAGCCCATAAGAGCCTTCGGTTAAAGATCTTTTTAAAAGAGAAATTACCTGTATTTCTTCTTTGGGTGTTAAAGGACGAACAGAGTCGCCAACAAAATCTCTTCTTATGGTAGCGTGCCCTGTAAGTGTGGCTACGTTTATACTGGTTTTTCTTTTTACAAGTGTGTCTAAAAATTCTGCCATACTAGACCAGTTAATATTTGTACCGGACGTACTCGCCCATTTTTGAATAGACGACAAGGAGCCTTTAAGTAAAGGAGCTAAAGACGAACCACATTGTCCCATCAAAATAGTAGTTATTCCTTGGCGGACCATGCTTTCTAATACATTGTCATTTAAAATACTGCCATAGCTATCGGAATGGTTTTGAACATCTACAAAGCCAGGAGATACTACCATCCCAGTGGCGTCTATTTCGGTTTTAGCTTTTGTTTTGGCAAGGTTTCCAATCTCAAAAATTTTATCGCCAACAATACCAACGTCTGCTTTAAAAGCTGAGCGCTTACCAGTACCATCCACAATAGAACCATTTTTTATGAGGATATCGAATGCCATTATCTTTATTTTATCATAAAATCACCATTAAAATAAAAATCCCCGATGAATATTTTCGGGGATATATCTTTATAAATTTACGGATTCGTCGAGACGGGTTTTTTTCCATCTGATAAGCATTGCTATATTTGGCTCGCAGTCTATATAAAGATGTGTTGCTGCAAATTCTTGTTCTGCTTTTATGAGGTCTTTAAATAATTTTTCTACTTTTTCTCTGTTTAGCACGAGTTCTAAGTCCCCAGGCATTGAAGTAAAAAAAGGAAAGAATTCCTCTCTGAGATCACATACGTTCATTGTGGCATTAAGTGCTCTTATGTCTATTTTAAACATATGAATAGTCCATAGTATTGCAAACAATATTGCTAAAAGTGGAAGCATAAACTACCTCCTAGTTTTGTTAAAAGAGCATTTAAAGCAATTTATCAGATATGGCTAAAACTGTCTATTTACCTATTAACTGTATTATTATACCAAAAGCTGCCATAACTGCCGATATTATCCAAAATCTTTCGGTAACTTTGGTTTCGGGCCAACCCTTAGCTTGGAAATGATGATGAATTGGAGCCGAGAGAAAAACTTTTTTACCGCCGCGCAGTTTTTTGCTTAAAACTTGAATAATAACCGAAGCTGATTCCACCATAGGCACAAACGCTATAAGAGGTAAAACTAAGGCGGCGTTGGTTAGTAAGGCAATAACTGCCAAAGTTATGCCGAGGGGCATAGCGCCGGTGTCGCCCATAAAAAATCTGGCTGGGTGTATGTTAAACCACAAAAAAGAAAGTAAAGCTCCAACAATTACTGCACAAAATACGGTAAGTTCGTATTTGCCTTCAAAAAAAGCAATTAAACCATAACTCGCAAAAGCTGTTAACATTAATCCGCCAGCTAAACCATCTAAACCGTCCGATTCGTTAACAGAAAAAGATGTTGCCACGATAATAAAAGCGGCAAAAGGTATGTACCAACTGCCTATATCAAAGTTCCCTAGAAATGGAACCTTAACCGTTGTCCAATCCAATTTAAAATAAAACCAAAGAGCGCCAATTATAGCTACAACTGTATACAGCAATAAACGATGACGCATTTTTAAGCCACCGCCCTTTGGACCTATTTTAAATACACCCAACAAGTCGTCGCCTAAACCAATAATTGCCGAAAATATCATAATACCTATTGGTAAAAGTGTTTGAGGCCGAGATAAAAAACTTAAACCAGCTGCCAAACTATTTGGCATAAATTCTTTTAGTACAGCGAGCCCAATAATTAAAATTAATGTAGTTAACCAAATAATGACACCGCCCATTGTAGGGGTGCCTTCTTTATCTTTATGCATGGAAGCAAAAACAGGCGCTCCTTCTGTGCGTATTTGTTTGCCTAAACGATATTTATATAAAATATTTGTCCACCATGGAGTTAAAATCATAGCCACGGCAAAAGCCCCAAAAGCTAAGGTTAAAATTCTGGCAACTTGAAATGAAATATCTAGCATATTATTGTTGTGTATTATTAGGCCAAGACCAAGCTTCTTCTACCCACTTTATAGCTTTTCTTATTTGGCTAAAGCGATCGTTAGATCCTAATACTAAATAAATAATTTCTGTATTGTTTGAACTTGTTGTTACTAAAACCATATTCCCTAATGCTCTGTTTGTAAAACCGGTTTTCCCACCAATAATATTAGGGTATTCGCCTAAAAACGGATTAGTTGATTTAAAATTATGGATAGCTATAGCGTTTAAAGATTTGGTATTGTAATTTTGCATTTTCAAGATGTTCCAAATCAAAACATATTTAGGGTTCTCTCTTAAATATTTTATAAATTTAGAAAAATCATTGGCTGTAGTAAAAGAATCTATATCTTCTAAACCAGCTGGATCTATGAAATTGGAATGAAGCAAACCTAAGTCGTTAAATTTTAAATTCATCATTCTTACAAATTCTCTAACGGGCGAGGCATTGGCTTTGGCTTCGGGGTTGGTTTGTAATTTTCCGCCAACATGCTCGGCTAAAGCATAAGCAGCATCATTGGAAGATTCTAAAAGTGCTGCTGCTAGTAAATCTTTTATGGTAAGCACTTCTCCTTCTTTTAAATTACCGCTATTCCCTTCATTTCTAATTGCTTTTGCCGAAACTGATGTTGTTTCTTGTGGGTCGACATAATCCAAAACAATGGCAGCTGTTATTAATTTTGTTAAAGAAGCAATTGGCCTAGGTTCTTCTGCGTTTTTTGAATAATAATTAAAATCTTCTTTAAAATCCCAAATCAGCATCGAGGTTGCATCTGTTTCTATATCTGGAATTTCCAAATTTCTTTCTGGAACAATTTTGATAACAACAGGAATGGTTTGTTTTTTACTGTTATTAAAAGTTAAGGCTGGGCTATTAAAATAAGCACTAGCCGCCATATATTTTGGCGTGCCAACTTGGTACGACAAAAGTAGCGTAGGAACAATAACAAACGCACCAATTAAGATATATAAAATTTGCCGCATTAGTTTTGAAGTAGTTTTTCTGTTTTAGACACTTCCAATTTTAACTCGTTATACTTTGGTAATTCGTGTTCTTTCTCTAAGCCTAGTTTTTTTAAAGCACCTAAAGATATTTGGTATGTTTGAGGTTTTGCTGAATCATTTTTATCTATTAAACCTCTTAATGTTAAATTTCTTAAAGCATGGGCTGAATTTACACCCCTTAATACCTCTACTTCATTTTTAGAGACCGGTCCACGGTATGCTACAACAGCTAAAACTTCTAAACTAGCAGGGGTTAATTCTTCTTGGATCTCGCTCTTTACAAGTTTTTCTATATATTCGGAAGATTCTTTGCTAGAAACCATTTGCCATTTATCATCTTTGTTAATAAGTTTTATTCCCCTAGTTGAAAGATTATTTTTTAAATTTTCTAAGGTCAACAAAATATCATTAGCCGAAGTAGATGTTATTTCTGCTAGTTTTTTTATACTTACTGATTCTCCATAAGCAAAAAGAACGCTTTCCAGAACTTGTTCCAAGTTTTCTATATTTGTTGATTTTGCCATCTTAATTTTATATCTTCAAAATTTGAACTTTGTTCGGCTGTAATTTTTGCACGCTTTAACAATTCTAACACAGAAAGAAATGTTATTAATCTTGCTTCTGGGTTAGCGGAATCGGTAATTTGGGAAAAATTTAACTCTATTTTTTCTTTAATATTTTTTTCTAAATCTGCTATTTTTTCTTCTAAAGAAACTTTTTCCACCAACTGAGCCTGAGGAATTCTTTGAGGCAAAGTTATAGTGCTTATTAAATTACTTAAAGACAAAGCCAAAAATTCTCCCGTTAGTTTTTTAGGAAAATAAAAAACAGGTTCTATGTTGTTTAAATATGTTCGGTTATAGTATCTGTTACCTTGTATATCTAGCTTATGAATTCCTTTTGCAAGTTCCTTATATTTTTGATACTCGGCTAACTGATCTTTTAGGCTTTGAATATCTTTTTCTTCTTCTTCGGTAAGTTTTAAAAATGGCAAAAGCGCACGCGATTTTATTAAAGTTAAACGCCCCGCAATATTTAAAAAATTGGCCATATCTTCCATAGCCAAGTTAGTAGAGTTTTTTAAATAATCTAAAAATTGACCAGCGACTTCGGCTAAAGATATTTCGGTTATTTCTAATTTTTTAGATTCTATAAGTTGGTGTAATAAATCTAATGGACCTTCGAATTTTGCTAGTTTAAGTTGATACATTTTTATCGAAACATAAAATTTTATACAAATTATTTTTTATCAGCAATTTTTATACCAAGCTCTTTTAATTGTTTTTCGGATATTTCTGCAGGAGCGTCCATCATTAAATCTCGGCCGTCGCCTGTTTTAGGGAAAGAAACCACTTCGCGGATATTTGGTTCGCCAGTAAGAAGTGTAATTAATCTATCTAAACCCCAAGCAATGCCGCCGTGCGGAGGTGCGCCATAACCTAAGGCTGTAAGCATGTGCCCAAAGTTAGAAGCAATTTTTTCTTCTGGAAAACCCATAATTTCAAAAACTTTTCTTAATGGTTCTGGTTTGTGGTTGCGAATACTGCCACCACCAATTTCGAAACCGTTTAAAGCGATGTCGTATTGAGTAGTTAAAATTTGGTCTATATTTTCTTTATTTATTAACCATTCCATGTGTTCGTTTTTTGGTTTGGAAAATGGATTATGGGTAAACGTCCACTTCTTCGCTCCTTCGGAGCTACGAAGTGCAGGCACTTTCTCATCTTCTTCGATTGCCTCAAAGAATGGAAAATCTATAACCCAACAAAAAGCCAATAAATCTTTATCGTCTTTATCTTTTCGTAAATCTGGCCTGTCGGTGCCGTATTTTTCCATAGCTTCGGCATAACTAATGCGTGGGAAAGGAGTTTCTTGTATTTTTTTGTTTGGGAATAATTCTTTTACTATGCCAATTAACATGGCTTCGTTTTCGGCCATAACATCTTCGCGCTCCACAAAAGACATTTCCATATCCATTTGTGTAAATTCTGGTTGCCTGTCTCCCCTTGTGTCTTCGTCTCTAAAGCAACGTGCTATTTGAAAATATTTTTCGAACCCAGCCACCATTAAAAGTTGTTTGTATTGTTGTGGTGCTTGGGGTAAAGCATAAAATTTCCCATTTTGTAAGCGCGAAGGCACAACATAATCTCGTGCTCCTTCCGGAGTAGATTTAGTTAAAATTGGGGTTTCTATTTCTACAAAATCTTTTTTAGCAAGCCAGTTTCTAATAAATTGAATTATTTGAAAACGTGTTCGAATATTTTTTTGAAGCCTATCTCGGCGCAAATCTAGATAACGATATTTCATTCGGGTGTCCTCCCCTATTTCTAAACCGTCGGTATCCAAAGCAAAAGGTGGGGTTACGCATTCGTTTAAAATTTCGAGCGCTGTAACCTGAAGTTCCACCTCGCCTGTAGGGATTTCGGCGTTAACCATTCCCTTTGGGCGTTCCGAAACTTGGCCTTCTAAACGCACCACAAAGCCCGTACGAAGGGTATCGCCTAGGCTATGTAATTCTGTATTATTTGGCAAAAAAACGCACTGCAATGTGCCAGTTCTATCTTTAACGTCTATAAAGATAAGTTTGCCGTGATCTCGCCTGCCCCAGATCCAACCGGAAACACTAACACTTTCACCCTTATTTTCGGGTGTTTTAGATATCAAAATTCGTTCCATATGCCTATATTTTAACCTGTTTATATGAAAATAAAAATATTGACGTTGTATCAAACTTGATGTATTATTACTCAAGGTTAGTTTCGTTCTTAAACAATCTGAGAGGAGATCAGGACATGCAAAATTTTGATTGGTTTGAGATTATTGATGTTAGTATCAGTGTAAGAATTTGTGGACTTCTTGGTTTTATGTCACTTTTATTGGTTGTCTTTATAACCATGACAGGGAGACATATCGAGTCCCAAGGTGTATATGTTCATAAAATGGCAGGGATTACTGATTTCTTTCTAGCTGTTTGGATGCTTTGTTCTTTTTTTGTAAAAATAGGTCTCATGGCTGGATATATACATCCGTTTCTTTCATTTTCTTGTATAACCATGCTTTTGGGTGCTATCGCATTCTCTATTTTAAACGGGAGAATAGTTGAACCGAATAAATATAATTCTCGATATATAACTATTCTTGGTTTATCTGCTCCTTGTGTTATTTTTGTAGATATTCTTTCTGTAATCCAGATAATTTGATAAGTAAAATTTAAAAACCGCCGTGTCAAAAACGGTGGTATTTTTATATCTCCAAAAGCTCTAGTATTTGTTCTCTATCCGCAGCCCATAAGAATGTAGAAAGTCTTGGGCCAGTGTCTTTGCCTATTAGTAAGTTATATACGTCTTTAAAGAAGCTCCTTTGTAATGGTGCGTTTTCTTGGTCGGATAAGTTTGAATCTTTGGGAATGCTATAAACTAAGGTATCTAGTTCTTTTATACTCCCATTATTATTAGAAATTAATTCTTGTCTTAGTTTTTTAACTTGTTCTAGTTTTTCGCTGGTTAAGGTCTTTATATATTCAGTATTTTTTTCTTCTAATAGTTTTATTATTTCTTCTTTATTATAAGTTTCTAGCCATGCCCTCGCCTTTTCCGTTCTTACGGTAATGGATTCAAGGTTATAATGTAAATCCATACTTTCTAAAACCTGTGTAAGTTTATTTTTATCCCACTGTATTATTTGCCCAAACGAAACTGCTTGGCGAAAAGGAATTGGTGGTAAAGAGCTGTCTATTTTAGTGTCACTCAATGCCATAGAATCTTTTTGCCAATTTTCTAGAGTATTATTTTTTAGCATCTCTAAATTAGCGTCGAATTCGCTATATTGTTTGTAAATTTCGCTATTAAAAGCAATAGAAAAAGTTTGAGTTGGTAATTTTTGCAAATAAATCCACTTTAAAAGTTCTGGAGTATAAATTTCTAGTAATGTTTGTGGTGAAATTGCGTTACCCTTAGAACCAGACATTTTTGTACCTAAGCCTTGTATGCCTACAAAGTTATATTCCTGAAACACTGGAGGCAAAATATTAAAAACCTCTTTAGCTATTACACTAGAAACATCAAAACTACTTCCCGGTGAAGCGTGGTCGTGCCCCGCAGGTTCAAAATTTACGTTTTCTATTTTCCAGCGCATTGGCCAATCTACTTTCCAAGACAACTTAACGATTCTATCTTTGGTAAAATCGATTGTTTCTGTATTACCAGAATCAAAACACTTGTATGTAATATTTGTGCCACCGTCGTATTCTAAAACTTTTGTATTATCTTTTCCGGTAAACTTTGAATATACAGAAACAGGGTAATAATTTTGTTTGTATTCTTCTGGGTTTATGTTTTTATCTTCTTTCCCCTTTTCTGTCATAAAGGAAAGCAAAACATCCGCAATTTTTTCGCGGTTTTTTAAGGCATGAATTATTTGTTCGTCGTATCTGCCCGAAGCATATTCTTTGGTTTGATATTTATATTCAAGCTCTATACCAAGTTCTTGCATAGATTTTTCGAATTCTTTTTCAAACTTTTCCGCATAAGAATAAAAACCTTCTTCTGGGCTAGGTACCATAGATAAAGCTTTACCAATGTGTTCGGCAAAAGTTTCGTTTAGGCCGGCAGGCACTTTTCTTAAACGGTCAAAATCGTCCCAAGAGAAAATAAACCGAACATTCTTACCTTTTTCTTTTAGTTTTTTAGCTACAGCAAAAGAAGTAATAACATCACGAAAGTTTCCAAAGTGAACCACGCCCGAAGGGCTTATGCCTGCAGCACAGGTATAAATTTTTTCGTTAGGGAATTTTTCTATAACCTTATCGGCTATAACATCCGCCCAGTGCCTAGTTTCATCTATTTTTTTAGTATCCATTGTATACAAATAAGAGCAAATTTATTAGAAAAAGTAAATAGTATATCTTAAAATATAGCACTATTCAAAGACCATGGAAAAATGCTAGAGTCTAGGCAATGAAATTTCAAGGGTCAAAATCAAATATCCATTTAGTAGTTCGTGGTTTTTTAATATGCAAAGATGAAATTATATTATGTCGAGTTAGAAATGAAAAATGGTTTTTTCTTCCAGGTGGACATATTGAGGATAGTGAATCAGCTCGAGTAGCGCTTTTGCGAGAATTAAACGAAGAAATGGGTGAAAATGATTATAAAATTAGTTCCTTTATGGGTGTTTGTGAAAATATTTTTTTACTGGAAGAAGGCATTTTACAGCACGAAATAAACATTATATTTAAAGTTAATGTTCCCAATGAGTTTAAAGTTAATACCAAAGAAGGCCATATTGAATTTGTAAGCATTGCTAAAAATAATTTGAAAGATTATAAGATTTTACCCGCTACACTTAAAGATGCTCTCATTGAATGGTTAGAGAATGAGAAGTCATTTTTTAAGGAAATTTAAACACTCCATGTTTATTTGCTTTGAAGGTATTGCCGGTAGTGGAAAAACTACACAAACAAAACTACTTGCTGATTACCTAGAAAATGTAAAGAAGAGAGAGATTTTTATAAGTGCTGTTTATGAAGGAGAGCGCCGTAGGGTAGTTTCCGATTTTATGAATGCTTCAGGAATCAAGCTTGATCAGAATGCGGTAATGTTTTTATTCCAAGCTTTGCATGCGACACAATATAATGAAGTGAATAAAGCACTCAAAATTAGTAAAATTGTTATCGCAGATAGATGGCGCTATTCTTTTTTCGCACATCATTTACATCAAGGTACCTTTGATAAAAATAAAAATCTTATGCTCCAACTTGATTTGCTCGCATACAGATCACTGGAGCCAGATATTTTTTTCCTTATCGATATTCCAGCAAAGATTGCGTATAGCAGGTATATAGAACGAGAACAGTTTATTGATGATAACGGTCTTGATCTGATGAATTTAGAATATTTTATCGTAGTTGCAAATTACTATAAAAAACTCGCGCATGATAATGGTTGGCATATTATTGATGGAACAAAAGATCAACAAACCATATTTCGCAATATTAAAGTTATAGTTGATGAAAAATTATGAACATAACTTTACATACTGTTGGATTTTTACTATTTTTCCACGGAGTTTACCAGTTGATAAAATACCTAATTGTAATACCAGAAATAAAAAATAATTTTTTAAACACTGCGGTTGCGGTAAAAAACTATTTAAAAAAAACTCATAAAATTTCAGTTCTTGTCCCCGTGTTACATGAAGAAAAAACTATTGAGAAATTTTTGACTGACCTTTCTCGCCAAGATTACCCTAACGATTGCTACGAAGTTTATGCGGTGACGACACAAAAGGAATATTTAAAAAATATTGAACCCAATACTATTGATATTCTAAAGCGAATAATATCCGAAAATAAATTTCCCAAACTTCGACTTACTATAATTCATTATCCAGGTTTAGATGGTTTCAAAACTCATCAATTAGACTTCGCTTTCAATCAAATTCGCAAAAACATAGGAGATGTTGCAGTGTCTGAGTCTTTCTTCATTTTTTTTGATGCCGATTCTGAAGTAGATGTCAATACACTTACAAGATTCAATAACTCTATTGAAAATGGCACTGAAATATATCAGCAACCGCTCCTTTGGTTTAAAAATATTGACGTTCTCAAAAGCTCACTGATGCAGAGCTTTGCATTTCTACAGTCGTTTTTCTCGATTTCCTATGAAATTCCAATGTTTATAGGAAAGTTTTGTCCATGGCGGCTAAAGTATTTTGTTGGACACGGTCTTTGCATGAGAGGATCATTTATTATCCGTGTTGGCGGTTTCCCAGATATTATTGAAGATGTACGATTTGGTCGGTTAAGCTCTTTTCTTAATATTAAAGTAAAACTTGTCTCTGGATTTGGAATTGTTGAAACTGCTAAAAATCTTTCAGTGTACATAAAACAATCCAGTATTTGGTTCTTTGGTTGCGGTCTTTTTATTAGTGATTATCTATGCGCACAGTCATTGCGAAAAACAAAAAGCATAACCCTAAAAGACTTTGTGTTGATTTCTTACGGATTTTTTAAAGCGTTTCGTTGGTTAAATAAAGGACTTCTTCATCTTGTTGGACTAATTTTCTCATTCGCCTATATGTCTATACCATTATTCGTATTATTTAGTTCATCTTTATTGCTCAATTCAACCATTCCGGTTTTACTTGTTTCAAAAGACTTCAAGGAAATCTGGTGGAAGAAATTAAATAGTTATAATGGCATAATTGTATTGTTTCGTAGTATACTTTTCTCACCAATTTTATTTATGTTTAATTTTATTGGTTTATACTATGGATTATACAAATTACTAAAATTTTATTTATGGGGACATATCACACTTCCAAAAACCGAGCGATAGAAGAAACTTTAAGACAAAAAGGCCTTTTTTCAAGTACATCTGCTCCTTGGCAGCAAGATGTTCTTGAGAATTTTCTATCCCAAGTAAAATTCCAGGATGGTTCAATTTGTCTTGATGCCGCTTGTGGTATAGGAAATAATATTGAAACACTGCTCAAATACTTTCAAAATATTATCGCTTTTGATAAATCAGCCAAGGCAGTTTATTTTGCCAAAGAACGGCAGTATCAATATAAATCAGTAGTAATTCCTTTTGTCGTAGGCAGTCTTGAGTCTATGCCCTACGCTGATAATTTTTTTGATTGTATAATTTGTACAGAGGCCTTGGAGCATGTTTCTGACTACAATGTGGTTATTAAAGAAGTTTTTCGGGTCGCTAAATCTGGCGGGTATGTGGTTTTAAGCTTTCAAAACCATCTTAATTTCTCAGCACTTTTAAAGTTTTTATTTGAAAAAGTATATAAGAAAAACTGGGATGTTTGGGGAACACACAGGCACAAGGAAGGGTACGAAAATTACTTAACTTGCTTTCAGATAAAAAAAATAATAAAAAAAGAGGGTTTTAATTCGATAAAAGAATTTGGAGCGGACTATATCAATGCATGGTTTTCATGGGTGCCCTTTTTATATAAAAACTATAAAATTCTTGATCGTTATCCTATGTTATTTCTAGGAAAAATTCCCATCTTAAAATATGTTGGCATGGATTATTTTTTGCTTTTGAAAAAACCATGATTAATTTACGTGTTGCGAGTTTCGGAAACCGAAATAAAAAAGATATTGCTATAACCTTTGATGATGGTCCTAATCCTTATTTTACCCAAAAAATATTGGACACCCTTGACTCTTTTAATGTCAAGGCTACATTTTTTGTTATAGGTAAAAGATGTTTAGAATATCCAGAAATTTTGAAAGAGACAAAACAAAGAGGGCATCTAATTGGAAACCATACGTTTTCGCATAAAGGTGGAGACTTCGAAATGTGTAATGACGAGATTGACCGCGCTATTGGCGAGGTAAGTATGTATGTTCGACCACCTTTTTATGATTTGTCTTTTTGTGGTAAGGAAAATAGATATTTGCAAGACAAGTTTATTATTACAGGAGATGTTGATTCTAAGGATTATCTTTCAATTTCCCAAGACGAGATTTTTAAAAATGTTCTAGAAAACACAAAAAACGGTTCAATTATTGATTTTCATGATGGCAGTGAAATTGACGATGATTTAAAAATACGGGCACAAAAAACTCTAGATATTCTTCCTAAAATTATTACAACACTTCGTAGCCAGTTTAATCTTGTGAGGATTGATATGATGGATTTACAATTTATATATTTCCCAAAGAGTTATATATAATTTGTAACTCAATTAGACAGGTTGGCATATTTATCTTAATTTGTTAAGATGTGTCAAGCGTAAATGGTGATGTGGTTCTTTAAAAAGGAGAAACATAATGATTCACAATGAGGTATCAGTTGATCTTCGTTATGAGGGAAGGTCAATCAGATGTGATAGTAGTACTTTTTCAAAAATAACAGGAAGAGTGAGGTAGGGTGATACCTAGAAATATTACAGAATGGGTTATTGGTTGTAAGGCTACCTTTTTTAAATGTGCTAAATGTGGGGAGGAGTTTGTTAATAAACCAGACAGTCAGTGTAATGCTGATATAACCACACGCAGATACTAACCCATTTTATAAAGGTATAATCATGACAGAATTAAGAATCGTTTGCAGAGTCGCCATATACAACCTAACGACATCCTCGATTCTTTTTGTGAGGAATCGAGATCAGAAATGGTGGTGTCTACCTGGAGGTGGTTGGAATCATGCCGAAGAGACAATTCTTGATTGTGCAAAAAGAGAAGTACTCGAGGAGACTGGTGTTCAAGCAAAAATTATAAAGCTCCTTTGTGCGCAAACTCTTCACATCAAGAAGCAGGATAGTATATGGCTTGAACAGTTTTGGCTCGCAGAACCTGTTGGGAGCACGAAAGTTCCGCAAAGGCATATTGATCAATATGGTGTTGTCGATGAAGCTCGTTGGTTTAGTAAAGAAGAAATGGAGACTATTATCGTTTACCCAGAGTTCTTTCGTACTATATTTTGGGATGTTGTCATTGGTATTATCCAGGAACAGGATAGATACCTTGGTCACTTTGTTTTGTAAAAATAAGCCCCACCAGACAATTACTGTCATGGCGGGGTCTTTTATTTCACAACTTCTTGCACTAGTTTCCATGCCGTTTTTCTGACTTGCTCAAAGTCGTCATTAGCATTAATAGTGATCCAACTATATCGTTTTACTAATAATCTGTAAGCAGCCACAATTGTGGCATAAGATTGTTTTTCTGTTTCGATATCGTCAATAATATCTCCTCTCCCAAACATGCGTCTGTCGAGTGCTTTATTAACGGTGATATCAAGGTAGATGCCGAGATGTGGTTTTAAATCTCCAAAGGCAAGGCGAGAAAC
The DNA here is from genome assembly GCA_030697855.1 of bacterium. GTDB lineage: Bacteria > Patescibacteriota > Minisyncoccia > JACQLN01 > JACQLN01 > JACQLN01. The sequence continues at coordinate 23,027 of JAUYOU010000044.1, forward strand.
CCCATTACGGAGCTCGTCAGACTTTTTACTAAAAAACCCAAAGTTTTCATGCCACACAAAGAAGGAAAGATCCCAACGGTCAGATACTACAATTTTACCTTCTTCCATGGCGCGTCTTGCGCGATCTGCTTTGTATGTATGAAGAAGTTGGAAAAAGAACATATAAGCTGGTGAGTGAGGGTCTAGTGAGTAGTTATCAATCACTGATTGGAAAATGGACTCATTTTCTATTTCGCGTGTTGAGATTCTTGTGGCTTGGTGCCCCTCTTTTTTAAGTTTATTTTCGATGTATCTGACAAGAGTGGATTTTCCTGAACCATCAATACCTTCAATAGCGATAAGCTTGCTATTCATTTACTACCTCTTTCTTAAGTTTGAAATGTACTTATAAAATCGATATTTTTTGACTGACAAAACAGTATCACAAATTAATATTTTTGCCAAATATAAATATAACAGGCACGTATATTATTTATTTTCTTTGGTGGGCTCTATTGGTTTTTGGTTTATATTATTCTTTTTTGCATATTCTTCGGTTGGAACTGTGATGCTAAAGGTACTACCTTTGTCTTTCCCTTCCGATTCCCCTTTTATAACGCCCTTATGAGCTTCTGTCATAAGTTTGGCCACATATAAACCTAAGCCTGTGCCTTCGGTGTACATTAATCGCCCGCCTTCGCCACGTTCAAATTTTCTAAACAATCTTGCTTTGCCTTCTGGCGTCATACCAACACCAGTATCTTTAACTGAATAAACTAAATAATCATTTTCTAAACGTAAGCCAACAGTCACGCTACCAGTCGCCGTATATTTAATAGAATTATCTATAAAGTTAATAACAACTTGTCGGAGTTTGTCGGCATCGGCCCAAGCCATAGGCATACCATGGGGTTTAATCCAAGCAAGTTTTAAGCCTTTGTTTTCCGCCATAGATTTTAAATCGAAAATTGCATCGTCTATCATCTGTCCCATATCTACTGGAGCAAATGTATAAATTATCCTGCCATCTTCTATACGGTTTAGGTTTAAAAGATCGTTAACCAAAACAATTAAGCGTTCCGAAGATTGAAAAACCTTTTGCAAGGTTGTGCTTTGAGCTTCCTCCAGTTTGCCATAACTACCTTCTATCATCATCGAGATATAGCCCTTAATTGCAGTAAGCGGTGTTCGTAATTGGTGCGAGACAATAGAAAGAAATTCCGATTTAGCCTCATCTACTCTTTTAAGTTCGTCGTTAGCTACGGCTAATTGAATACTCATTTTTTCTAATTTTTCTCTTTGTTCGACTTCTCTAATAACACTTTTAATTAAGAACGTACCCGCAACAATGGTAAGAGTTAAAATAGTTCCATCTATAATTCTATCGGTTAGGGTTGCAGAAGAAACGAATCTTATTAATAAGAAAATCCAAATAATAAAAGTAAGTAATTCTGTTGCAATTACTTTTATATTAAACAGATGATGTTTTACAACTGCGTAACCAGAAAAAAGAACCAAGAAAACCATAAAAACTTGTCCTAACCAAGTATAGTAATCGTAAATCCCAAACCATGGCAAAATTAGGTTTGTTGTCATTGCGCCATTGGCGGGTAAAATTGTTCCAAAGATAATGTATTTAACCTGCTGTTTTTCTATGCCAGTAGCTGCAATATATTTTTTAATTAAAACAATATATCCAGCAGAGAAAAGTAAAAGTAAATGTAAAACATATATTAAGTAATAAGGACCCCAAGTTATTATTTTTTCCGTGTCTCTAATTATAATATCTTGAATAAAGGCTCCGGGGGTATTTACCAACCAAATTATTGCGGTAGTTTCTATAATTAAAAAACTAAATACTTTTTTTGAAAGCATCGAGAACGGTGGAAACAGCAATGTCATCAAAAGAAAACTAGTAGGCAAAAGCGCTGCTACATCGTATAGAATATAGGCAAAAGAAAAAGAAATTGTACCAACGGGTAAAATTCTAAACAAAAAAGCACTAATAGCCCACGAACCAACCAAAATTGTCATTATTCCAAAACTTTGGTTTATTGCCGCTTTTCTGTTTTGAATAAATACAAAAGCTCCTAGTACAAAATTAATAAATGCTATTACTAAAATTAAAGAGGTCTTTGGGTCAAGAACAATCATAGACGATTGTTTTGTATAATATTTTTAACTTTTTCTATTTGATCTTCTGAAACAACTTTGCCAAAGGCTTGATAAGGCGCAATTTTAAAGCCAATTTTAGTTGCCAATTCGGCTATTTCATTAACTATTTCGGGTTTTATATCCCCAGGTGAGTATTCGCCTTCCCAATCAAAAGCCGTAAGAGCCATAACTTCTCCTAAGCAACAGTAAGTTTCGTTTCTATTGGCTAGCCTAAAATTAGTACCAACCTTAATATTAGGTGCTTTAATAACTCCAGCTTCAATAATAATAACATCGTTTCTTGTTTTGATTAATTCTGGAGATATATCGGAAGGATGCGCATCATCTATTAATATAGCTCCAATTTTTACATCGTCAGGTTCAATAACAGCTTCAGGTGTGTTGGTTACAGTTATTATTATATCGGCTTCCTTAATATCGTTAATTTTATGCGAAACTGCTATTTCGGTATTAGTAGAATTATGAT
>JAUYOU010000053.1 GCA_030697855.1 bacterium
TCTTCATCCTCATCTTTATCGTCCAACTCTTCTTCTTGTGCGTCTACAGTATCGGACGCATCATCGTTGGGTATGTAATCATCACCGTAAGGCTTATTTTTTTTCATATTTTATTTATTATTAAGTCTTAAAGTCTTATCCTTTTTATTTTTATACAGAATACACGTAGCTTACACATAGGTCAAGACCACTTTTACACACCCCGTAGTGAAATTTCCAGTTAAGTTGATTCATCTTAAATTTAGTAAAAAACGACGACGTCTAAAACTCCCATTAAAAACAAGATCATGCACACAGATTCTGGAAATTCTACTGCGGGGGCACAGTTAAAAATCTCTTGTATTTGCCGAGCAGATAGCCACAGCTAGCGCGTCGGCCGCGTCATCTGGCTGAGGATCTTCTTTTAGGGACAGTAACAACCTCACCATTTTTTGAACAGCCTTTTTGTCGGCTTTTCCATATGCGGAAACAGCCTGCTTCACTTGCAAAGGCGTAAATTCTCTAATTTTTAAAGTATTTTTTAAACCAGCTAAAATTATTACACCTCGAGCCTCGCTAACTTGTGTTATTGTTTTAGCATTTTTAAAGAAAAAGAGTTTTTCTATGGCCAACACTTCTGGTTTCCATTTTCTAATAATTTTATCAAAAGCATTATAAATAATTAATAATCCATCATTATGATCACTTTTAGCTTTTACCTCTATACAACCATAATCCAACAAAGAGATATTATCTTCGTTTTTTTTGATTACCCCATAACCCACCCTATTAGTTCCAGGATCAACTCCTAAAATAACCATTTTAGTTAGCATTAGTAAAAACCTCAGAAATATCTTCGTTGTTATCTAGCTCCTCTAGCAAGAAGCTCAGTTTACCCTCACTTTCTTTGGGTATGTCTATATTGTTTTTCGCCACCCACTCGATACCAGAATCAATATTATTAATATTTTTTTGGGAAATAATATTTTTAAAATTTTCCAAATCTGATACCGCTACCACTATCTCTATTGAACCATCTTCGAGAGTTATGTCTTCCGCATTATTTAAAATCGAGAATTCTTCTAACTCAGGAAAACTAATTCCTTCGCAAGGCATTCTTAAAATACCTTTTTCTTCGAAAAGCCATTTTACACTCCCTATTTCCGCCAAACGACCTCCATTATTCGAAAGTATGTGTTTAATTTCGGAAACAGTCCTGTTTCTATTAGAAGTAATGGCTAAAATAAGTATCGCTGCTCCGCTTGGACCATAAGCTTCGTATAAAATTTCTTCCAAAGAATCTTCTCCGGCTATAAGGCCTGCACCTTTTTTAATAGCTTTTTCTATATTAATAACAGGCATATTAGAAGCCTTTGCTTTATCTACGATAGCTTTTAAAGAAAAATTAGTCTTGGGATCAGCGCCTTTTTTAGCAGCTATTTCTATTAACTTAGATAACTTAGAAAACAACTGACCTTTTTTAGCGTCAGTTGCCTCTTTTTTTCTTTTAATTGTAGACCATTTACTGTGACCAGACATGCCAAATTTATCTAAGAGCGAAGCGATTAGTTGTAAATTTGAGCACCCAGCACCTTTTTACTTTAAAAAGGTGCTGGGTAAGGTTTGACAGCCAATCGCTCTTCTCTTGGGTCAAGCCCTTATCGGCATTACTATATATAAAAACGAAGCATCTTCTAAGGATTTAACCAAACAAGGCTTTTGTTCGTCAATAAAATTAAAAACTGCCGTATTTCCTGTAATATTGGAAACTCCATCTATTAAATATCTCCAATTAAACTTTACTTCTAGTGCTTCTCCCGACATATCTATTTTAAATTCAGAATCGTTTTCACCTAAATCACTATCCCCTGCATAAATAACCAGTCTTGGTCCTTCTTCTTTAACAAAAGATAATTTAATATCGTTAACTTTACTAGAAAACAACCCAACTAATTTTATTAGTTTACTAAACCTATCTTTATCTAATTTAACAACAGTATTAAATTCACTAGGAATAAGTCTTTTGTAATCAGGGTAATTTCCTTCTATTAATCTGGAAACTATTTCTGTTTTATTTAATTCAAATCCTATTTGATTTTTTTCAAAAATGATATTTAAATCCTCGGTCTTATCAGAAAACACTCGTACAACCTCTGTAATGGTCTTAGAAGGCACGATCACAGAGAAAACGACATCTATATACTCTTCTTTTAATTCTATCTTCTTTTCCCCTAACCTGAAGCTATCTGTGGCCACTGCTGTTAAAAATTTTTCTCCAGAATTTTTATACAGCAAAACACCTGTTATTTCTGGCCTTGTTTCGGAATTAGAAACAAAACCAACTAACTGAGACAATGCTTTGCATATAATATTAGAATTTAAAGATATAACTAAATCATTATTAAGCTTAGGTATTATCGGAAAATCCTTAGCACTTTCTCCTTTTAAAGAAGCTTTATAACCCTCCGAAACAATATTTAAAATATTATCTCCTTTTACTTCTAAATTAGCTTTATCCGAAATCAAAGAAGAAATAATACTGTGAAATATTTTTGCAGGCACTGTAATTTCTCCAGCCTGAACAACTTTACAAGGAAACCAAGAATTAACACCTATTTCTAAATTAGTGGAAGAAATCCTTATTCCATTCTTGTCTGATTTAATAAGAACATTATTAAGTATAGGTAAAGTAAGATGTCTAGTTACAACTCTTTCTGTATATCCTAAAGATTCTTTTAATTTATCTATGTTACAGACTATTTCCATATAATCTTATAATTATCTTTTATATATTTAATTAAATTAATATAACTATTAGCTATCCACAGTTTTTATTTAATTAAATTATATTCAGATTTTATCTACGTTTTTAGTAAAAATGGTTGTGGAAAATAACAGGATTATTTTTAGATTAACGGTTGTTATTTTTGTATAACTTTTTGCTAAAAGTAGCTTTTTTAAATTTTCTGGATTTTTTAACAATTGCTCAACAACTTATTCCACAACTTTTCCATATTTTTTACGATTCGTAAATTCGGTTTTTAATTATACTTAATTCTTCAACTAAGTTTTCGTTGTTTTGAATTTCTTTATTTATTTTACCGCAGGCATGCATAACCGTGGTGTGATCCCTACCGCCAAATCTGTCGCCTATAAAAGGATAAGAACTTTTTAGTTCTTCGCGCATCAAATACATACATATTTGGCGTGGCAAAACTATTTCTCTTTTACGGGACTGGTTAATTAATTCTTCTTCTCTTATATCGTAAAATTCGGATACTATTTTAATTATTGCTTTAGGCGAAGTTTTAGCGTTATTAGATGAATTTGTTGTAGCTAAAATAGATTTAACTTTTTCTAGTGTAGGCGTTAAATTTGCAACCTTACAAGACATAACCACTCTATTTAAAGACCCCTCTAATTCCCTTATGTTTTTAGTTACGGTGTTGGCTATAAAACCTAAAATACTGTCGTCTAAATCTCCTAGGTTTTTCTCTATTAATTTGGCTTTTAAAATAGCCATTCTTGTTTCGTAATCGGGTGGGGTTATGTCTGCTATCATTCCGCCCTCAAACCTACTTCTTAAACGTTCCTCTAGTGTGGTGATAGCTTTTGGTGGCCTATCCGAAGACAAAACTATCTGGTTATTATTAGCGTAGAGTTCGTTAAAAATATGGAAAAATTCTTCTTGAGTTTTTTCCTTACCAGCAATAAATTGAATATCGTCGACTATTAAAAGATTGATTTTTTTATACTCTTCTTTAAACTTATCTATGGTTTTATTTTTTATGGAATTAATCAAATCTCCCAAAAACTTTTCCGAAGACATGTAGCGTACCTTACTCTTAGGGTTTTGCTTAATCAATTCGTTACCGATCGATTGAAGTAAATGAGTCTTACCTAAACCCACTCCTCCATAAATAAACAAAGGATTATAAGTTGTTCCAATATTTTTACTAACAGCAATAGCAGCTGCATGGGCTAGTTGGTTCGATGACCCAACTATAAATGTATCGAATGTATATTTGTGGTTTAAATTAGTTTCTTTATCTAAAACTGCGGATTCCGATAAATTTAACTGATGATCTAATAAGATAGGGTTTGGAATATCTTTCTTTTTTAAATTTTTCTTATCCTCCGCAGATAATTGCGGCTTAATCAAAAATTTTACCTCTTTAATATCGTTAGATATTCCTCTAAGGGTTTTTAATATTAGGAGGTTATACTTATCTTCCAACCATTCCTTTATAAAGGCACTGGGAGTTGAGACTAAAACCACCCCTTCTTTTTTAGAAGCTATGGAAGTATTTTTAAACCATGTAATAAAGTTAGGTTTAGAGAGAGAAAGTTCTAATTCGGCTAACGCCGCTTGCCAGAGTTCGTCTTTGTCCATTTTTTTGGTGGGTTTTAATAAACTATTTTTTAAAATCTTTCTCTAACCCTTTAGCGAACGTTGTTGCCGAATCTCCGTAAATATTCTCCAGTAGATTTTATTCCAAGAACTCTTTTAACGTTGGGAATTATATCACGCTACGCAAATAATAAAATTTGTTAAGCAATTATACCAAACTGTGGATAACTTGTTGAGTAAATGTGTAATAAAACTTGCCTAGTTTGTAAAATTATTTTACGCAAGAAAACTTAAGGGCTAATATTGTCCAATTTTTATATTATTGCTAGACTAGATTCATCCATTATTATGAAAATAACTAAATATAGACCAAAGAATAAGAAAAGAGCCAGAACACACGGTTTTTTGAATAGAATGTCTACTTATACAGGACGAAATACTGTAAAAAGACGCAGGGCAAAAGGCAGAAAGAGTCTAACTGTTTCTCGTTAGTTTTTATATAAAATGAAGCGTTCTGGTAAGTTTTTCGTTGTTTATACAAGCACTCTAGAGGTTGGTAAAACACCTAGAACCGATATTGTGGTTGGAATAAATGTGTCTAAAAAAGCTGTTTTAAGAAATAAAATTAAAAGACAGACGAGGGAGATTCTTATGGGGCTGGGCATCAAGACTGTTATAAATTTAAAAGTAGTTGCTCTACCACTTACTTTAGAGGCTAAGTTTAGCGAACTCAAGTTAGATCTAGAGAGGACTTTAAGCGCTTTATAAAATGAAAAAGATAGCAATAGCGTTAATTAAGGCTTATCAAAAAACCCTGTCCCCCAGTACGGGTTTTTTTAATTTTATTTATTCCTTGTCTATTTTTAGAATAAGTTCCGCCTTACCCATTGGATGTAAGTATGAAAAAAGTTGTTCTCAGTATTCAATAGAGAGTATAAGTAGTTTTGGATTATTAAAAGGTTTAAGACTTTCCATTGTAAGAGTTTATAATTGCAGATAATATGATTTCTATTTTTAACGAATTTTTGTATCGCCCACTGTTTAATCTTTTGGTGTTTTTATACAACACTATACCGGGTACCGATATAGGTATTGCCATAATTGCTGTAACAGCAGTTGTTAAGCTTGTTTTTTGGCCACTAACGGGTAAAGCAGTTAAATCCCAAAAAGCTTTGCAAGAGATTCAGCCTAAAATCAAAGAAATTCAGGAAAAATATAAAGACAATAAGGAAGAACAGTCCAGAAAATTGATGGAGTTTTATAAAGAAAATAAAGTTAACCCAATGTCTGGGTGCTTTCCTTTGTTGGTTCAAATACCTATTCTTATTGCTTTATACCAAGTCTTTCTTAAAGGATTTGATCCTAAAAGTTTATCGAGTTTATATTATTTTGTTAGCAACCCAGGAGTTATTAACCCAATATTTTTGGGTTTTGTTAATTTAGCGCTACCAAATAGTATTTTTGCAATATTGGCCGGTGTAAGCCAATTTTTTCAAGCAAAAATGACTATGCCTAAAAACAGTAAACTTCCTAATGCTCCAAAAAGTTCCGATGAATATATAACTCAAGCAATCTCTAAGCAAACTTTGTATTTTTTACCTGTGTTTACCGTTTTAATTTCTTGGAAATTACCTTCCGGACTCGCCCTTTATTGGGTAGTTACAACTTTATTTACCCTGTTTCAGCAGTATGTTATTATGCGTTCCACTAGAGTTCGCTAATATGGCTAATCGGTGCTAATATAGCGAATGAATTTTTATTAGCTATATTCGCGTCAATTCGTATATTAGCGAAAACTTATGGAAAAGACAGAAATAATACGGGAAACTATTTCAAAAATATTTGGTTTTTTAAATATTGAACCAAATATAACAATAGAAAATATAAACGGGCGTACCAGAGCCAATGTTTCTACTGCTGAGGCAGGTTTTTTAATTGGCCGAGACGGAGAGAATCTAAGATCTTTTCAGCACATAGTATCTTTATTGGTGGCTAAAAAAACTGGAGATTTTTCTGTATTCTCCAGTTTTGTGTTCGATATTAATAATTATCAGAAAGAAAAAGAAGACTATTTAATAGCTCTCGTCAAAAATAGTGCCGCTAAGGTTTTAGAAACAGGTCAAATAGTAGAGTTAGAGGCTATGTCTGCCTTTGAGAGAAAGATAGTGCATATAACAATAGAACAAATTGACGGGGTTAAGAGCGAAAGTATTGGAGACGGAGAAGATAGAAGAGTCATCATAAGCCCAAGGGCTTAAATTACAAAATACAAATCCCAAATTACAAATAAGCACAAAATTCAAAATCCTAAACTCCTAAACTCCTAAACTCCTAAACTCAAAGCTTTGGATATTAGAATTTAGATATTAGAATTTGTTTGTGATTTGTTATTTGGTACTTGAGATTTGCTTTAAAGCGTTAAGCGATATAAACGCCCGTCTATTTTATTTATAAAGAATAAATATGTTTCGTCGGGCATAACAAATAAGTTTGAGGCATCAAAAGACCCCTCTATTATTTTTTGTATTTGCCCTGTTTCGGTGTTTATTCTAATGATTTCTTCTCCTTCTGAACGAACTCTCCTTTTGTAGTAGTCGTCGGGCATTATAAAGTTATCGGGATCGGTAACTTTAAACACAGAACATAATATTACCCTCTCGTCCTGTGTCCATGTACATTTTTCGGGCAAGGAAAATAAATTAATGTTACTTTCTGTTTTTTTATCTAAATTTATACTAGAAAGTTTTAAACTGCGCCCTCCAGAATCTGTTTTGGAAACAAGGATTCTTTTTCCCGAAGGCGAAAAACTAGTGGTTAAGCCATATTCTCCACCCAAGACCCTAGTTGTTTTTTTGTTTTTAATATTAAGCAGGTAAACTATTCCAGTAGCAAAACCAGAAGGCTTTGTTTCTATAGATATATTATCCGCATTAACCCACTTTATTTTAATGTCCGGAATTTTTGTTGGGATAATATCTTTATTTTTTGAAAACTCATCGTAATTTAAGGCTATTTTTTTGCCATTTCTATCGGAATAAACAATAGCCACCTCTTTGTTGCTGTTACCCAACGAAACATCTTCTGTTTCTTGAGACAGGGTTTTTAAGGTTTTACTATTAACGTCGTATATTATAAATCTGGTAGCACCCGAAGCTAAACTATATTTAAAAGATAAAAGTTCGCCCGAACTAGAAACATTAACTTCGCCTATTCTATCTACTGCTACTAAGCCAATTTTGTTTTTGCCACCTCCATTTAAGCTAATTTGATTTATACTGCCATCCCAAGCGGCATAAACAATCTTGCTTACCCCAGCTTCTTTGTCGGTTGTGTTAAGCCCAGCGCCTAAAACAGCCTCATCTGTTATAGGAATTAATCTTTCTTTGGCGTTTGGGGTTAATTCTCCTCCTAATAATTCTTCGTTGGTTGTTACTGGAGAAGTTTCTACGGTTTTTTTAAAGAAAAAATAATATATACCAAAACCTATTAAGGTTAAGCCTAAAATTACGGCTAAAATTATTAATATTTTTTTTGATCTCGTCATTTTTTAAGTATGGTTTTTTCTTTATTTTCCTGGATAAAATATTTCTTTAAGTCCTAGTTTTAAGTCGTCGGTAGATAGCGCACCCTGTTTGAGTTTATTATATAACTGTTTGCCCTTATTTTTTTCTTCTTCGGTAAGGTTTTTTTGTAATAGTACTTGAAGCATATCCAACCACTCGGTTTCGGTTTTTAAACTAAGTGGACCTGTTCCAATATCAGAAAGAATACGAGTGCCAGTAGTTAGTATTTCTATTTGTTCGGTATTTAAACCAGAACCGAGTTCTGATTCAGGAGGTGTTGGATTTTGTGAAGGATTTACTCTATTTTCTTTCTGTATGCATTTTTTAGTTGCTAAGTCACATTCTGTTCCAATACCACGGCATTCATTAGAAATATCAGTTCTGCAATTTTCGCCTAGCGCTTTATAAGAACTGCACTCGCCGGATATATTTTCAGCTAATTCGCCAGAAGATGTTTTAAAACATCTTTGTCCTTCGGGGCATTGTGCTGGAAAGCATGTTGATCCCCCGGCCGTCTTTGTTCCAGCAACACAAATATTTTTTGTATCGTCACAAGTTAAATCTCTGCCACATTCGTAATCTTTTGTGCATGCGTGACCAGCTTCAAAACCATTAAACAACTCGCCTGTATCGGTGCATATACCACTAGACGATTTACCAGTCTTTACACATGTAAGAAATCCACCACAATCAAAACTCGATCCGCAAGCTTCTCCTGCAGCGCGTTTAGTAGTAAAAAGTTTTGCCCAAAAATCGAACATACCGCTTGGTGCGTCTGTTCCAAAATTTACGCCAGGGTTTTTTATATTAACCAATTGCGGGTTTATTGTTTGCAAAAACAAATAAGAACCTAAAAGTATAACTAAACCTATTATTGCGCTTAGCATTCTCTCTTTTGCTTCTTTAATGTTCCCTGGGTTGTCTCCACCTGTCATCCATAAAAGCCCAGCCCTAACAAAGGCATATATTATAGCGAGGCCCACCAGAGCTTGCGCCAAAAGAAAAATGTATTTTATCCATTCAGCCGGTCCCATAGATTCCCCAACCTTTACCCCTTGAACTTCTGGAAACTGAACCTCAAGCGCTAAAGCCGAAAAAGGAAAAACTACAAAACTCAATAAACAAATAGCAAACAGTACCCAGAATTTTGGATTCCTGATTTTAGAATCAGCACTTGTTTGTAGTTTGGAATTTATCATTTGTAAATTATTTAATTATTTTTATATTAATATTTGCAGTAGCTCTATCAAAAATATTATTTTTCTGCTTACTATTTTTCAATTCCAATCTTAAGCTAGAATATGCTCCTGGCAAAGCAGAGGCTGAAATATGTAAAGGTAAAATATCTTTTCTTGTTCCAGAATTTTTATCTTCTTTGCCATCTAGTTTCCATATAAAATCTAACCCATCTAAGTTAGATAAATTAAAATAAAAAGGACGCACCAAAATATTTGCTTCACCATTGGGTCTAAGTTTTAAAGAATCAAAAATAGAATTAGTAAAAATATTATTATTTATTATATAAAAATAAGTTTCTGGTTTCGATGTTTTTATTGTTAAAGATGCACTACCTTTTTTACCTTTTTCATCTTGTGCAAATACTCTTAATTCGTGTGTAAATTCTGGAGATTGAAATGTAAACCAATTAAACGTGCTTTTACCCCTACCTTGAAGCTCTGGCCCCTCTTTATTGGAAGAAATATCATCTATTAACCAAGTGTAAATTAAACTGTCTGGGTTAGGTACATCGGCTATGGCATGGAAAGCAATAGAAGATAAAGAACTTGGCAAGGCTTTGCCTTTGTAATCGAATGGCACTAATGTATTAGCTTTCCAAACGATATCTAAATTAAAATCATTACCTTGCACTAGTTCTTCTTTAAGCGTAGTCTCTACTGTAGAATTTATTAAATTTTCTACTTGTTCTATATCTGTGTCGCTTACTTGATCTAAATTTTCTTGAGCTAAAGAAAAATTAGGTACGGCAAACATGCCTATAGTTAATATGAAAAATATTTTTTTATAGGTTATGTTCATTTATTAAGATGTTTTGTTCATAATGTTTAGCACTTTTTCCATTTTCTTTTTTTCTCTGTTATGGGCTCGCCATACAAATAGCGACCAAAATGAGACAGCCGATAACCACGGTACAAATTCCACTACCGCCTTACCAATGAGTCTTTTGTAAATATATTTTTGGGATAAGCTTAAATTAGTATTCACATAAGCATAAATTAACGGCACCATAAACGTGTTTGTTATTATCCCGATTATTCCGAAGGTAAAAACGCCTAGTGCTTCTATTATATCTAAAATATCTTTAGTTAATGCGGCGGTAAAGATCATGATTGGAAAGACGGGTTCTTTAATATCGCCGTTTTTAACACTCTCAATCTCCTCTTCTGTTAAGCCCTCGGCAGTTAATTCGGCTAGTTCATTATCCATAATAATATGCAAATCTACGAATGCATACGAATCATACTAATGACTTCACAAATTCGTCTTCTATTCGCATTATTCGTATCATTCGCATAGATTCGTATATTGGTATATTTTATTTCTGCTGTTCTGCTAGTTCCTTCTTAGCGGCTTCTATCTCTAATAACTGTGCTGGGTCCGATGTTATTACTTGGTCTTCTGTGTACGACGCCACAACTTTTATGGCGGCACGCTTTAAACCTGCTAAAAATATTCCTTCGCCTACGTTAGATTCCAACAGTAAAAACTTTTCTTCGTCTGTTAAATTAAATGTTTGAGCAACCATGTCTATAGCCGCCGGAGACTGTTTTAACAGTATTTGAAGGGCGGAGTTAGTTACAATCGGCTTGCCATACTGCGATTTCATAAAGTCCTCTACATCTTGGGTTATAGTGGTTAATCCTAAGTAATATTTGCGACATCTTTTAGCTATACTAAACAAAAATGCTCCAGCTTCTTGGTGTTGCATCATCCACCAAGCCTCGTCCACCACCATTATCCTCTTTTTTCTTTGTGTTCTTATTAAATTCCAAACATAGTGAAGTAAAATATACATAGCTACTGGGCGAAGTTCTGGTTCAAGGTCTCTTATAGAAAAAACAACAAGGTTATTATTTAAAGTTACGTTTGTTGGTTGGTTTAAAAACCCAGAAAATGTTCCTGTAACATATTTTTCTATACGAATGGCTAATTTTTCTGCGCCCTGCATATTTTTTAATACAGTGTGTAAATCGCCCATTAATGGAACCTGCTTACCTCGCCAATCGGAATTTATGCTTATGTCGCGCGACGCATATGTTTCGGTTAAGGCCTTGTCTATAATCGAATCTTCCTCGGGTGTTAGTTGGCCCAGCATTACTTTTAGTAAGCCGGTAAGTTCTATAATATTAGATTTTAAAATTTCGGCTGGGCTTTCGTCTTCGCCTGGTGTGGTTAAATCGAATGGGTTTATATGGTTAGAAGAAGTTAAAGAAATATTTACAAAGGTTCCGCCTACTACATCGTTTAAATATTTATACTCGCTTTCGGGGTCGATAATAATTACATCGGTCCCAAGCATTAAAGAACGTAAAACTTCTAGCTTTACGGTGTAGCTTTTTCCAGAGCCAGATTTAGCAAAAACAACTGTATTGGCGTTTTCCAAAGAAAATCTGTCAAAAAGTATAAGGCTATTGTTGTGTCTGTTTATGCCGTAAAGCACCCCTTTATTAGATGTAAGATCTGCAGAAACAAAAGGAAAGAAAGAAGAAAGCGGACCAGTATTTAAACTGTTATGTACCTGAAGCTTATCTAGGTTTAAAGGCAGTGTAGATGTATAGCCTTCTTGTTGTTGAAATACCGCAACTTTAGAGTAAATTAATTTTGATTCTAGAATAGTATTTATCTTGTTTTCTACATCATCTAATTCCTTAACAGATGACGCATAAAAAGTTATATATAAACCAGCTCTAAAAAATCTTTCGGTGCCTTGTTGCAATTTATCGCGTAAGGATTCTAAATCTTGGTATGCGGTTTCTAACATTGGGTCGCGAATATAGCCCCCTTCTTCTTTTTCCGACATCTGCGCACCAATTTGAGCTGTTTTTTTAGTTAGTTTTTTTAGAACTGGGCCGGTTTCCGAAGGTTCAATAAATAAAGAAACGTCGAAGGTTTTATCTAGGTTAATAATTGGCGAAAACCAGCCAACGCTTAAAAAACGTGGGTAAGCTGCTACAAACAATGTTCTAGAAAATTTATCACCTATTTGCAAATTAGAAGGGTTAACTTGCAAAGCAGGTGGAGCCAAAAGATCTTCTAGGCTACCGGCCGAGGAAATTTGTTGGTTTTTAGGTTCTGTATTTTGTTGATCCATATTTATTCTGGTTTTTTAGCTTCATCTCCTGTTGCTATTAATGCCTCCAAATTTTTTTGTTTAACCTCTGCCCCAGGGTTGTAAGATGTATATAAGAGCTCTATTAAACCTTCTTTTTCTAGCGGAACTGCTTTTAAACCCATAGAACTTAGTAAGCTTGTTACCTGATCCATTCTTTGCTGAAGAGTATTTTTTTGTGTTTCAAAATTTAAATCTTTTTGGTTTTGGGCTGATGCTTTGTTTTTATAAAAAAACTTAGAGAAAAACCCTGTTTCTAGTATCTGCACGGTACTTAATGGAATTATTACATAAAAAAACTTAGACATCACATTGGTAAGCTTAATTAGTTCTTGAATAAAATTTACATATTCCGAAGTCTGTATTTTAAGAAGTTCGTTGGTTTGTATACCTATTCTCTCGTTTAAAAATTTTAAATATTCCGAAATATCTAATTTCCTTGATTGAACTAATATTTGAACAGGAAAATCTATAGAATTTATAAAACCCTGAAACCTATCGATTATGGCTGTTTGTTCGTCGCTAGATTTTAAAGCAAAATTTATGGAAGACACCATCAAAACAGCGCGTAAACCGCCATTTTTTAAAACAATGACTCCGTCTTTGATCTCTTTAGCCTCTATTAATTGATGGGTTGATGAAGTATTTGCCATTTTATTTTTTCTTCCACAAGTATAATTGCGGTTTTAACGAAAACTTAATAAACGACGATATATATTTTAATGCTGGTATGCCTTTAATTTTACCAAACGCTAGTATTATGGCGGCTAAAGCCACGGGAATAGAAAGTGTTATAGCAAAAGCTGTGGTAAGTGTTTTTAAAAATATAAAACAAAGTACGCCAGCAACAGCCACAAAACCAAACTGTTTTAAAGTTAACGGGCCTATTATTTTATCTTCTATTTCTATAAATTGTGGTACTTGGAACTGCATAAAATATACTAATTTACGAATCTATGCGAATTATACGAATAGGTTTTAAATACTTGCTTCTAAAATTTACTAATATACCTAATTTTATTTTATGATCTTGAAGATATCTCTGTGTTTGTGTAAAATGTTCTCTTAAAACAAACGGGGTAGCTTTAATTTCCAATATTATTTTGTTGTCTATTACAAAATCGGGTATATTTTTAAGCGATGTTTCTTTTTCTCTTATGTAATTAATCTTAGCATCTTTCAGTAATGACTCTATTGCATCAGAATACTGTTTCTCCCTACAAAATCTTTCCAACTCGTTATGTACTTTAAAAAGAATCCCATTTATTTTATAAGAAAGTTCTTTGTATATAATTTTCGTGTCTTCATTTGTATAATTCGTACCCATTCGCATATTGGCATACTATGTAAAGAAGCTATTATATTTATTAACCCTCTTCATCATTTTACCTTTTTTTGGGTTGTTTGGTCTTATATTGCGAGAAAAATAAAACGAAGCAGGCTTAGCTGGAGGTGTTTGTTGTCTTATTTTGTTTAATACCTCATCTCTTCTTTTTTGCGCGTCGTTGTAATTTGGTTGGTATGCTGGTGGTGTAAGTTTAACAGGTTGCTGTGCCGCTCCGTAGTTTCTGGACGGCGGAGTTTGAGATCTTTGCTGTGTTTGAGGTGGTGAGGCTTGATACTGTTGGTTTTGATTTACCGCGTATTGTTTGTAATTTGTATTTTGTGTATTTGTGTTTTCACTCGTTATCCCATGCACCTGCATTAAACTTACTCTTACTGGTTGGAATATTGTTTGGTTTATATCTTGAGCAATCGCTTGAGCTTTTGTAATATCTATATTTAATTTATTTTTTAATTCGGCAATAAAGTTTTTAATTGGTAATTCACCTAAAAATATTAAGCCGATTATTCTGGCCACCTTACTTACATCTCTATCTGCTAAATCATATTTTATTTTAGCAATATCCCACACACTATTACTGGTCTGCTCGCTTTCAAAAGAATTTTGTAAATCTTGGGGTAACTGAAACAAAACGGAAAAACGGCGCCTAGCCACAGGGTCCGAAACTTGGTTTAATTGTTCTATTTGGTCTAACGTTATTTGTTGGTTGTTCATATTTTTATGGACCAGCCGGAGGTGCTGCTGATGGGTCAGGCATGGTATTTAATGTTTCATTGGTTATAACTTGCTTATGGATACTTTCTTTCCATTTTCCTTTCATTCCTGGGGCCATAATACTAAGGTACTTCATTAGTTCTAAATGAGCAGCTTTATTTTTAGAAGCTAAAGAATTTAAGTTGCCCGTGGTTAGTGTGCCGTCTTTTTCGGCTTGCTTGGTTAAGAAATCGAGCAACATTTTTTGACCTGTTTTACCAGATATGCTAATTTGTTCGGTCATAAGCGTCTTCATATCTCTGTTATAATTTTCCATCATATTTTTTTCAGCAGAAGCCATCCCCTCTATTAAACTTTCAAGGCGAGTGATCTCGCTTCCATTATCTTGCTTTCTAGCTTCTGTAAGTTGACTTTCTAATTTTTTTATTTCTTTATCGCTTTTTTCCGCTTCTGTTTCACGTTTTGTCTTTAATTCATCTATTCCTCCCGGTCTGCTGGCTATATCGTTATATTGTATAAGTTCAGAATCTTTTAGTTTACCCTTCGTATCGAAAGATTCTTTTTGGATTCCAGCGATATCGGCAGCAGTTTTAAATATGTCTTCATTAAGTATTTTGTGTATTGCTAATTCTTTATCTTCGGGTGTTTTTTTTGTTGAAATTTCGTTCCATTTATCTTTTACTTGTGGCGCATTAGCATCTTTACCAATCATTTTTTGAACATTTTCATTTAAAGCTAAATCGGGGCGTTTTTTAATAAGATCAACTACGTTGCCTCCAGAGTTTTGGAATGTCTGAAGCATACTGAGCCACTGATCCTTAAATTCGGGTTTCTGATCCAAAGAAAACTGTCCTTTATCTATTAAGTTTTTTATCATACCAGCCCGTTCAGCCATACCTTCGGGTGTAAAGGCTGTTTGTTTTAATCTTTCCTCTATATCGTTAGGGCGGAGTTTCGCAGATTTACCAGCGGCGTCACCAAGCTCTTTTTGTTGAGCAGCAAATCTTGTACCTGCTCCACCAAGCATACGCCCAATTACAGCTTTCTTCTCTAGTTTATCTAGTTGGCTAGCCTTAAATTGTGAAAAACCTGTGTCTAGCCTACCTTTAGAAAGTTTGTCTGCTCCTGTATAAATAGCACCACCAATTGTTCTTGGAGCCGCCTTCATTGCGGTTTTTGCTTTACCTTCTACCCATTTTTTTGTGCCTTCAGCCCAGCCAACAACTAATTTGCCACCCATTGTTCCAGATTTTTGAGCTTGGCCTAAGCCGTACCATAAAATACCAATCACAAGAATAAATTGCATAATTACCGAAAACCCCGTAGAAGGAAAAAGTGTTTCCCAAAATCCACCAGCCGCTTGTATGCTTTCAAAATTGCTTCCGCTAATAGCCTGTATGCTTTCTTGCTTTAAAGAATTAAAAGTGGATCCTGCTATTAAACCCAACATTAAAAAGAAGCTTATAGAAACAGGAAAAAATACAGCTAAATCAAAAAACTTTTTCCACCACTCGCCAAAATGATTACTCAAACCAGAAACACCCTTAATTCCTGGCATTGCCGAGCTTACCCAAGCTAAGGGCGAAACAATTATTAAAATCCAAAGCTTTATTAACCGCGAAATCATTACACCTGCATATGCCAGCAAAACAAAAGCAATTACTATGTACATTATAAGTTGGCCAATAGATGCCATTATTAAAGACGTTACCGGCGATTCCCCACTTACGTTGTTTCTTAACTGGGCAATTGTGCCTGCACGTAAAGAACTTAATATAGAAGCGCTAACGTCTAATTCTTCGGTGGTGTTGCCTCCAGAAATAAAAAATCTAGAAATAGTGTTTCCAAAATCAATAACACTAGCGCAAATTATTAAACTAAAGTTAATGGTTAAGGCGGCAATAACTAGTTTTGGTATAAGTTTTTTCCAGCCGTATGTTTCTATTCTTAATACTGTGCCAAAAGCTATAAGCAACATTATTAATATAAAGAACATATTGGCTAAATCTCGGCTTATTGTCCAACCAATTTGAACCACTGGCACAGTGGCGAACGATTGAAAACTAAAAACATAGTTTACTATAGAACCCGCCATAGTAATTAAGAACGAACCAAAAAAATCTACAACCATAGAAACCAAACCAAGTACAATATCCCATACGGAATCTAAAGCTAAACTCACCAAACTCCATTCTGCAAAAGCTATTTTTGGAACCAACAAAAACAAGCCAACAAAAGTTAGTAGTTTATATAAATGTTTTTTAATTAAGTTTGATAGGTTAAACATTATGGATTATTACCATCACAAAAATCTTTTACAAAGTGATTTTTATAGAAATCATATATAAAAGCCGAGTAAATTAATTGGAAACGATTTTTATAATATTTTTCCCACTCACTATCACCACCATCAATAGATGTTCGCTTTCTTTCTTCTGGATCAGATATCACTATGCCTAGTCTATTTAAGACATCTGTTTGTTGCTGACCTATTTTTAATTGACGTTCTTCCATCTCGCCTTTTATAGATTCAGCATTAATATCCATAGCTTCAGCTACGGCTTGGGCTATCCCTAGCCCTAATTGAGTTGGGTCTATTTTTTCTTTGGTATATGGATCTCCTTGAATATTCTCATCTTTTTGTAGGTCGTTATCTATTTCCTCTATGGAAGCCAATACTAAACCTAGAGCCTTTTCTATTCCCTTATTCCCGTTTTCAGGGTCTTCCAAGCCATGAATTTTTTGTTTAGCTCTTACTTGTTCTTCTGGGGTGCCACTACTTACTAAATCTTTTTGAGCTTGTAACCACGCATTTCTTGTGTTTCTTTGAGCTACTCGTAATTCGGTATAAGCATTTCTTAACGTGACATCATTATCTTTTTTGCCGTTCGATAACGCGTCATTGTAAGTTTTTATTTTTTTAACTAAATCAAATGTTCTGCCTGCGCGGTCGTAGTCCAACAACACCGATGTATAAAGGGCAATTTTAGGTTGGTTTGTTTTTACAAAACCCGAATCATTTTCTAACCCATCAATTGTTCCAGCGCTATTTTGAGACAGAGCGTCATAGGAATCTGCGATTTGTTGGTACTCTTCGCTTTTAGTATCAGCCCGGTACGCTTTATCTATAATGTTACTTTTAGTATCATCTATTGAATTTCTCGGACTAGCTTCAAATCTACTCTTTAGATTTTTTATATAGCTATTGTCGTTCCCAAACCAACCAACAACAGCTCCGTCGGGATCATTAAATGGTAATGCATTTTTGTAGTCAGTAGTGTCGATGATTTTTGTTTCTAATGAGTAATCAATGGCTTTGCAAGAATTTTTACCATTGTAAATATTGTTGTTTTCGGACAAATCGTCAAAAGTTACACTAATCGCTTTCCATACATCACTTAATTTTTGATTTACAGCTTTATTTGCTAGGTATATGCCAGGATTATTTTCTTCCTTATGAAAATCAACTCTATCTCCATAACTCGTATAGAAAAGAAAGTCCATTTCATCGGATAATTTTTTAAAATTTTCTCTACCTCTTAAACTTTCATTAACAATACCGTCTGAATAGTTTATTTTTTCACTATCATTAAATTTACCAGCAATAAGATCTAATCGATTTTGAAGCTTTGTTAGTTGGTTACTTCTGTTGGTTGTTAGTTTGGTGGTGTCAGATTTTAGCCTTTCTGCGGCAGTGCGCAAATCAATCATTTGGTTTTGTAAACTTATCGCCTCTGGACTTTCTAGTCCGGTAAGTTGCTGCACCGTCCCACTGTTTTTAGTTGATGGATTAAAAGATTGTGTATAAGAACCTCTCCCACTTTTCATATATGATAAACCTTCGCGCGCAGCTCTATTAATTGCTGCATCTAATACGGCATCTAGTATGGAGGCTATATCGTTGGCACCAATCAAACTATCTATCCCTAGTTTTTCTAAGCCACCCCCAACCCATTCGCCAACAATACTGCCTGGCGTAATAATTTCTTCTTTGCCGCAAGTCGCGCCAGGTCGAACATTTCCAGGTGGATCTATTGGCACAGTTGTAAATTCTCCTGTGGGTACAAGTCTAGATGTTGGTATGTTTACATCCGAAATACTAATTCCAAGTTCGCCTGTAATTTGTGGCCAAATCGTCGCCCAGTCGTATTCAAAATTTGCTTCATTTAGTATATTTCTAGCCCCAGGAACATCCTCCAAAGTTACCTCTCTTAATGTTCCATCATTTTCATAAAATTCTAATGTATAGTGAGCATACTTTGCCACCGAACATTTCTTTTGGTCTAAAAACCCTTTGCCCGCCGATATTTTTGCTGTTGCGGTATTTCCTGCAATAGCTGTTTCTGCTCCAATAAGTTGCGAAGATGCTAAATATGTTCCAGGTAATGTGTTTCTAGTTTCGTGTAATTTTAACCATGTGGTCCATCCACCGTCCTCGAAGTTTTCTGCAAAGTTAGTTAAGTTATCTTTTATATCTCCTAAACTGCAACGTAACTGGTCTTCTTGTAGTAGTTTAGTTCTGTTTACTAAAAGTTGAACATTAGCTTTAAACGGAGAACAAATATCTGTACCATGTTGTGTAAAAAATTTATCTATACCAGACACAGCTGCATATTGAGCATTATCTTTAATAAATTTACCTGTGTCTGTTATAAATCTTGGTTCACCATTACCCTGCACCCAGTTAACCAAATCGTTTTGAATCTGGGTTAACATTCTTTTTTTTAGTTTTCTTAGTCCTGCTTCAGCCAGCTTTGTTCCTATTTGATACAGAATTCTAGGAATGTCTCCCATCGTTGTGTTAAACGTAATGTCTCCAACACCCAAAAAAGCATCAGCTGTTTTTACTGTAAAAGGCGAAACAAAATAAAACCCCATAAGGCTTACTAAAACAAAAGAGGAAACAATTTTTTTAAATCTGTTAGACACTATTTTATTTTCGATAACTTATCGTATTCAAGTAATGTGCTTTGCCAAAATTCTCCTAGTGTTTCTGTATCATTAAAAACAATCAACGTCTTTAGTGGATCGCTATCGCTATTTATTAACGATTCAAATATTTTTTGAAGCGAATAAGCTGTAACTATTATTTTTTTATGCGTTTCTAGTAAACCTTCCGGTGTTTTTGTTTTTGATAAATTTTCAAAGACCGTGCTTAGTTTAGAAACCTGTGATTCAAGACTGCTTACATCGGCTCCATCTTCGGATAGTTTCTCGGGGTTTGTTTTTGAGAATTCTTTAAGTGCATTAAAAATTGTTATAGCGTCTTTGTTTGTATCTTTAAAATATTGAACCCTAGCTGTTTTAGAATCTTTAACTATTTTTAAAACAGAATTGGGTATCTCGGGAAACAAGTTTAGGTTGTTACCTCTTAAATAAGGAATAATGGTGCTCGCCAAGAAATCACTACTAGCTATTTTTTCGGCAGTGTTTTGATTTATACCACCACTTTCCGAGACTATGGTTTTTAAAAAATCATCTGTTAAATTTTTGTCTTCTGGCGCAACATAAGCATTCTGGCTTTCTTTTTCTTGCTCGTTAAGTGTTAAAAGTTCGGCCAATAGTTCGTCGCTAGATTTACCAGCAGATAACGGCGTAGAAGCTTCTTCTTCGCCATAGGTTACAGTTGTTCTTAAAACTAAATAAGCGCCGCCAATCAAACCCAGTAGGAATATTACGATGGTAATTGTTAGGAAACGTTTGGACATTATATTAAAAGCTTTTTAGGTGTTAGCTTTCTAGCTTCTTAGTTTATTAACCATTGAATTTAACATTCTCATTACTTCGTCTAGCAGGGTATCAACCTTTGAATAATTTAGAGGTGCTGTTTTCGGCAATCTCTTCGCTATTTCTATTTGAGTTTCTAATTCGCCTCCCGAAGCAAATGCAGTTAACAGGAATTGTCTAAATTCTTTGCGGTAACCACGCATTCTACCCTCAGCGATGTTTGAGGGAACTGATACGGATGCCCGCCTCATTTGTGAAGTTAGTCCGAATATTTCTTCTCGGGGAAACTTTTCTGTTAACTCATAAATAGCCACAACTAACTCAAGCGATTTCTGCCAGACAATCAATTGTTTATATGAATGAATCAACACAGATTTTTCTAGGAAGCTAATATCCTAGAAAGCTAATAAGCTATTCTAAATTTTAACACTAATAAATGCTTTTTACGCCCGCAAATTTATTAATGTTTTCCACAGAAAAACGGCAAAAACATTAATAAACTATAATAGTTTATATAATTCGATGAGTTCTTCTTTGCTTAGGTTTTGAGCGCGTATTTTTTTATCGAATTCTAGTTGTTTAAAAATATTTTCTATAGTTTCAAGTTTGGCAGAATTTGTTTTTCTAAGATTATTAAAAAGTGTTTGGCGAGGCTGTTTAAAGGCGTTGTGTAGAAAGGCTATGTATTTGCCTAGATCTATGTCTTTTGGCCAATCTTGTGGAATTATCCTTATAATTGCCGAATCTACCTCTGGCTTTGGCCAGAAGTTATCCTTACCAACCATAAACAAAACCTCTGTTTTGGCCATAAACTGCACAAAAGACGATAAAAAGTTAGCTTTTGGTGGGTTTGCTGTAATTCTTTCGGCTACCTCCTTTTGAACCATAAGGATTAATTCTAATGGTTTATTGGGCGAAAGTAGGAATTTTTGTATTAACTTACCCGTTAAATAGTAAGGAATATTGGCTATAACCCTATAGGGCGATTTGATTGTTGTTTCGTCAAATTTTAAAATGTCTCCTTCAACAATTTTTAATTTTTCATTTTTAATTTTTAAATCTAGCAACGACGACAGATTCTCATCTTTCTCTATCGCTACTACGTTTGCTCCAGCCTCCAATAACGCCACGGTTAAGTTTCCTGTTCCTGGTCCTACTTCTAAAATATGTTCCCCTTTTTTAATATTGGCTTCAGAAATAATACGTTCTATTATTTCTTCGGAAACTAAAAAATTTTGACCAAAGTGTTTAATAGGTTCTAAGTCTTTTTCTTTTAGTTCTTTTTTTGTTCGATTCATACTTTAGGGTTTAGAAATTAGTGTTTTGGATTTTATTATATATCCAAGACCTCGCCTTCAAATTGGTATTCTTCAAAATCAACCAGTCTTATTGGTATATCACCCAAAAAACGCGAAGGCAAGGCGGGTTCACTTTTTCCATAAATAGTTCTTCTTCGTGTAAAAACAAAATATGCTTTTTCTTTAGCTCGGGTTATACCAACATAAGCCAATCTCCTTTCTTCTTCCATTTGTGTTTGTTCGAACATGCTTCGAGAATGTGGTAATAGGCCTTCCTCGGCACCAATAATAAATACTACAGGGAATTCTAAGCCTTTAGCGGAATGTAACGTCATTAAATTTAATGTTCCGTTTTCTTCGGAAATATCGTCGGCAGAAGTTGTTAATGTTATTTCTTCTAAAAAAGAAGATAAACCTTCTTCTGTTTCTAAAATATCGAACTTAGTAGCTACAGTAATAAGTTCTAAAATATTTTCCCAGCGCGATTCGCCTTCTTCGGTGCCATCTACACAATAAGTTTTATAATCTATTTTTTCTAATAAAAATTTTATAAGTTCGGAAACTTTTTTGTTGGCCGATTCTTTTTTAATTTCACTAATTAAGGCAAGAAAGTTTTCAAACTTAGTGTGTTTAAAAGCAAGAATATATTCGGCTAAAAGAATTTGGTTGAGTGTGGTTTTGCCTATGCCACGTGGCGGAACATTAACAATTCTTTTTAAACTAATTAAATCTTTTTCGTTTTGGATAAAACGTAAGTAAGCAATAATATCTTTAACTTCGCGCCTTTCGTAAAATTTAGTAGCCCCCACCATTCTATATGGCCAACCGGCGCGTATTACAGCTTCTTCTATGGCTCGGGATTGAGCATTGGTGCGGTAAAGAATAACAAAATCGTTTAGATCGCGCGCGATTTCTGGGTTTTTTCTTAGTACTTTCTTAATTTCTTCTGTTACAAAAAAACCTTCTTCGGTTTCATTGTTTGTTTGAATTATTTTTATTTTTTCTCCTTCGCCGCGTTCGGTCCATAATTTTTTTTCTGTTTTAAAAACATTTTTTTCTATAACAGCGTGGGCCGCATCTAAAACATTTTGAGAGCTTCTGTAGTTTTCTTCTAAAAATATTATTTTAGTACCAGGGTAATCTTTTTCAAAATTAAGCATGTTTCTAAAATCGGATCCTCTAAACAGATATATCGATTGCCAATCGTCACCCACCACACAAATATTTTTGTGTGTTTGGGCCAACATTTTTAACAAAGTATATTGAGCATGGTTAGTGTCTTGGTATTCGTCTACCAAAATATATTTAAATTGGTTTTGATATTTTTCTAGTACAGCTGGATTATTTTTTAATATTTTAACCAACAACAAAAGCAGGTCATCAAAATCTAAAGCATTAGCTTCTTTTAACCTACCCTCATATTTTTCGAAAACTTTGGCTATTATTTTTTCTCTAAAGTTTCCTGCTTTTTCGGCATAAATCGTGGCATTAACAAGCTCGTTTTTTTGGCGCGATATTGCCGAATATATTCCATTTGCTTTAAATTGATCTGAATCTAAACCAAGTTCAGCAATAATTTCTTTTAAAAGAGAAAGTACGTCGCTTACATCGTATATAACAAAATTTTTACCATAACCAATATTATCTATTTCTTTTCTTAAAATTCTTGCGGCAAAAGAATGAAACGTTCCCAAAAAAACCGACATATTTTTATTTTCGCCTAAAAGTTTTTGGACCCGGTTTTTCATTTCGCCCGCAGCTTTATTTGTAAAAGTTAAAGCCAGAATATTTTCTGGAGAAATTCCTTGTTCTATTAAATAGGCAATTCTATGAGTAAGGGCTTTGGTTTTTCCGCTGCCTGCGCCGGCAATTATTAAAACGGGACCATTTATAGTAGTTACCGCTTCGCGTTGTTCTTTGTTTAACGATTCTAGAATATTAGACATCACAAAATTATAGCAGATATAAATTAAGCTTCTTAGCTTTCTAGCTTCCTAGTAAGCTAATTCCTAAAAAGCTAAAAGCTAGTGCTTGTGGACTATTCGTTTGACCCAATGCCCCAAAAAAGCTAGTATTTACCTATAACCCTGTCTTGCAGGGTTTTGTGCTTAAGTAAGCTTTCAAGCCAGTATTTAGCTATTTTGGGGTTAGAATTGTTATCTAAACCAAGGCTAGCCAAGTAAAGGTAAATATCCGATTAGTATTTGGTATAAAATTTTATCTTTTTTCGAAAATATTCTCGCTTCTCTAAAGAGCAAGCGAGCTTTGTTTTTAAGTTTTTCTTTATCTAAAAAACTGGTCTACACATCAGTTTTTTTGTTTATTTCACTTTTTACATCTATTTTATTATTTTCTGGTAATAATTCTGCCAGTCTAGATTCGGATAATAAAAATATTGTAGAAGAAATAGATACGGAAGACGAAAGTTTTATTAAAAAAATAATACCTCAAGAATCTCCAGTTACTTCGGCTATTCTTTTTGCTGGTAATTTAGAAAGTAAACTTAGCGGAATTTTTCGAGGAACAAATACAATTAATGCCTTAGGTGGTCCAGATGAAAGTTCTGTTGGTTTAGAAACTGTAGGCAATGCTTTAGTAGCTCAAGGTTCGGTGCTAGCCATAATTCCGGCGAGTGCAGAAAGTTCTGTTTCAGATGGAAATATACTTACTTACGAAGTTGAAGCTGGGGATAGCTTAGAATCTATAGCTGATGATTTTGGAATTTCTGTGGATACTTTGCTTAGTGCAAATAATTTACCTAAAGGGACTAAATTAAAGATTGGCGATAAAATTTCTATTTTGCCGGTTGACGGTGTGCGTCACACAGTAAAACTTGGAGATACCATTAAATCTATAGCTATAAAATACAATGCCGATGAAGCTAGAATACTAGCTTTTAACGGTTTACCTGATGATGGCAGAATTGTTACGGGCCAAACTTTAACAATTCCTGGTGGAGAGTTTCATGTGCCAATCAGCACAAAATATGCTCCAGCTCAAAGCCCTTCTCCTGATAGTTTGCCAAATATTGCTGGTTATTATGGACGCCCATCTAATGGGCGTGTAACTTTCGGTTTACATAGATTTAATGCTGTAGATATTGGTGGTCACGAATGGTGCAATACACCGCTTTATGCTTCGGCCGCAGGTACGGTTATTACAGCTGATGCTCAGGGCTGGAATGGAGGTTATGGCAGGTATATAAAAATTTCGCACGATAATGGCACCATTACTTTGTATGCTCACGCTTCGCAATTATTAATTGGTGAAGGCGTTAAAGTTAAAAAAGGCCAAACAATTGCCTTGATGGGTTCTACTGGCAATGCTACTGGTTGCCATGTTCACTTTGAAATTAGAGGCGCCAAAAATCCTTTTACGAATTAAATAAAATTTTAATATAAAGTAAAAATCCCCGACATCGTCGGGGATTTAATTTTGCGGCCTGTATTGCAATGCTTCGTTAATATGGGCAGGTAAGATTGTTTCCGATTCGGATAAATCGGCGATGGTGCGGGCGAGTTTTAAGACTCGGTGGTAGGCGCGGGCTGAAAGATTATATTTATAAACCGCAGTTTTTATAAGTTCTTGGCACTCTTCATTTATTTTGCAAAATAGTTTTATATCTTTTAAACGCATTTCGCTATTAGTGGCAAAGCCAAAATTTTTAAATCTTTCGCGTTGAATTTTTCTGGCTATTTCTACTCGTTCTCTAATTTTACTCGAGGCTTCAGCTACGCTTTCCGAAGCCAACTTTTCGTATTTTACACGCGGTACTTCCACATGAAGATCGATTCTATCTAATAACGGCCCAGAAATTTTACGTTTATATTTTTGAACTTGAAAGGGAGTGCAAACACATTCTTTTTGTTGATCGTTTAAAAAACCACATGGGCATGGGTTCATTGTGGCAGCTAAAATAAATTTAGCAGGAAAAGTTAAACTGCCTTTCACGCGCGAAACCGTAACAGTGCCGTCTTCTAATGGTTGGCGTAAACTTTCTAAAACATCGCGATTAAATTCTGGAAATTCATCTAAAAATAAAACACCTCGGTGCGATAGTGTTATTTCGCCCGGGCGAGGCACACTGCCACCACCTACTAACGCTGCCGCCGAAGAAGTATGGTGAGGCGATCTAAATGGCCTAATTCTTATTAGTGGTTCTTTATGGCTAATTAAGCCAGCTACCGAAAAAATTCTAGTGCTTTCTAAAATTTCTTCTTTTTCCATGGCAGGTAATATAGAAACTAAGGCTCTTGCTAGCAATGTTTTGCCAGATCCCGGAGGTCCAGACATTAGTATGTTGTGGTTTCCGGCTGCTGTAACTTCTAGAGCACGTTTAGCAAAATCTTGGTCTTTAATATAGGCAAAATCATGTTCATATTCTTGTTTAATAGGAGGAAGAACAACTGGATCTATTGGGCGCAGTATTTTTCTTTTAGAAAAGTGTTCATAAGCTTCAACAAGGTTTTTTAATGGAAAAACATCTATACCATCAACTAACCCTGCTTCTTGGGCGTTTTCTTCTGGAACATATAGTTCTTTTATGCCAAGTGTTCTTGCCATAAGCGCGATTGGCATAACGCCAAAGACAGGTCGAATGGACCCGTCCAAAGCTAGCTCACCTATAAATATTTTACCCTCGGGGTCAAAATTAATTTGCCTAGAAACTAAAAGATAAGCCAAGGCTATGGGCAGGTCGTATTTCGGTCCTTCTTTTTTTAAATCGGCCGGAGCTAAGTTAACAATAACTCTACGGTTAGATTGGTTTGGCGGAATTAATTTTGTATTTTTTATGGCAGCCGAAATTCTATCTTTTGCTTCTTCTATAGCTTTATCTGGTAAGCCAACAATATTAAAAACATGCAAACCTCGGGCGAGGTCCACTTCAACCTCTACAGGTTGTGCATCTAAACCAACAAGAGCCGCCGAGTAAATTTTGCTAGGCATAATTTGTCTGTGAGTTTAACGAACATCTACAAATTATAGCCCCGCTAATGAATTTCCAATTTTTTTTCGCCTTTCCTTCGGAAAGGATTTTGGAAATTCTACTACGGGGCATAGTTATAATTTTGAGTTATGAGTGATTCGCGCAGTTTCTGGCAGACGGATTAACACGCAAACGTTCTTCGTTTATAACTTCTCCACATTTTTCGCAAATTCCAAAAGAGTTGTTTTTTATTTTTTCTAGCGCGTCGTTAATATCTTGAAGTCTTGTTTCTAAACTATGCTCCATAGGTAGGCGTGTTGCGTATTCAGTTACTTCTTGTGAATTCTCGTCCCAGCCTTCACCTAAATTTTCGTAATTAGAATCCCACTCTCCTTTTACATTCTTATCTGGATGAGCAAAGGAAGTTAACTCTTCGGTTAAAGCCTTTTTTTCTTTTTCTAGTAGAGAACCTAATTCTCTTATTAGTTCCTGATTCATTTATACATTATATTTTATTAACCTAAATATGAAAAGCTGACTTGCCATCTTTAAAACATTGTGCTTATATACACGAATACTGGATATGGATTGAACCTTATAAATTAACCCTAACAAGGAGCTTCTACATGAAGCGTCTCATTTTTATAGCTTTTCTAGTGATTTTCACAGTTTTACCTAAGGAATCTTCTGCGTTTGTTGCTAGAGGTGATTCCGTCTATTTCGACGGATATATGAGCTGGGATTATAAATATCAGTGGGAAAACACTGTTACCAGCAATCACCTAGCTTTCGAAAGACTCTGGATTAATGCTGCTAAGAATATCAGCGATTCTAGTCGTTCGTATTTGTATGTTTCTACGTCCTTACTCCGTGGGAATATAGAAGTTCAGGAAGGAAGTCTCAATCTGATTCAGCCATTTAAGCGGATTGATAAAATTACTGCTGGACGTTTTGTTCCGCCTTTTGCTAGAGAATGGTCCGAAAAAAGTTTAGACCAACTGAACTTACCCGGTGGATATTCCGTTATTTACGATCAGTTGGTTTATGCTGATGACGGCATTCAGATGGATTTTCATAAGAAAAGATTATATGTATCGCTAGGATCTTTTCTGGGTGAACGCAGTGGTGGTCATGTTCGCGAACAAAAAGATGGCAAACTTCATTCATACGCCAAAGTTATTTTGACTTTACCATCTTCGGTTGATCTTGGCGGAAGTTACAGATACAGCCGTACCAGAAATAATCTCTGGGCAGCATGGGCTAAGTGGGGATATTCCGGAAAGAATATTTCTGCCGAATTAGTCGGGTTTGGAAAAGACGTTCAGTGGTTCGTAAACTACGGCCAAAAAATCGCACCTCATTTTTTAATTACTGTGAGGTACGAGGATCTGAAATATCAACCTAATCGATATACTTCCGGTGTCAGGTTTTATACTAGGCACGTTGATGTTAAAGCTGCTTTCTTTTCTTCGGGGGAACTTGCAAGTAGTCCTCTAAGATGGGGGCAAGCAGAAGTGTTGTTTAGATTCTGAAATTGTTCCAAAAAAATAATCCGCGTTCTGCAAAGAGCGCGGATTTTTATTTGCCAAATTTATTTAATATTTTTTTAAGTCTATAAATTTTAAATTTGTCATACCCCGTACTAAATCCCGATCATTTATTTTCACTCATAATTTTAATTAGCGAATGCGCCTTCGGCTTATAATATTTTACTCAGTTGTTTTAGTGGTTGGATTAGGGCGGGGTTATTGTTTACAT
>JAUYOU010000062.1 GCA_030697855.1 bacterium
AGAATGCAGGGCTATAACGTTTTTGAACCTATTGGACTTGATGGTTTTGGCATACATTCCGAAAACTATGCTTTAAAAATTGGTGAGCATCCGATGGATCAAGCCAGAGTTTCCGAGAAAAATTTTTACCGCCAACTACAAATGATAGGCAATGGTTTTGCTTGGAACGAAAAACTAGAAACTTACGATCCAGAATATTATAAATGGACCCAATGGATTTTTATTCAGCTATATAAAAAAGGTTTGGCTTACCGCAAAAAATCGGCGGTTAATTGGTGTCCTTCGTGTTTAACAGTTTTAGCCGATGAACAAGTGGTAAGTGGCGAATGCGAAAGATGTAATACCAAAGTTATTAAAAAAGAATTAGAACAATGGTTTTTTAGAATAACAAAGTATGCCGATAAACTTCTTAAGGGTTTAGATACGATTGATTGGAGCGAAAAAGTAAAAATTGCTCAAAAAAATTGGATAGGTAAATCGGAGGGGGCTTCTATAAAATTTAATTTACACGACATTGCTGGTCAAAAAGATGGCAAACATTTTGTGGAAGTTTTTACCACACGCCCAGATACAATTTTTGGTGTAACATTTATTGCCATCTCGCCCGAAAAAGCAAAATTCTGGCTAGACATTGGCTGGCAGGCGTCCGAAGAAGTAAAGGATTATATTGCAAAAACTATTGCAAATCGCAATCAGCAAAATGACCGTGCGGAACAAGAAAAAACAGGAATTTTTTCTGGTATCTTGGCCGTGAATTCAGTTAACAACGAAAAAATACCAGTTTGGATTTCGGATTATGTTTTGGCTGGCTACGG
This sequence comes from bacterium, assembly GCA_030697855.1. Classification (GTDB taxonomy): domain Bacteria; phylum Patescibacteriota; class Minisyncoccia; order JACQLN01; family JACQLN01; genus JACQLN01. The sequence continues at coordinate 816 of JAUYOU010000062.1, forward strand.
CACAGGTGCTGTTATGGGTGTTCCTGCCCACGATGAGCGCGATTTAGAATTTGCTCAAAAGTTTAAATTACCAGTAAGCAATGCACCCCTAGTTTCTATTGAAGAAGGTATAAAAAAGAGTGGAGGTAAAAAAACAATTCAGTTTCGTCTTCGTGATTGGTTAATTTCTCGTCAGCGTTATTGGGGTGCACCTATTCCGATGATTCATTGTGGTAAATGTTTCTGGCAGCCGGTGCCCGAAAAAGATTTACCGGTTAGATTGCCTTACATAAAAAACTTTCGTCCCACAGGTACAAGCGAATCACCTTTAGCGGCCGATGAAAACTTTTTTAAGGTTAAGTGTCCTAAATGTGAAGGTATGGCGAGGCGCGAAACCGATGTTTCCGATACATTTTTGGATTCAGCTTGGTATTATTTGCGTTATACTTCGGCTAAAGAAAAGAAATATGCTTGGGATCAATCTGTAACCAAAAGGTGGTTTCCGGTAGATATGTATATTGGTGGCGCAGAACATTCTGTTTTGCATTTGTTGTATGTTCGATTTTTGGCAATGGTGTTTAAAGATTTACGCTTAACCAATTTCGATGAACCTTTTAAAAAATTTCGTGCTCACGGTTTGTTAATAAAAGATGGCGCAAAGATGTCGAAATCTAAGGGCAACGTTATTAATCCCGACGAATATATTAAAAATTATGGCGCCGATGTTTTAAGAATGTATTTAATGTTTTTAGGGTCGTTTGATCAAGGTGGTGATTTTAGAGATGGCGGCATAAAAGGAATAACAAGGTTTTTAGATAGAGTCTGGATTCTTTCGCAAAATTCTAAATTAGAAATTCTAAATTCTGAACAAATTTTAAATTCCAATATCCAAATTGTAATGCATAAGACCATAAAGAAAGTTACAGAAGATTTGGAAAACTTAAATTATAATACTTCAATTTCGGCCTTAATGATTTTGTTAAATGAGTTTGAAGCGAATATAGAATTTGTAGGAAAAAACGAATTAGAAATTTTTGCTAAACTTATGGCGCCCTTTGCACCTCATATGAGCGAAGAGATATTTAGAGAAATTTTAAAGAATAAAAAATCTATTCATATAGCACCTTGGCCAAAGTTTGACCCTAAACTGGTCAAAGACAAGGAAGTAGATATTGTTGTTCAGGTTAATGCTAAAATGCGTGCGGTTATTAAATTGCCAGCGGATTCTTCTCAAAAAGAGGTTGAGGAAGCTGCTAAAAATAACGAAAATATTTCGAAGTATCTTATTTCTCCAGTAAAGAAAGTTATTTTTGTTAAGGATAAGTTTATAAACTTTATAGTGTGAAGATATTAGATATTAGGAATAATTTTTCTCCGGAATTAGCTTCCAAAGAAGCTGCACTCGCTTTGTTAAAAGGGCGGGTGGTGATTTATCCCACCGATACGCTTTATGGTATGGGTGTTAATGCTTTCGATAACGATGCTATAAGAAAAATCTTTGCTATTAAAAAACGTTCCGAAAAAAAACCTTTGCCGGTTATAGTGAATTCCATAAGCATGGCTAAAGCCATGGCTGTTATAGATAAACCCAGAGAAAAAATATTAAAAAGTTTTTGGCCAGGCCCGTTCACTTTTATATTAAAGAAAAAGCCGAGTATTTCGTTTTTGCTTACTGCGGGTAGAAATTCTATTGCGCTAAGAATCCCCGATAACTATTTTTGCCAAAGTATGATAAAAGATTTTGAAGGGCCAGTTACGGCAACTTCTGCTAATATTTCGGGTGAAGCTTCTTCTTTGGATCCACGAGAAATTATAGAAAGGTTTGGCCAAGAAGAAAATCAACCCGATCTATTTATAGACGGCGGGGTTTTGCCAGAATCTGATCCATCCACCATAATTGACCTAACCACAGATAATGCAAAAATTGTTAGGATAAATCCAACTAATAAAGAAAATTTTTTGAATATTTTAAAAACGATACAAATAAAATAAAATGGATTCAAACATAATTAAACTTTTAAAAGAAGAATCACAACGCCAAAACGAAACTATAAATTTGATTCCTTCGGAAAATTTTGTTTCAAAAAATGTTTTGGCTGTTCTGGGTTCGGTATTAACAAATAAATATGCCGAAGGAAAATCGCACCAGCGTTATTATTTTGGCAACGAAATTGTAGACAAAATAGAAGACGAAACAAAAAATTTGGTTTATAAAGTGTTTGAAATTTCAGACAAAGAATGGGGTGTAAATGTTCAGCCTTATTCTGGTAGTATCGCTAATTTAGCTGCATATTTAGGTGTATTAGAGTTAGGGGATAAAGTTTTAGCTATGTCTTTGGAACACGGCGGTCATTTAACGCACGGGCACAAAGTAAGTTTTACTGGAAAGTTATTTAAATTTGAACATTATGGTGTGGGCGAGGATGGCTTATTAAATTACGAAAATATTTTAGAACAAGCTAAAAAATTTAAGCCTAAACTAATTGTGGCGGGCGCTACAGCTTACCCAAGAATAATAGATTTTAAAAAGTTTAAAGAAATTGCCGATTCTGTTGGCGCAAAATTAATGGTTGATTTATCGCACATTGCCGGTTTGGTTGCTGGTGGCGCACACCCATCACCGTTTTCTTATGCCGACATAGTTACAACAACTACACACAAAACTTTGCGCGGCCCAAGAGGCGCTATAATTATTTCTAAAAAAGAATTATCGGAAAATATAGATAAAGCAGTTTTTCCAGGTTTACAAGGCGGGCCACAGTTGCATACGATTGCGGCTATGGGAGTTTCTTTGGAAGAAACCAGCCAACCTAGTTTTAAAGAATACGCAGAACAAATTGTTAAAAATTCCAAAGCATTGGCTAGCGAATTAACCAATTTTGGTTTTTCTGTTGTGTCTGATGGAACGGATAATCACTTAATGTTAATAGATGTTACACCTTTAAAATTAACAGGTGCCGAGGCTGGAAAAAAACTGGAAGAAGTTGGAATTATTGTTAATAAAAATATGATTCCTTTTGATCCTTTAGACGGTGCTAAAGTCTTTTCAGCTTTATTTGC
>JAUYOU010000066.1 GCA_030697855.1 bacterium
GAAGCTGAAAGCTAATATATTCCTAATTCTCCCAACTTTTCAGCAATTTCTGGAGTCGATTTTTCCGAATTCTTTTTATACTCGTTCCAGTTTTCTTCGTCCCAAATTTCTAACCTGTTAAATAAACCTGCTATTACAACATTCTTTTTTAAACCAGCAAAATCTTTTAAATAATCTGGAATCAAAACCCTGCCCAACGAATCAATTTCGACATCTGTGGCTCCTGCTAACATTGTTCTAACAAAACTTCTTGTACCTGATTGCCCTACTGGTAGTTTTGAAAGTTTAGTGGCAAGTTCTTCCCATTCTTTCATTGGGTATAAAACCAAAGAATTATCTAAACTCTTTGTTAATACCGCCACCTCTCCAATTCTTTTTCTAAATTTAGCCGGTACAGCTAATCTTCTTTTGGCATCAATTGTATGGCGATATTCTCCTATAAACATGCGTTTTTTGTTTGCGAGTTATTACGAGCAATTACAAAAGTCAGCACCCAGCACCTTTTTAAAGTAAAAATATTTATACTTCCAAAAGGTGCTGGGTAAGGTTTTGTTACCGCTCACTCCGCTCGCGGACAAAGCCCTTATCCCCTTTCTAACCGACTTGTGCACACTATTATCCACATTCTCCCACTTCTGTAACCCTGTACTCCACATTTTAAACTTTTATTTAAATGAACACAACAACAAAACATATCCACAAAAGGGGAAAACCAAAAACCCGCGCATAAAGTGCGCGGGTTTTTACCCTTTTACCCCCTTTCTCCCATTTCATCCCTTTTATTTTTGTGGACATGGGGAGAATCGGACTCCCATCTGCCGGATGTCCCGAAATTGTCTGTGAGATCATTCGAGCAGTTACAATTTCATGATCCCGTTATCTTCGCCATTATTTGTGGAGGTAGGGAGAATCGAACTCCCATCTGCCGGATGCAAACCGGCTGCTCTACCACTAAGCTATACCCCCAATTATATTAAACACGGCAGACAAAACGGGATCTAGAAAATCTATTCTCTCGGCTACACCTCGCGAAGATTTTCGGAACAAACCGGCTGCTCTTCCGGGGCGATTTTTAACTAATTAAATTTTATTGTAATCGCCCGTTAAAAGCAAAAACCTTTGCTTTTAACCCACTAAGCTACAGGCCCTTTTTTATAACAATTATAACAAATAGATAATATCAAAAAAGCCTCAAGATGTATAATCTTGAGGCTTTTAGCTTGTTCTAGCGCTATTTAGCTGGTATCCCCTTTGTCTCCTTCGCCTTAGAAGAATTTGGTGGTGTAGCTGGTTGTGGTGGCACACCAAGCGCTGGTAAACCTTGTTCCAAGTTAGTAATTATTTCGGCTATTAATTTATTATCCGGATTAGTCGATTTTAATATCTTGAAGTTTTCCAAAGCTCCTTTTTTATTTCCTTCTTTATCTTGTATTAACGCAAAGAAGTATCTGGCGTTAGCATAATTTGGATTCAACTTTAAAGCATCTTCTAAAGCAGTTTTAGATTTAGCTACTAAATCTTTATCTACCTCTCCCTGCTGATTAAACAAATTAGATTTAACCAAATATAATTGCCCTAACTGGGTTTTAATATATGGATTAATAGGTTCTAATGTCGTAGCTTTTTCGTAGCTTTGTATCGCTAAATCTTCCGAACCCTGAACCAACGGCACCAAATTTCTGTACGACTCTGCATTATCAACTATCACATCTACATTATTAGGATCTAGCTTGGCAGTTTCTTGTACCGCATTAACTGTTCTAATGGTTAAATTTTGTATAAGGGTTGATTCTTCGGCTTTTGGTTGTCTTTCCGCACCTTCTCTAGAATTAATTTCTGTAAACACATCGTTTAATTTTTGAAACAAAACCTGCGACAAAGCCCTAAAGTACCTAACCTCGTAAGGATTAGCAGTAATAGAAGCATAAACACCGTTCACAAGTTCATCTCTTTTTTTAACGCCATCTTCGGCACTAACCGTGTTTGACGCGGTTACAACATTCGCAAAATTATTTTCAGCAAGCCACCTTTTAACAGAAAAATATAATCCTCCTAAAGTTGCAGTTAGCAAAACCAATAGCACAAAAAATATTACCAATGTTTTTACAGAACCTTGTTGGAATCTGTACTGTATCGAATTTATAGAATCATCCGATTCGCCTCTGCCCGCCAAAATAAATAGCACTGGCAAGAACCAAAACATAAATTCTAAAGGTAAAGAAGTTGTATAAAAGAATTTAGTGCTTAAAATAAACACCCAGCTAGCTAAAACACCTAACTCAACTTCGCTTAGCCTTGATTTCTTAAACGCATAAAACAAAAATCCAAAA
>JAUYOU010000069.1 GCA_030697855.1 bacterium
GGTGTAGAACCCATTAGTCAAATAACTGGTTTAGAAAGTATTTTTAAAAAAGACGTAGACAGAGGTCTGTTAGGTCAAAACGATGGAAATAGTTTAGTAAACCAAGCTCCGGAACACAAAAATAATTTTGTAATTGTGCCAGAAGTATTATCAAAGAATAAGGAATTATGAATTAAGAATTAAGTTATACTTATGAATCTAAAAGATTTAACAATCGAAAAAGCCAACGAACTTTTAACAAACGGAAAAATTTCTTCTGTAGAATTAACCTCGCATTATTTAAAAGAAATTGATTCTAAAAATAAAGAATTAAATGCTTTTCTTTCGGTTCATGCCGAAAAAGCTTTGGTTAGTGCCAAGGAAGCCGATACTAAAATAAAAAACGATCAAGCCAGTTACTTAACCGGTATCCCGCTTGCTGTTAAAGACAATATATTGGTCAAAGACGAAATTTGCACGGCGGGTTCAAAAATTTTAGAAAACTATAAAGCTTCTTATAACGCTACTGTTATAGAAAGATTAAACAGAGAAAACGTAGTGGTTTTAGGCAAAACAAATTTAGATGAATTCGCCATAGGTTCTTCTACAGAAAATTCGGCGTTTGGTGTAACCAAGAATCCACACGATGTTTCTAGGGTAGCTGGGGGTACTTCTGGTGGTTCCGCCGCCGCGTTAGCTGCTGATATGTGTTTGGGTGCGCTTGGTACAGATACGGGCGGTTCTATACGCCAACCATCTGGTTTTTGTGGTGTTGTTGGTTTAAAACCTACATACGGTTCAGTTTCTCGTTTCGGTGCGATTGCTAGTGGTTCTTCGTTAGATCAAATTGGCCCAATGGCTAAAACTGTAAAAGATGTAGCTTTAATTTACGAAACAATTTCTGGACACGATCCTTTGGATTCAACAACTGTGCCAAATAATTCTAAACTATTAGATAGAGTAGAAGAAATTAATATTGCTGATTTAAAAATTGGAATTCCTAAAGAATATTTTGAAGCTAAGGGTTTAAATTCGGAAGTAAAAGAAACTGTAATGAAAGCAGTTAAATGGTTTGAATCGCAGGGCGCTACAATAAAAGAAATTAGTTTACCAAATACCGAATATTCTTTAGCCGCTTATTATATTATTCAGCCAGCAGAGTGTTCGGCCAACTTGGCGCGGTACGATGGAATTCGTTATGGTATGCGTGCTGAAGCTAAAGACTTAATAGATACATATTTTAAAACAAAAGGGCAATTTTTAGGTGCCGAAACTCAACGTCGTATTATGATAGGTACTTATACCTTATCCTCTGGTTACTACGATGCTTATTATTCGCAAGCTCAAAAGGTAAGGACGCTAATTAAAAAAGATTTTATGGAAGTGTTTGAAGATGTAGATGTAATTTTTACACCAACTTCTCCTACAACAGCATTTAAAATAGGCGAAAAAACCGCCGATCCTTTAGAAATGTATGCTGCCGATATTTTTACAGTTACCGCCAACTTGGCTGGGGTCTGTGGGCTTTCTCTAAATTGCGGTAAAATTAATAATCTACCAGTGGGGTTACAAATTTTGGGCCCATGGTTTGCGGAAAGTTTATTATTTAAAGTAGGCGAATTCTACGAACAGCTTCGTTAGCTAGTTAGCTTCATTAGCTTTTAGGAAATACTAATGAAGCTAAAAGCTAAAAGCTAAAAGCTAGCTGATGGATTTTTTTTATAACTTTTCAGATTTTTTAACAACATTACTTAAAAATCCGGAGGTCTCAACCTCTATAACGGTTTTTAAGGTTCTATTTTTAATAGTAACGATATCTTTTATTTCTGCTGGAATTTGGTTTAAGGCCAAGTCTGGTTTTTATGCGGAAAAGAGAATGTATTATTCTTATTATTTTAATAAGAATAAAAAACCAGATGAAGGCATTGCATTGCCATTAAAAGAATTAAAAGATTACTGGGGTCAATTAGGCTTAAGGTTAAATATGCAGGACGATGCTCAATGGAAACTGGCGGTTATAGAAGCTGATAATTTTTTTGATCACGTTTTAACTTTGCTGGGTTATAAAGGGGAAAGTATGGGCGAAAGATTGCAAAAAGTTTTGCCCGAACATTTGCCAAACATAAACGATGTTTGGCGCGTTCACAAAGTTAGAAATTCTTTGGTTCACGATGCTACTTTTAGACTTTCATATAACCAAGCCCGCGATGTTTACGAAACATACGAAAAAGCTTTAAAGCAGTTAAAGATTTTGTGATATAGGAAGATGTAATATTTTTCATTTGACTATATATTATATGAGTGGTTATATATTGTATAACGGTTCTTTAATAAATCTCATTTAGTTAGTTTTTACCTTTTCCGAAAGGAGTTTAGTATGACTACCGAAGTAAGACGCGCTTTAAAAGCAGTGTCAGTGGGAATGGAGGTTGTGCTGAATGGCGGCAAAGAAGAAATGAATTCTGCCACCATTCCGGTACAATGGGTGTTTAGCGATGAAACTATCGCAAAAGCCCCCAAGTATTTGCTGTTTTTTGAACAGACACAAAGTGAAGCTTCTAGTCATCAAGCCGCCGACTATGGTCGTAGATATCTTTGTAAAGTAAGCGCAGGTGTAAAATTTATACCCGTCTTTAGACCTGGCTATCATCGCATGGCTGTTCTTGCTCTTGCTGGAAGCGAGGAGTCTCTGGATTCAGCGATAAAGAGTCTTTTAAACAGAGATAGGACAGATAATTATTCACGTTCTATTTCTTGGACACATCTTGAAGAAGGACTGATTCCGTCAGAGCTGGAATACACGGTTGTTGCGGCAACTGTGGTGGAGTTTCGAGTACCCGAAGAACTTTTTGCCGAAAAACCTAGAACTCGTTTCAGAAATGCTGTATGGAGTTGGGTGAATTTGTGGATGGATGGTCTTCCTAAAGATGAGTGTGATTATCGTAAACGGAAGATTTTTGCTTTCACACTTCAGCCGATAATCTTTTTTATTGGGGCTACGTTGTACGCATCTTTTGTGTTTTTTGGGAGCCTGGTAGCTTTCTTTTTTGGCTACAAGCCCCAAAACATTTTCAAAGAAACTTGGCTAGCCTTAAAACTTCAGCGTCCCGAACTCAATATACTTCAGTATAACTCTTACCGTGTATGGGAAGAGAACCATCATGGTTATACCATAAAGCAAATGCCAGTGACTGGAGTGGAATTAGCAATATTTCTTCTTTTTGGCCTAGGGATTTGGGCAATTGATTTTTCGGTAGATTGGTGGAAAATGTTGGCTGTTGCTTCTGCTTTTGTCGCTATATGTTTGTCTGTAATTGTTATCTGGATGAAAAGATTACCTGTTTCTCCAGAGAAGAAAAAAGAAGAAGAGGAAGTATTACGCCAGCGTAGACTTGAAAGAGAGCGGTTGGCTGAGGAAAGATACCAACTATGGCTCGCAAGGAATTTCAACTTGTCGCTCAAGCCTAGCGAAGTTGATTTGCATAACTTGCCACTTCCGCTTACTATGGGTGGGCGAGTTGTCCAGAATTTTAAGGTTGGTTTCTGGGCATTGAAAGCCAGGGTGTGTAAGCCATACTCTAAATGAGGTTTTGTGATTTACCCCGACTTAGGTCGGGGTTTTCTTTTTGACATTTATCCCAATAATGCGCTAGTGTTGTAAGGAAATAAATTCAATGTCTCCTCGAATTGCTATACCTCTAATAATACTTCTGGCTATTATAGCCGGAGTTTTTGTTCATCCTGTTGGCAATTTTTATCCTAGTTTTTTATTAAAACCTTTTCGTTTGGGTTTGGATCTTTTAGGTGGAACACACTTAGTTTACCAAGCCGATCTTTCCGGTGTAGAAGAATCCGAGAAGGATTCCTATATGAATGGCTTAAAAGACGTGGTAGAACGCCGAGTTAATTTTTTTGGAGTTTCGGAGCCTTCCATAACTGTTAATCATTCTGGCGAAAGTTGGAGGCTTATAGTGGAACTAGCCGGTGTAAAAGATATCAATCAAGCTATAAAATTAATTGGCCAAACTCCATTTTTAGAATTTAAAGAACAACGTTCCGAAGAAGAAGTTAAAAAAATATTAGATTCTTTCGAAGGTAAAGAACCCGATTTAACTCAAATTGATCCCTACTTTGTTTCTTCGGGTTTAAGTGGCCGTTATATTAAAAAGGCTAGTTTAGCTTTTAGTTCACAAACAACTCGCCCCGAGGTTTTGTTAGAATTTGACGACATTGGTAAACAGCTTTTTGCCGAAATAACCAAAAAGAATGTGGGTAAACAGCTTGCTATATATTTAGATGGCCAGCCGATTTCTGCTCCAGTTGTTCAGCAAGAAATTTTAGATGGTAGCGCTCAAATAACGGGAAACTTTTCTATAGATGAAGCCAAAACTTTGGTGGAGCGTTTAAATTCTGGTGCTTTGCCTGTGCCTATAGAATTAATTTCCCAACAAAGCGTTGGTGCAACACTTGGTCAAGCTTCTTTAGAAAAGAGTTTAGTGGCGGGTATTATAGGTTTTATTTTAGTGGTAGTGTTTATGGTTGTTTGGTATCGCTTGGCAGGTGTAATGGCAGTTCTTGCTTTAATAATTTATACAATAATTTCTCTTGCTATATTTAAACTTATTCCAGTTACATTAACTTTAGCGGGCATTACGGGCTTTATTCTTTCTATTGGTATGGCGGTAGATGCCAACGTTTTAATTTTTGAAAGGATGAAAGAAGAATTAAGAAGCGGTAAGGCTTTTGGACTTTCTGTAAAAGAAGGTTTTGCTAGGGCGTGGACTTCCATTCGCGATTCCAATGTTTCTAGTTTAATTACAGCTTTTGTACTTTATACTTTTGGTTCTAGCTTGGTTAGAGGTTTTGCCCTAACGCTTATTATCGGTATTTTAATTTCAATGTTTTCGGCTATAACTTTAACTAGAACATTTTTAAGGGCTTTTGAAGGCACAAAGTTGGAAAGAATTAAATTCCTTTGGCGTCAATAAATTTTATGTTGCAAATAATTCCTAAAAGAAAAATTTACTTAACTATTTCTGCAGTATTGCTTGTGGTTAGTATTTTACCCGTTATTTTTTGGGGTTTAAAGCTAGGTATAGATTTTACCGGTGGTTCGCAATGGGAAATAGAATTTAAAGGCACTCGCCCAACCAACGAGGAAGTTTTAAATTCTTTATCTTTTTATAAATTAGAAAATGCTGTTTTACAACCAACGGGGGACAAGGGTTTAATTTTAAAATTTAGATCTGTCAACGAAAATACTCACGAGGCTATGAAGCAAGATTTAAATTCTGTCTCTCCAATAGAAGAGAAAAAATTCGATTCCATAGGACCAGTTATAGGCAAAGAACTTCAGAAAAAATCTTTAAAAGCACTTATCTATGTCCTTGTTTTAATAGTTGGCTATATTGCTTGGGCGTTTAGAAAAGTCTCTAAACCTGTCTCTTCTTGGAAGTATGGAATAATCGCGATTGTTGCTTTAATACACGACGTTACGATTCCAATGGGTGTGTTTGCAACTCTAGGGCATTTTTATGGGATAGAAATTGACGCTTATTTTATTACAGCTATCCTTACTATTTTAGGTTTTTCGGTTCACGACACCATTGTAGTTTTCGATAGAATAAGAGAAAACCTAAGAAAGAATCCTTCCGAAGGCTTTTCTGTAACTATAAATAACAGTGTTAATCAGACACTTGCTCGTTCTATTAACACTTCTCTTACGGTGTTTCTGGTGCTTTCGGCTAGCTACTTACTAGGGGGGGAAAGTACCAAGAATTTGTCGCTTGTGCTACTTATAGGGGTGTTTTTTGGAACTTATTCCTCTATATTTTTAGCGAGCCCAATATTGAGCATCTGGGCGGGCCCCAAGCATAAATAGCGCGTTTTCTTGGGTTACATAGGGTATTTGACCCTGTAGTAGTTGAGCTGAAGGTTTTTTATTAAACCAGATTTGTAAGGTTTTGATAACTTGTATGCTGGTTACAAATTACGTGTCAAAAGGCACTAAAAGGTCAAAAAACCTGGTTTAATTACAGCTCAAGTTACTACGGGGTTTGACATATATTTTAGGTAGTGATAGTATATAAAAGCTTAAAAGTTAATATTAACCCCGTTATATCCAGCCCTTAAGGATGTTATGGGTGTAGTTATAAAAAATTATTTATTAATTTATTTAAAAACCCCGTAGTCCAAGCAAGGATATAACGGGGCTAATCAAAATGGTCAAGTTTGATATCAAAAAAATTGTTAGCCGATTGGTAGATAACCTATCGGACCGCTCAAAGGACATAATCTTGTCCCGATTTGGCATTGGAAAAGATGATTACGATACCCTAGAAGCTATAGGGCAACGCTACGGTATTACACGTGAAAGGGTTAGGCAGATAGAAGCCGATGCTTTAAAGCATATTAAGAGTGCTTCTAATGAATCTGTTACAAGGCCTGTAATAACTGTTTTAAACGAATTCATAAAATCTAACGGTGGCGTTATGGATGAAAACGATCTAAAAGCTAGTTTTGCTTCTAATCATTTTGAAACAAAGCCGGAACCTACAAACAAGTATGAAGGC
>JAUYOU010000070.1 GCA_030697855.1 bacterium
CTCTCTTCAACATCCTAAAATTCTCTTCCGCTATGTCTTTGGCTCTGTCTAAATTTGCCTTGGGTGGAAGTTTAAAGTAAAACAATTTATGCAAAGGGAAAATTTCCATAGTTATGGCTCCGGTGTAATTAAACTTTTTTATAAAAGAGGCAAAACCAGCCCAATCAAATGTATCTTCTAAAAAACCTTTGTGAAAATCACCTTGGTGATCAAACCCGTGAGCATGAATCACTTTTATATTGTTATGGTTTCTTTGAAAAAATTGGTACGGATCAAAACCTTTTAAAAAAGATTTAGCTACGTCCAACGTCAGGTTAATATTTCTTGATTTTACAAAACTCTCCAACTTTTCTGGGTGACCGCAATAACTTGGCCAATCTTCTAAACTTCGTGGCGCCGCATTTTCGAAAGCTATATTAATTTTGCTCTCAACTTCCCTTTGCTTTATCCAATCAAAAAATTTACTGTTAAAATTCCTTCTTACTGTAGCCAAATGAACAACTAAATTTTCTGCATTAAAATCTTTGGCAATGGCTATCATTTTTTCCATTTGTTTTTTGCCAGTAAAAAGAACATACCAAGGTGGTTGGTGTATGTTAACCACAGGAACTTGGTATTTTTCCGAGAGTTTTTTTATAGCTTCAAAACCTAGTTTTATAACCTGCGGAGTTATTACTAATTCCACGCCATCAGCCTTAACATTATGCGCAAACAAAAACACCTCTTCCAAAGGAAATGGCTCAAAAGTATAGCTGGATATTAGCAACTTCATTCGCTTTCCATAGTATCAGAAAAATGGTATTTTACAAGGCAGATGCAGATAGGCCGATGTAGCTCAGTTGGCAGAGCAGCGCTTTCGTAAAGCGAAGGTCGTCGGTTCGATTCCGACCATCGGCTCCATGATAGGTTTTGATTTAATTAGTTTAATAAAAACAGCCGGATACTTAGGTTTATTCGGTATAGTTTTTGCCGAATCTGGGCTTTTTATTGGATTCTTTTTACCAGGCGACAGCCTGCTTTTTACGGCAGGTTTTTTAGCTTCACAAAACTTTTTAGATATTAAAATTCTAGCTGCGCTAACATTTATTGCGGCTGTTTTAGGCGACAGTTTTGGTTACGCCTTTGGCAATAAAGTTGGCTACAAACTTTTTACTAAAGAAGATTCTTTTTTGTTTCACCGTGATCAATTAGAACGAGCACAAAAGTTTTACCAAAAACACGGTGGTCAAGCCATAATACTTGCACGGTTCATGCCTGTTGTACGCACATTTGCACCAATACTCGCCGGAGTTGGCAAAATGAAATACCATGTATTTTTATTTTACAACGTAATTGGAGCATTTTTATGGGCAGTAGGATTAACCAGTATGGGTTACTATCTAGGTAATGCGATTCCAGATATAGATAAATATCTTTTACCGATAATCGCGCTGATTATTTTTCTTTCTGTTTTACCTTCATCAATTCATATCTTAAAAAACAAATCCGACCGAGAAAAAATTATTGGGTTTATAAAATCTAAATTTATTAAGTGAGCGGCTGATGGGAATCGAACCCACGTCTCAACCTTGGGAAGGTCGTGTACTGCCATTGTACTACAACCGCATTTTGACTAATTACAAATTACTTAACCTTTAACTCCCCTTTCTCCCATTTATAAGGCGAGAACCAAACCTTAACATTGGCTTTTAATTTAGCCGATTTTAGCCAATTATCAAAGTCCGCTCCCTTTTCTTGTGAAACCACTTGTAACAAAGCCTGCGGTTCTAAAATTCTTTCTTTAAATTTATCGGCATCCCATTTATAAACAGTTTTTAAAACAGTTGAAAGATTAGCCTCGGCCTTGTAATCGAAAGTGATAGCAACTTCTTTTTCTGCTTTTTTAACTTGTTCGCTTGTGGCTGAAGATTTTACTATTTGATTGATTATAAGCCCTTCTAAAGAATTCTTAATCAATTCTTTTTCCGAACTTTTTTTAAAAAGATCATCCATTTCTTTACTAGAACCAACCAGTCCTTGGTTATATAGCCTACGCGAAACATCTGCGTTTTCTTTAACGGTTCGTTGGCTTACTAAATTCCCATTTATACTAGCCACTGGAAAATATCCATTTTGAACAAATGTATAACTTAAAAGACCGCCTACCAAAAAAACCAATGTTAAAGCTAATACTCCAATGTGATGACTTTTCATTTTTTTATATTAAAATATTTTAACCAATTTTTAAGATTAAACCAAATACTGTTTGGATCATTAATAACACTATGTACTTCGGCATTTAAAAATTTCTCTTCCGGAAAATTATCTTCACCCACTACCACTAAAACCGACTCACCCTCTTTTTTTAAGTTTAAACGTGATCTAGCTTCTTTTTCTAAAACCTCGGGCTTAGAAAGACTATCTATTTCAGTTTGAAGTTTTTTAGATTCTTGCTCATAGGAATCTGTTTTGTCTTTTACTATTTTATATTCGCTGTTTATTCCATACCACCTATAAAATTCACGTCCTGCCAAAAATAAAGAAAACAAAAATACAGCACCTAAACCCAGCCACACCGGCCATTTCTTTTTTAACAATATAGTAAACTCTTCTCGCTGCATGATAGTATAATAATATCGTATATGATCAAATCCAAGAAACTAATTAAAATCTTCTGGCTTATTGGGGCAATATTAATTGCCATCTCTATGGTTCTCTACACCATACTGCCTTTGTTTATGTATTAAACCCCGCACATACATTATGTGCGGGGTAAAAAAATGAGCCACAACCTTTGGTTGTGGCTCACGCGTCGAGCTTAGCCCGACATATCTTGTCGCTCTAGGCGACTTGGTTGGTCTCGTCCTTAGGACGGACCGAAAGAACTGTGTAGCTTTAAACTTAGGGTGTGCACCTAAACTTCAGATACACACCCATCACGTCTCTAATGGCAGAAACCTCATACAGAGCTCCCCTCTGTGTATAGGCTTGTGTTTTCACCAATCGGTAACCGACCCGTTATCTTTAGTGGTCACCGATCCTTAGCAACATTCTAATCCAAGCTAAAAAATATTGCAAGACCGCAACAATACCCTACCCATATTCCAATTTTGCTCAATAATACTAGGCAAAGTGCTTCGCCCATAACAGGGTGTGCTATTCGCACACGCACTTTGCATAAAAAATACAGAATAACTAAATAAAAAGTTTAGCTAATATTCCGAAGCAAAATTGGAACAGGGTTAATATTTACAGCTACTCGCTTACGCTCGCAGGTAAATATTAAAAGTTATCATACTCCCTTAGCGTTAACTGCGCATTTATCTGACGCATAGTTTCCAAAACAACAGAAACAACAATCAATAAAGCTGTACCACCCAAGGTTAAAGTAGTAATTCCAAAGGCTCGTTGAACAATAAGAGGTAGTATTGCTATCAAACCCAAAAACAAAGCGCCTACCAAGGTTATACGATTAACCACGTTACCTATAAAGGTTGCTGTTGGTTCACCCGGCCTTATACCAGGAATAAAGCCTCCTTGTTTTTGAACATTCTCGGAAATAGCTTTAGGATCGAACGTAACTGCGGTATAAAAATAAGTAAACACTGTAACCAAAAAGAAATATAAAATTCCGTAAGTTAATGGTTGCTGTAAGAATGCCGCTAAACTTTTAGAAATATTAGCAAGCCAAGTAATACTAGAGGTAGATAAAAACTGTGCAATCAAACCAGGGAAAAGCAAAATAGATAACGCAAAAATTATTGGAATAACACCGGCTTGGTTAACACGCAATGGAATATGGCTAGAAAAACCACCAAAAGTTCTTCGGCCTCTAATTCTTTTAGCAAAAGCCACTGGAATGTTTCTTTGTCCTTCCGAAATAATTACGATTCCAGCAATAACAACAACTGCAACAGCTGTAAAAACTAAATATGTAAAAATTTGACTAGGATCAAAAGCAATTAAACTTTGCCCCACACTAGTAGGCAAGCTAGCAACTATACCCGCAAATATTAAAAGAGATGTTCCATTACCAATTCCTTTTTCAGTAATAAGTTCGCCTATCCAAACTAAAAACATGGTTCCGGCAGTAACCGTAGCTATTAAAGTAATTAGATCAAAAAAAGGCAAAGAAGTTATTATACCTTGGCTTCTAAAAATAGAAACGGTGGCCAAAGACTGAAGGGCAGCCAAAGGAATAGTTAATAATCTAGAAAATTGGTTAAACTTTGCCTTGCCTTCGGACCCAGATTCCATATACATCTCTCTTAACTTTGGAAAAATCATTGTTAAAAGCTGCATTATAATAGATGCAGTAATATATGGCCCTAAACCCAAAAGAATAACCGAGAAATTACTTAAAGTTCCTCCGGTAAATAAACTTACTAAACCTAATAATTGGTTAGAAGAAAAAAGTTCGGCCAACCTTACTCTATCGATGCCCGGCATTGGTATAGACGAAGCCAACCTAAAAATTACAAGCATACCAAAAATAAAAAATATCTTTTTTCTAAGATCTGGGATTTTAAAAATTTGTAGAAATTTATTCATGCCAATTTTATCTATGAGCGAAACGAATAGCTATAAAACTTAGTACCCCGAGCTTATTAAGGGGTGATCAATCGGACCTATTTAACAGGCTTCCTTATTTCCCCACCAACTGCCAATATCTTGGCGGCCGCTTTTTCGGAAACAGCTAAATTTTCCAAAATTAACTTTTTGGTAATATGTCCTCCATCAAGAATTTTTACTTTTGGCAAAACTCCTTTGCCTACAACTATAATACCCTTAGCTTGCAAAGTTCTTGGAGTAACTTTTTCTCCATTATCAAATTTTCCATCTAATAGCGAAAGTTCAACTGGAATAAAAGTCTTTTGAAAACTCTTAAAGCTGTAACCGCGAGACTTTGGAATTCTTCTCATTACATCACGAATGGCCGGCCTTATTCTGTGCCCAGCACGAGATTTTTGACCCTTTGTACCACGACCAGAAGTAGTACCTCGCTTGCCGCCTCGGCCAATCCTCTTTTCATTTTTACCCTTTGTTCTTGGGCTTAAATTATGTAAATCCATATTTTTATCTTTTGGCTTTAATAGCAATTAATTCTAGGGCTTTCAATGTGGCTCTGGTATTATTTATTTTACTTCCAGAACGAGAAAGAATCTTGCCAATAATATCTTTTAAGCCAGATAGTTCGGAAACAACTCTAACAGCACCTCCAGCATTTATACCTCTACCAGCAGGGGCTGGTTTTAAGAAAACAATAGCAGAACTATATTTAACTTTAATTGCTAAAGGAATCGTACCATTAACAATAGGCACATTTATTAAATGTTTTTTGGCTTGATGAACAGCTTTCGCAACAGATTGAGCAACATCGGATCCTTTACCTAAACCAAAACCTACTCTACCCTTTTTATCTCCAATCACAACGGCGGCTCTAAATTTAAAACGTTTTCCTCCTTTAACAACTCTAGTTACACGAGCAACTTCTAAAACTTTTTCTTCGAATTCTTTGTCTCTTTTTTCCTTATTAAAAGGCGGCCTACCACCAGCTCCTCCGCGCCCACGGCCGCGGCCGCCAAAGCCTCCCCCGCCTGGTCTGTTATTGCTATTACTATTTGGATTTGTTGGTTTTGTTTCCATGTTTAAAATTTAACTCCCGATTCTCTTAGCCCATCTGCCAAAGCTTGCACGCGACCATGATATTTGTATCCGCCTCTATCAAAAACTATTTTCGTAAAACCTTTTTTCATAATTTCATCACCCAAAGTTTTACCTACATTCTTAGCTTTTGTAGCACCATTAGCTTTATCTTTAACCTTTGTTCCTTTCTTAACCAAATCATTAAACTGAGCCAAAGTTTTTGAACTATCATCATCAATTAATTGAGCATAGATATGATTAATAGATCTAAAAACAGAAAGCCTTGGGCACTCTTTAGTTCCTTTTACTTTTGCCCTTACTCTAACATGGCGTTTAATTCTGTTTAATCTTATTACGTTTTTCATATCTTTATATATAATCTTTAGGCTCCAGCGCTCGCTTTCTTGCCGGCTTTGCGTCTAATTATTTCACCAGAATAGCGTATTCCCTTTCCTTTGTATGGTTCTGGTTTTTTAAAATTTCTTATTTTAGCCGCAACTTGTCCTACTAAAAATTTATCGAACCCGCTTACAAAAATACTATTTTTTTCAACTCTTAATGTAACGCCAGCCGGAGATTCAAACTCAACAGGATGTGAAAAACCAATATTTAATATTAACTTATTGCCTTGAAGCTGAGCTTTAAAACCCACACCTTCAATGTCGAGTTTTTTTTCATAACCATTAACAACTCCGTAAACCATTCCATCTATTATGGACCTCGCAGTACCCCACGAAGGATTAGTTTCATTTTTAGCGGTAACTGTTAATTCCTTTTCTTTAAGAGATATAGCTATTCCTCTTGGTAACCTAAAAGACAGGTCGCCTTTTGGACCCTTAATCAAAACAAAACCATCTCTTTCTTCTACAGAGACTTTTTCCGGCAAAATTATTATTTTCTTTCCTATTCTAGACATGGGTTTTTAATTTATTTCACAAACAACTTCTCCGCCCAACTTACTTCTTCTGGCTTCGATATCCACCATAATACCTTTGGAAGTTGAAATTATTTTAATAGTTCCATCTTTTTTGGAAAAAATTTCGTTATGTTTAATATAGATCCTTTGTCCTGGTTTAGATATTCTTTTAGCGCCAGATATAGCGGGATACGATTCTACATATTTAAGTTTTAATTCCAATTTCTTACCAGAAACATTTCTGCCTTTCTTTTCAAAATCTAAAATCAAATTAGCCTTTTTTAGAACATTGGCTATTTCTTGTTTCATTTTAGAAAAAGGCATACTAACCGTTTCTTTATTAACGGCTCCAGCATTCCTTATTCTTGTTAACATGTCTGATATTGGGTCCATAAATTTTTACCAACTTGATTTTTTAATTCCTGGTATTTCGCCTTTGTTCGCTAACTCTCTAAAACAAATCCTGCACAAACCAAAATCTCTCATAAACGCTCTTTTGCGACCACACTTCCAGCACCTATTAACCTGTCGGGTTGAAAACTTAGGTTTCTTTTTGGCTCTAGCAATGACTGATGTTTTTGGCATAATTTTATCTCGTTTTCTTTTCGAATGGAAAACCTAATAATTTAAAAAATTCTAAACTCTTTTCTTTATTTGAATTCAAAACCTTAACTGTAAATTGGAAACCAAATGAATGAGCAGCGTCCGCCGAAGCTTCTGCAAAAACCGTATGATCTTTAAGTCCAACATTCAAATTACCATGACTATCTACACAGCTTTCTTTCATGCCTCTAAAATCTCTGGTTCTTGGCAAGGCTGTTCTTACAAATTTTTCCAAGAAGTCATACATCTTAGAACCATGCAAAGTTACTTTAACGCCTAGAGACATGCCGAGTCTTGTTTTAAAAGAAGCAATGGCTTTTTTTGCTTCTGTAGCTACTGGCTTTTGTCCGGTTATGCGCGAAATTTCCTCCGAAACTCTTTTAATAATATCCTCGGGTTTAGCACTCGCCACAACAACTCTACCCAAACCAACATTAACCACAACCTTGGTAATTCTAGGCAAAGCCCAAATATTGGCTGTTTTTAGCCTTTCTTGTAAAACCTTGGTTTCCTTTTGAATTTTATCTTTTAATCCGATCATGGCTTGTAATTTATAACGTTTGCTTACATTTTTTGCAAATCCTTGTCTTGTTTCCGTCAGTAATAGAATAACCAATTCTGGTCGGCTTATTGCAAGAAGAACACATCATCATAATCTTAGAAATAGTAATTGGTTTTGGAATTAAAATAATTTCACCCTTTTTGTCTTGCTGGCGAGATTTGACATGTTTTTTAAACAAGTTCAAGCCTTCCACTAAAACTTTATTGTCTTCGGGAAAAACTCTGATAACTTTTCCAGTTTTACCTTTATCCTTACCAGATACTATTTTTACTTGATCTCCTTTTTTTATTTTCATACCAATAATGTTTACGAAATATTTATACCACCTCCTCCGCTAAAGAAATTATCCTATCGAAACCTTTTTCCTTTAGCTCTCTTGGTATTTGACCAAAAATTCTTCCTCCCTTAGGTTCTTTGTTATCAACTAAAACAACAGCGTTATCGCTAAATCTAAGATACGTCCCATCTTTTCTTTTGAATTCTTTTCTCTGACGAACAATAACAGCTCTTACAACCTCTTTCTTGTGTACAGATTTTCTTGGTTCGGCTTCTTTTATAGATACAACAATAATATCGCCTACATGGGCAATTTTTCTGCCGGATCCACCCAAAACCTTAATACACTGGACCAACTTAGCTCCACTGTTATCGGCAACACTCAACATTGTGCGTAATTGAATCATATTTTTTATTTAATGCTTTCTTCCAAATTAGGCATCGTACCTTTTATAACTTCTTTTAAAATCCAATTTTTATTTTTAGATATAGGTTTTGATTCTTCGATCATAACCATGTCCCCAATATTTAAAGCTTCACCTTCGTAATGAGCCTGATATTTCTTGGTCGATTTTAATCTCTTTTTATATTTTGGATGTGCCTTAATAGAAGTAACAGCAACTACTACAGTTTTCTGCATCTTATTACTTACTATTTTTCCGGTTAAAATTCTTTTTGACATATTATTATTTCCTTTCGTTTAATATCGTTAACAAAACTGCAACATTTCTTTTTATCTTACTAAATTCACTAACATTCTTAAGTTGAGCGCCAACTAATTTAAAATTAAGATCACTCAACTTAACCCTTTCTTCTTGTAAGGTTTTCGTTAATTCCTCAATATTCTTTTGTCTTAATTCTTTAGCTTTCAACATAAATTTATCTTGAAATTATTTTTGTCATTACCGGCAACTTGTGTGCAGCCAATCTTAAAGCTTCCTCTGCTGTATCTTTGGCCAAACCATCTATTTCAAAAATAACGTGTCCTGGTTTTAATGGAAAAACAAAATGATCCACAGCTCCCTTTCCTCCACCCATACCTACTTCTGCACCTTTTTTTGTAACTGGTTTAGATGGAAAAACCCTGATCCAAACCTTACCGCCTCTTTGCATATGATGGGTCATTGCACGTCTAGCGGCTTCTATTTGTCTAGATGTTAACCAGCATGTTTCTAGCGACTTTAAACCAAAACTACCAAAATCTAGTTTGTTTCCGCGTGAAGCTACACCGCGACTGCGGCCCCTATGCCATTTCCTATGTTTTACTCTTTTAGGTAGCAACATGTTTATTTGTTATTTTCTTCAAACTTATCGCCTTTATACAGCCAAACCTTAACCCCAATGACACCATAGGTTGTATGCGCTTCTTCGTGGGCGTAATCTATGTCGGCTCTAAGATTTTGCAACGGAATCTTACCTTTTGTCAATTGTTCTCTTCTGGCAATCTCGGCACCACCCAATCTGCCTTTTGCCAAAATTTTAATACCTTTAATGCCGGGTTCTGCCATAACCTTCTCTGCCATCATCTTCATAGCACGCCTAAAGGGAATTCTTTTTTCTAACTGTTCAGTAATATTTTTTCCAACTAGTCTGGCAAATAATTCGGGCTTTTTAATTTCCTCTATTTCTATTTTTATTGTTGAATTTGATTTTGTCTTTATTTCGGCGTGTATTTTTGCAAGAACTTTCTTTATACCCTGCTGTAATTCGTCTAAGCCTTTACCACCACGGCCAATAATCATACCGGGGCGGGCTGATCTTATACTTATAGAAATAGAATTGCCCGATCTAACGATATCTACGCCATCAACAGAAGCTTTAACTAATTTATTTTTTAAAAATTCTCTTATAGAAAAATCTTCACGCAAAAAGACTACGCGGTTTTTTTCACTGTACCATCTAGAGCTCCAATCTTTTTGTATACCTAGTCTAAAGGCAACTGGATTAATCTTATGTCCCATATGCGTGTTTTGTCTAAATTTTAGAGCTTCCTTGTAGCGAATAAAATTTAGCTACAAAAGAGAGCATCCCGCCCATAAGGCAGATACTGTTTACTTGCGACTTTTTTGTGATATTCAATTTCATGATTTTTATTTAATATTCTTTGTTTATTTATGGGCGGGATAAGGTTTTGCAATCAATCGCTTCGCTCTTGAGCAAAGCCCTTATATAGCTTTACGTTGAAACATTCTTTTAACAAAACCAGAACCTTTTTGTTTAGAACCCTTTCTTGTGCCCAAATCTCTCTTCTTACTAATTTCGGATGTTTTTGCGTTCGATATTTTTTCGGAAGAATGTGAATGACCTTCGTGTTCATCTATTTCTTTTTTAACCCCATCTGTTTTAATCCTTTGACCTTCCAAAACCAAGGTTACATGCGACGTCCTTCTATTTAACGGAGCAGCCCTACCTTTAGAAGCTGGTCTAAATCTTTTAAATACCGGTCCGCCATCTACTTTAAATTCTGAAATTTTAAGACCTGCTGTATCCAAAGAAAAATTATTTTCGGCATTAGCTATAGCCGACTTAATTAATTTGGTTAGAGGTTGAGCAGCCATATTTGGAAAAAATCTTAACTGCGCCATTGCATCTTCCGGATTCATTTTTTTAACAACATTAACTACAGCCCTAACTTTTCTTGGGCTTATATGTAGATAATTTAGTTTTGCAACGACTTTCATATTATTTATTTTTTAGCAGGCGCAGCGGTTTTTTCAGCTTGAGCCTTAGCGGTTTCAGCTACTTTTTGGGCAGCTTCTAATTCACGTTGCATTTTACCACCATGTCTTACGAATTTTCTGGTTAATGAAAACTCTCCTAATTTATGTCCAACCATTTCTTCTCCAATCAAAACAGGAACGTGAACCTTACCATTATGAACACCAATTGTGTAGCCTACCATTTCAGGGGTTATGGTTGAGGCTCTGGCCCATGTTTTAATAACCTCTTTGCCACCAGGCTTTAAGGTTTTTAACTTGTTCATTAAATTTTCGTCCAAATAAGGACCCTTTTTTAAACTTCTAGACATATTATTTTCTTCTTGAAACTATAAACACATTAGAACGATTCTTTCTCTTTCTTGTCTTAACACCTCGTGTTCCTTTGCCCCAAGCATTCTTAGGTCTTCGTAAACCTCTCATCTGCCTACCTTCACCGCCACCATGTGGGTGATCCACTGGGTTCATAGCAGAACCTCTAACTGTTGGTCTTGTGCCCATATGTCTTGCTCTACCAGCTTTACCAATAACAACCATTTTGCTTTCCGGATTAGAAACAGAACCTAAAGAAGCTAAGCACATATCCAAAACTTTTCTTACTTCACCGGAAGGTAATTGCAAGCTTATATAGTTTCCTTCTTTAGCCATAACCTTAACTGCCGTACCGGCGGATCTAGCCAACTTTCCACCTTGTCCTGGTTTTAGTTCAACATTATAAACGAAAGATCCCAAAGGAAAATCTTTTAACGCCAAACGATTACCAATTCTTATATCGGCAATGTCGTTAGAAGTTTTTACAATATCGCCAACATTAAGCCCCTGAGGAGCAATAACATAACTTCTGGCTCCGTTGGTAGAAAGAATTTTAGCAATAAAAGCGTTTCGGTATGGATCATATTCTATGGTCTCAACTTTAGCAGACTGGCCAAGAACTGATTGTTTAAAGTCGATAATACGATAACTTCTCTTAGCACCAGAGCCTTGGTGGCGAACCGTAATTCTGCCTTTATTATTTCTACCGGCTCTAGCCTTTAATTTAATAGTAAGAGCTTTTTCAGGATTTTTTTCCGTAATAAACTTACGGTATTCAATACCGCTCATCTG
Organism: bacterium; assembly: GCA_030697855.1. Taxonomy (GTDB): domain Bacteria; phylum Patescibacteriota; class Minisyncoccia; order JACQLN01; family JACQLN01; genus JACQLN01. Next base: position 11,804 of record JAUYOU010000070.1, read on the forward strand.
TCTTACTGCTGGGGATGTTGGACGATAAAATCTCATTTTTTTACTTAGGCAAAATTTCTATCTTTTGTCCGGCAACTAATTTAACCATCGCTTTTTTAAATCCAGTTCGTTCTCCTACTTTACCTCTAAACAAAACGCGTTCTGGTTTATAAACCATCATATTTACTTTTTTAACCTTAACACCATATTTCTTTTCTACTTCTTTTTTAACTTCTGGTTTAGTAGCAAAAGATTCAACCATAAAAACATATTCTCCGCGAGATTCCAAACCTAAAGCTTTTTCAGAAATTATCGGTCTTTTCAAAACCTTTAAGGTCATGGCATTATTAACACCTTTTTCTTTGGTGCTAGTAGCAACTACCGCTTTGCTTTCTTTTTTATTTGATCCAAATAATG
>JAUYOU010000080.1 GCA_030697855.1 bacterium
TAAAATGTTTTTACAGGTTTTAAACCATCCGATAACTTACACACAAAATGTTTCAAGTTGGAATTTTACCCCAGCTGATTTTGGTTGCAGCCATAGGCTTGGGGATAGGTTACTTTATTCGACAGCAGATAGCTCAAAGAAGGGCTGGTAGTTTGGAAGCTCGGCTCGTAAAAATGGTTGAAAAAGCCAAAGCCGAGGTTAAAGAAAAAGAAGACGAAGCTAAAGAAAAGGCCAGAGAAATAGTAAACGAAGCCAAAGAAGAAACAACTCGCCGTCAATCGCAGCTCGCTAAAATAGAGGATCTCTTACTCAAAAGAGAAGAAGGGTTAGAAAAAAAGATACAAGAAACAGAACGAAAAATAGAAGTTCTGGAGGGGGAGCGTATTCAAGTTTCAAAAGATAAAGAAACAGTAGAAGAAATAAGAAAAAAAGAAATATTAGAATTAGAAAGAATTTCTGGTCTTAACCAAGAAAAAGCAAAAGAAGAAATCTTTAAACAATTAGAAAAAAATTATAGTGAAGATCTTTTAAAGCAGGTTCATCGTTTAGGATCTGAAAATAGAGGAGAACTCGAAAAAAAGACTCAAGAGATTTTAATTTCTTCGTTACAAAGATATGCGGGTTCGGTGGTTTCGGAGGTAACGACTACTTATGTTAAATTGCCTTCGGAAGAACTTAAGGGGAAAATAATTGGTAAAGAAGGCAGAAATATTAAGGCGCTTGAAAGATTAACTGGCGTAGAAATTGTGGTAGATGAAACTCCAGATTCGGTTATGATTTCTGGTTTTGACCCAGTGCGCAGGCAGGTTGCCAAAACCGCTTTGGAAAGTTTAATAAAAGACGGCAGAATTCAACCGGCTAAAATAGAAGAGGCAGTAGCGCAGGCGCGCGAAAAGGTAAATGAAAAAGCTAAAGAAGCAGGAGAAGCCGCAATTTTTGATTTAGGTTTAACCGGGCTTGATCCTAGGCTGGTTCAGCTTTTGGGCCGATTAAAATTTAGAACTTCTTTTGGGCAAAATGTTTTAGACCACTCAGTTGAATCGGCTCACATAGCTGGAATGTTGGCGGCAGAACTTGGTGCCAATGTGCGTGTGGCTAAAATGGGAACGCTTTTCCACGATGTTGGAAAAGCCATAGACCACGAAGTTCAAGGTTCGCATGTAGATATTGGCCGAAGGATTTTGCAGAAATTTGGTGTAGATGAGAATGTTATAAAAGCTATGCAGGCGCATCATGGTGAATATCCTTACGAAACTCCGGAAAGCATAATTGTGCAGGTGGCAGAATCTATTTCGGCGGCTCGCCCTGGCGCTAGAAAAGATTCTGTAGAAATTTACTTAAAACGTTTAGAAGATATTGAAAGAATAACTAATAGTTTTGAGGGCATAGAGAAGTCGTACGCTATACAATCAGGCCGAGAGGTTAGGGTATTTGTTATGCCAGATAAAATTGATGATTACGGAATGCATAAGCTAGCAAAAGATATGGCAGGTAAGATTCAAGATGAACTTCAGTACCCAGGAGAAATAAAAGTAACTGTTATTAGAGAAAATAGAGCGGTTGAGTATGCCAAGTAATTCTCCACAACAAAAACCTAGGTTTATTGCGGAAAAATTTAAGGTCGGGTATCATTAAGCCAGTTATCCAAGAGCGAAACGATTGGAAATAATTGCTTAACCGCGTCAGACGCGGTGCTCAATTTTGTAACTATTCGCAATGCTCATAAACAAAATTGGCAAAGGTCGAATAAAAGCGCAATTAATTACTTAAATAAAATAATGACAAAAAATCAATTCGTGGCAGCAGTAGCCACAAAAACAAGTAAAGGAAAATCAGAAACAGCAGAAATGGTAGATGCCATTTTTGATGTTATTACTCAAACCATGATTAAGGGTGATAGTGTAAATATTTCTGGTTTTGGAGTTTTTAGAGTTTCCGATAGAAAAGCTCGTGAAGGTATAAACCCAAGAACTGGTGCAAAAATTCAGATTGCAGCTAAAAAGGCTCCTAAATTTAGAGCAGGCAAGACTTTGAAAGAAGCTGTAAAGTAATTTTATAACAACTTAAAAACAACCCCTGATTTTATATCGGGGGTTGTTTTGTTTGAGCGGGTAAGGGGAATCCTTCTCCTCCATCGCTTCGCTCGTGCCTTCGGCACAGTCTACGCTCTTCCTCCGAAGCCCGTGTTTTTAAAAAGTGAAGCAGTTCACTTTTTAAAATACCCTTCGATTCCCTCTAATCACACAATAATAAAAACAGCCCCAACAGGAATTGGGACTATTTTTATTATGGAGCGGGTAAGGGGAATCGAACCCCTAGCAACAGCTTGGAAAGCTGTGGTATTACCACTATACGATACCCGCCTAGGCGGGTATGCCCGCCAAGTGTCGCCTTTAAAGTGTCTGGTACATTCGCACTACTGTGCTCAGTACTTCCTCACTTTCGTTCGTCAGTCGGGGCGCCGAGAATCGAACTCGGCCTACCTGTTCCCAAAACAGGCGTACTACCAATATACGACGCCCCGATAGCATCTACTCTATCAAATAGCTCAAGTTTTAGGAAGATACACTTTTTATATTACAAGAATAAACTCAAGCATCAAATATGATATAATATTCTTAAAATATCCTATGATGCTCGATATTAAAAAATTAAAAAGTTTCTTAATCGATTCTAAATTAGTTTCGGCAAAAAATATGGAATTAGCCGAGGCCGAAGAAACAGAAACCAAGCGTAGATTAGAAGATGTCTTGATTAGGCGAGGCTTTGTTTCCGAAGAAATGATAGCCAAGGCCAAGGCCTATGTTTTAGGTATTCCTTTTGTTGATCTTATAAACCAGAAAATTGAATCCGATGTTTTAAAAATAATCCCAGAACCTATTGCACGTA
>JAUYOU010000001.1 GCA_030697855.1 bacterium
CACGGTTGCCCCGGCCAAACTTTGAGCCGATGGTAAAATATCAAATCCAAATAAAGATGTTTTTTTGATTGCCAAATTTGGATTAAGATCGCTAATCAGGGAGTGGTAAACATTCGAACCGTTTTCAGCGACATGGACACCGAGTCCGGTAGTGGCATTGGCTTGAGCATCCATATCCACTAACAAAACATACTTCCCAGCGGCAGCTAAATAGGCACAAAGATTTGTGCTAGTTGTAGTTTTCCCAACTCCACCCTTGGCATTACAAATAGCTATTATTCTAGCCATGATAGTATTTAACTCACTTTATCTAACTCTAATTCTACACCGTCCAAAATAAATTTCAATGAGCTGTATACCGAATTATGCAAATGCTTAATTCTGTGTACATCTGTGGTGTATAGTTTGAATTTTTAGTAAAAAATGGTAGAATCTTAAAAGAATAAAGCCCAGATGGCGGAATTGGCAGACGCAATGGACTCAAAATCCATCGGTCGCAAGATCATGGGAGTTCGACTCTCCCTCTGGGCACCACGATATCAATGCTTTCTACAACAAAAATCACCGAGATTCACACGGTGATTTTTGTTAATAAAATTTTTATTTTAACGCCTTAACGCTTTTACAATAGCAATGAGCACACATGCCCCAAGCAATGCAACAAGAAAACCATATAGATTAAACCCACTCATTCCTCTTTCTCCAACGGCAACCATTAACCAACCGCCGATAATCGCACCGACTATACCGACGACAATATTCAATAACGCTCCCTGTTCGGCATCAGTCTTCATAATCAAAGAAGCCACCCAACCCACCAAAGCACCGAAAACAATCCAAAGTATAATTTCCATATTTTATATGTTTAATATTATTTCTATTTTACATCAACCTTATCTGGAACATCTATGTTTGTCCCACTATTATTGTTTCGTAGGGCCGGTAAGCCGTATACGAAAAATAAAACGACTATCACGAGCGTCAACACCACACCCAAAACAAGACCTCCTCCTCCGTCCCCTCCCGAACCATCTGGATTGTTTATAATTGTTGCCATATTATTTTTAATTATTTTTATATTATTTATAGTGCATAGTCGACTCTCTAGTAGTCTATGCCGTTCCAAAGGAAAATATATTACAACTACCCTTTACATGTTTTTATGACATTTTTTAAGCTCGTTAATTTATTTTTCTAATTTTCCATTATGATTCTGCTGGGAGTGCCTTCGTTCTCTAAGCTCGGTTTTGAGATCATTTACATGACCAGCAAGTGTTTCAGCAATAACCACCATTTCCGTTACATCTTCTATGGCAAGGAGGATAACGGACGAAAATAATTTCGAGAGGACATTCTCTTTAAAATGAACCTGGCGAGCATTTAAAATCACAATCTTGCGTCCAATAAAAGGAAACTCATGAACAACTTCAAAGCCTTTTAGAAACGTATTTTTAGGAAAAATATCCTTCAAAAGTTTTCGGAGGCTGGTAATATTCCATTGGCCAT
>JAUYOU010000004.1 GCA_030697855.1 bacterium
AGCAAATAAATTCGGATAGAGTTGGTTTAAAACTTTTAAAATGCGATGTAGGTAACATTGGCCAAGCCGATGTTAAAAAAGCTGAAACCACTGGAGCTAAGATTGTTGGTTTTAGAGTTAAGATTGGTAAAGACAGTTTAAATTATGCTGAGCAACGTGGTGTAGAAATAAAAAATTTTGATATTATTTATGATTTTGTTCAGGGTGTTAAAGATTTTATGTCGCACTTGCTGGAGCCGGAAATTTTAAGGGAAGAAATTGGCGAAATAAGTATTTTAGCTATTTTTAGAACAGAAAGACCAAGGATGGTTATTGGTGGTAAAATATCTTCTGGGCGTTTAAAAAAAGGGATTAAATTTGAAGTTAAAAGGGACGGCAAAATTATTGGTTTGGGTAAAATAACTGGCCTGCAAAAAGGCAAAGAACCTCAAGACGAAGTTAGGGAAGGTAACGAGGCTGGGCTTCAAGTAGAAAGCGATACAGTGATTGCTGTTGGCGATACTTTAGTAGCTTTTGAAGAAGAAAGGAAATACCCTGAACTATGAAATACCTAATGACTAAGCTCAAATTTCTAATCAAGGCCCAATGTCTAAAATCCCAATGTCAAAAAAAGATTATATTCATTAGTCATTTAATCATTTGAAATTGATTTGTCATTAGAAATTAGTAATTAGACATTTTATGCCATTACAAAGAAGGTTAGACAAAATAAATGAATTAATCCATCGGTTTGTGGCCGATCTTTTGCGCAAAGAATTAGATACAGATGCTCTGGTTACAATTTCCAGTGTTACAACCACCGGTAATGTTCAGGATTGCAGTATTGGCATAACAGTTTTTCCTTTCGAAAAATCAAAAGCTGTTTTAAAAGAAATAGAGAAAAATATTTACGAAATACAGCAGAAATTAAACCAGGGTTTAAAAATGCGCCCGGTACCTAAAATAACTTTTAAAATAGACGAGTCTCAAGAAAAAGGTGATAAAATTTTGAGGGTAATGGATAAAATAGAAATTAAAGAAGAGGATTAAGCCCCAAGCTTTCGTTTTGTTTTTGCGAAGTTACCAAGAGCTGTTTCTAGCTCTTTTTTGTTAAAATCGGGCCACAAGGTTTCGGTAAAGTATAACTGGCTATCGGCCACGTCCCACATCATAAAACCAGCACTCCAATGAGGTTCGCCACCGGTACGAACAACTAGATCGACAGCCGGTAAGTTTTTGGTGCATGAATAATTTTTAATTAGTTCTGGAGTTGGTTTAATATTTGGGTTTTCTTTAGAAAACTTTTCTATAGTTTTTAACATTTCACTTTTGCCGTCGTAAGCCAAAAGAAAAGTTAAAAAATGTTTATTATAGTTTTTTGTTTTTTCTTTAATTTGATACAAAATTTCTTTTACATCTTCCGGAAACATTTGTTCCCAAGAACCTAAAAAATCAACATTTATTTGGTTATCATGGGTATAACTATCTTTTTCAAAATCCTCGAATATTTTTCCTATCAACTTAAATAAAAATTTTACTTCTAACGTGTTTCTTTTTTTAATATTGTCTTCCGACATTGCCCAAAAGGTAAAGTATTTTATACCTAAGCCAAAAGAGTCTTTAACTATCTGTTTTACGGTTTTAGCACCGTGTTCGTGCCCAATCCAAGGTTCTAGATTGCGGGCTTTAGCCCAACGGCGGTTGCCATCGGGGATAACGGCTATATGGTTAGGTAAGTTAGGAGTCATATATATTTAACAATAAAAAAACAGCATTTGTTTTGCTATTTTTATAATCAGTTATTTTAACGTCATTAATATTGCTCCTGCGGTTATAAACAATGCCCCCAAGCCAGATTTCCAAGTTAAGTTTTCACCTAAAATTAATACTGCAAATACTAAAACAAAAACAACACTTAATCTGTCTAATGCAGCGACGCCGGTTACGGGACCATTTTTAATAGCAACAAAATAGAATAACCAAGACATTGCGCCGGAAATTCCAGAAAGAATTATAAATTTTAAAGCTTTACCATCGATTGTATTTAGTTGACTATACTTTCCTAAAAATAAACTTGTTATAGTTAGAAACCCTGCCATAACTATAGCTCTAACTGTAGTGGCTAATGTGGAATCTATGTTTTTAATTCCTATCTTGCCAAATATGGCTACAAGGGCTGCAAAAGCAGCAGAGAGTAGTGCGTATATTATCCAAGTCATAGTGCGAATTTTATCAAAAATAATATATTATTGCTAATATTTTACGATTGACCATAGGTGTTGTTTCCAATACAATTCTATTTGTGGCCACGTAGCCAAGGAGCAAGGCATGGGTCTGCAAAACCTATATACGCGGGTGCAATTCCCGCCGTGGCCTCAAGTTATGTTACAATGGTGTTATGGTTGACTTAAAAACCATTACGCCAAATAATTTGTGGTATATAATTGGTTTGATAGCTACGGATGGCAATCTTAGTAAAGATGGTCGTCACATAAGCATAACTTCTAAAGATCGACAATATTTGTTTGATGTTAAAAGGGCTTTAGGTCTAACAGTAAAGATTGGAAGAAAATCTAGGGGTGGGTCTCATAATAAAATTTATTCAAATCTTCAGTTTGGCGATGTTAAATTTTATAAATATCTTCTTGAAATTGGACTTACTCCTCGTAAATCACTTACAATAGGGGAATTAAAAATTAATGAAAGATATTTTCCTGATTTTTTACGAGGTGTTATAGATGGAGATGGGTCTATCAATTCTTGGATTCATAAATCAAACGGACATGAACAATGGGCTTTGAGAATAATATCGGGTTCGTGCAGATTTGTTAATTGGCTTCAAAAAATGTTTGTTCAGTGTTTTAATGTTGTGGGGAGGGTTCATATATATCCAAAAAGAGAACACCATAATGAACTTTATATTTTGAAGTTTGGTAAAATTGCGGCAAAAATTATTATTGAGAAGTGTTATTATAGAAATTGTCTTTCTCTTAATCGGAAGTTGAAAAAAGCTGTAAAATGTTTAAAATCTTATAGGGGATGGGGTAAATATAGTGTAATGAAAAGCCCGGGTGCTGAAATTGGTAGACAGCCTCGACTTAAAATCGAGTGAGCGAAAGCTCGTGTGGGTTCGAGTCCCACCCTGGGCACCAAGACAAAACATAATCCGCTTTTGTTTTCGCCGTAAAATCCCAGAGTTCGCCCCAATTGATTAAAAGCGTTTTGTCCTTGATTTCGGGGTTAGAGCCGAGAGAACGAAAAAAGTTGCGCCATTCGGCGTAATTTTTTGTTTGCGCCACTTTTTCCGCTTCTTTCAAGGACAAAACGAAACTCCGCAAGGGTTCGAGCCGATTCTTTCCCTGTTGCCCAAAATCTCCCAAACTTTCCTCCAGCTTCGCT
>JAUYOU010000005.1 GCA_030697855.1 bacterium
ACCTGCCACCTTGATTAAACATTCCTCACTATTACAGTTCTTTATATCATTAAGAATTTTACCCTTAACTTCGCCCAGAAAATCGTCTACGCTTTTGACTTCTTCTGGTGTATAAAGATTATGCTTTTTGCCGATATCAGCACATACATCAAGATATTGCTCCCGATTACAGAGGTCTTTAGCCTGGTCTTCTGATGTTACGGCCTGACCAGTAACAGAACCCAACTCCTTAATTGCAGCTTGTATTTGAGCTTCTTCGGCAGCAGCTATAGATGAAAACAAAATAGTCGATACTAAAAAGATACTGACTGCAATTATCAGCACTGTCCATAAATTTTTACGACAATATATTAAATTCATTTATGTGTTAGAGAGTGGTTAATTAATTAAACGGATTAAGAACTTTTTTAGCTTGTTCAAATGGATTCGACTCTACGCCTTCCAAAGGATTAGTCGTTTTGAAAGGATTAGCCGCTTTAGCCGCATCTTCCCCCGCTTTTTGACCCGCGACTTCCTGAGCTTTTTTAACATCAGCCTGCGACCTTGAGTATCCTTGCCAGTCGCCGACCCAATAACCCAGAACTCCTACCACAAGAACGATCCCCAACCACAGTTTGTTGTTAATCAAATTAGAGCTCGCGAAAAAACCAATTTGTAAAATTTGATTTTACAAATTACGCTTTAATCGCGTATTATTAATAAACCTGAATAAAATACATGTTCTAATTTTAGAATTTTTTACAAAAGCATGCAAAAAGAGTTATCCACTGTAAACTTGTAATGAGTTACAATTCTCTGCCTAAGCTTTTCAAAAATATCTTCGCGTCCGCCTCAAAAGATGGGTCGACTTGAACAGCTTTTCGAGCCATTGTTACAGCGTCGTCAATTCTACCTAAATTTACATATGCCATTGCTAATGATGCATAATGTTGAGGATTTGTTGGGTTTATTACGATAATTTTTTCATAAAAATAGGCAATCCGAACAAAATCATTAGTCTTAAGATAGATATTTAT
>JAUYOU010000006.1 GCA_030697855.1 bacterium
TATAGAGCTTATAAGAGAAGTGGAAATTGGATGTATTCTTTTTTGGTTGGATTTCCTGAAACAAGTATTTCTATGGTTGCTATATTAATTATTCTTATTTCAACCACTATAAGAGTTATTTCAGCCCCCGTATGTTATTTCATAGAGCAAATGAGACAACTGCCAGAAATAGTCAGGCTTTGGCGAAGCGGAGAAATAGTTAATTGTTAGAGTTTTTTCAAAAAAATAAAAAACCGCCCGATTTTTTTTGGGCGGTTTTGTTTTTAAGAAACAACTAATTCTAGGGGTAAGGCGGGTCTTTCTATGGTTATTTTGCCAGATTCATACATTTTTATTATTTCTGCTATTTCTGGGTGTAAAGTATTTTTAGGTAAGTGCAAGCTAATAAAACTATGAGGCATATAGTGGCGCCTTAGTTCCGAAGTGCTTTCATCTATCTTGTAAGAACCTTCTATCGAAAACTTTAAAGTTAAGTTACCTTTGTTTTGTGGGTCTTGGTGTATCAATAGAAAAGGTCTTTCGTTTTTGTTTAGCCATGGTTTTTCATCTTCTACATAGTAAATTCTATTAACCCAATAGAAGTGCATGATCGCCAAGTTTAGTAGTGTACATTTAAAAGCATAAAATCTTTCTTTGGTAGTGAAATCGTGGTTGTATCGTTGGTGCTTTGTTAGCCTGTTAGCTACAAAAGCTAGCAAGATGATCTCGGTTGTAGAATATGTAGATATTTCTTTGGCTATATATTCAGATAAATCGACAGTGATTTCTCTTGGTTGCTTTCTGAAACATTCTGCTAAAAGAGATACCAAGTAAAGCCAATTATTACCTAGCGTTTTTTCACGATTCATAGCATCTCTATCTATGTGAGGCTTAATAAGGTGGTTTACCATTTGCCTTGCTAATTTTTCGGTATGACGTGCCATATAGGTATACCCCCAGTTTTTTATTTTTTAAAGATCTGATTTACTTTGTAATATAAAATATATTTCCATTATAGTCTAGTAGGCTTGCTATATTGCCCAGTAGTAGTTGAGCTGTAATCAAACCAAGGTTTTTTGTTTTGTATGTTTAGCTAGGCATACAAAAGGACTTAAATGAATCGGTTGTGCGGTAAACTTTCAAATTTGGTTTGATAAAAAAGACCTTCAGCTCAAGTTACTAACTGGGTTGCCAATATTTTTGATTTTTGATAGAGTATTAGGGTTAAAGTTATAGAAAAATATATGGGTGTTCCCAGACATAGACGTACTAAATCTAAACAAGGTAAAAGACGTAGTCATTTGGCCTTAAAGAAAAAAGCCTTATCTTCTTGCTCTAAATGTGGGGCCAGAGTTTTGCCGCACGTTGTTTGCACTAGTTGCGGATCCTACAAAGGAAAAATGATAATAGATATGGTGGCCAAGGCTGCCAAGAGAAAAGCTAAGTCTTCCAAAAAATAATTTTCAATTATCAATTTTGCAATTTACAATAAATTTTCAATGTCTTAATTTTCAAACCCGTTTGATAATTGAATCATTGGAGTTTTAATGAAAATTGAGAATTGTAAATTGAAAATTAACTAAAATGGCCAACAGACATCTCTCTCGTTCTATCGCTATGCAGAGTCTTTACGAATGGGATTTTCGTGGTGCAGACATTGCTAATTTAGATTCTTATATAGCTCAAAATTCTAAAGAGTTTGGTCCTGGGTTAGAGGACGATTCTTTTATACGCCAATTAGTAAATGGTGTTATTTCTTATTTGGCAAAAATAGACCAAATAATTGCGAAAGCCGCTCCTGAATGGCCAATTGAACAAATTGCTATGGTAGATAGAAATGTTTTGCGTCTTGGCATTTACGAACTTTTATTTGGTGATTACAAAGAAGTTCCACCAAAAGTTGCCATAAACGAAGCCATAGAATTGGCTAAATCTTTTGGAGGTGAATCTTCCGGAAAATTTGTTAATGGAGTTTTAGGCACAATTTATAGGGAAATCGGCGAACCGTTAAAGGACGACACTTCTAAAAATAAAAAAGAAGCAGAAGATGCTTCTAGTAAAGAAGAAAAAAAAGATGGAGAACCTTCAGAAATTGGAGCATAGGTTGGGGGTTGTTTTTAAAGACAAGAATCTTTTAAAGCAAGCCTTAATTCATCGCTCTTGGTTAAACGAAAACCCAGAAAGTGGTTTAGCAAACAACGAACGCCTAGAATTTTTAGGCGATGCTGTTTTGGAACTTGTTGTAACCGAATATCTTTATAAGGGTTATTCCAACCCCGAAGGTGAACTAACAAACTGGAGGGCAGCTTTGGTTAATTATGTAAATTTAAGTGAAATTGGAAACGAACTTGGCTTAAACGAGTTTCTTTTGCTTTCCAAAGGGGAAGCTAAAGATATGGGTAGGGCGCGCCAAGTAATTTTGGCAAATACCATGGAAGCTTTGATTGGTGCTACGTATTTAGATCAGGGTTATGAAACTGTGGCTAAGTTTATTAAACAGAATATTATTTGCGATTTAGAAAAGATAATAAAGAGTAAATCTTATAAAGATTCAAAGAGCTTGTTTCAAGAACAGTCTCAAGAAAAATTTGGTGTTACCCCAAACTATAGAGTGTTAAACGAAACTGGGCCCGACCACGATAAAATATTTGAAGTTGGAGTATATTTAAACGAAGAATTAGCAGGAAAAGGTTCGGGACCTTCCAAACAAGAAGCTGAACAAAAAGCTGCTGAAGCCGCACTTGATAAATAAATGTTTTTGTTTTATAATCTATTGAAGTGGAACTTCGATAGAAAAGTTCTTTTAAAAAAAGGAGAGTCCTAATGGCAAGAAAGATGAGTATGACCTATGAAGGCAACAAAGGAGATCGAGAAATTATTGCTTGTATTATAGTGGCATTGTTTTTTTATGCTTTATTAATTCTTGATGCTTTGGGTGGAAAGTTAATCTCTATACTTACTCCAATAAGTTTAATATTGTTTTTTCTCACTCTTCTTTACATGTTCACACCTTCTACTAACTGGTGGATTAGTTTCTTTTCGAAAAAATGGAGGGAATATGGCCAAAAGAAAACCTGTTGATGTTTCTAGATATTACGATCCAAATCTAAAAATAATAGGTGGAGGTTTAAGAAATTTCAAATTAACTCCCCAACAGTTATCAGACCTACAAAGATTTGCTGATCTTGAAAGGAAGAGTGCTAATTATTACATTGAAATTGGGCCAGGAAAACCTTCTAAAAAAGGAGAAAGCCATGAACAAGAAAGTGACTAAAAATCCGTATCCGGGAGTATTGGAGACTACAGTAATTACTCTGACGGAAGAGGAAGAAAGAGAGGTTTTTAAGCCATACACCGATGCTGTTAGGAAGGTAACAGAAGAGTATAAAAGAAAAGAAAGACAAGCAATTGCAGAAAATAGGCGAAGGAGAGGTCTTCCTCCACTGATTTACTGAGTATCAAGGTTAAACCTTGATGTGGGTTACTTCCGAGTGCGAAACGCACTCGGATTTTTTTTTATGGTAAAATAATATCTGTATTATGTATCTCAAATCACTAAAAATTAGTGGGTTCAAATCGTTCGCTAAAACCACGATACTAGATTTCCCCAAAGGTATTACAGTTGTGGCTGGGCCTAATGGTTCTGGTAAATCAAACGTAGTTGATGCTATTCGTTGGGCTTTGGCGGAACAAAGCTTTAAAAATTTACGTGGTAAAAAAGGCGAAGACTTGATTTTTTATGGTTCGGGTACCAGAAACTCTTTGGCGCGCGCCAATGTGGCAATGCATTTCGATATGGCTGATGAACCAACTAGTCACTTAGGTTTAAGCGAAGCTTTGGTGGAACGCGAAGTAGATAAAAGCGGAGAAAATTCATATATTTTAAACGGCAGAAAAATCCGCTTAACAGATATGGAAGAATTTTTGGCTAAATCGCGTGTGGGTGATAGTTCGTTTAGAGTTATTTCGCAAGGTATGTCGGATAAGCTTTTAAATTTATCGCCAAAAGAATTTAAAGGCTTTATAGAAGAAGCGGCCGGCGTAAAAGAATACCAAGATAAGCGTTACCAAGCGGAAGCCAAATTAAAACGCACGCGCGAAAATTTAGAAAAAGTGGCCGCAATTTTAACGGAACTTAAACCACAACTTAGGGTTTTAAAAAGAGAAAAAGAAAAATTAGAAAAAAAAGCAGAATATATTACCGAACTTAAAACCGCGGCGGTTAGTTTATTTGGCGATAGATACAGAGAAATTTTGGCTTGGGAAAATAAAACTGCCGAAAAAGAAAGGCAATTTAAACAAAGTTTAAGGCCACTAGCCGAAGAAGTTAAAAAGTTACGCGAGGAATTGTTTTCTTTCGATAAAAAAACAGCTTTTAATGCCGAACTAGCGGCCAGCATTTCCCAAGTTAGAAACTTTGAAGCCGAAGAGAATAAAATTGCACGCGAAATAATTTCTACCGAAGGCAAAATAAATTTAGAAGAAGAAAGAGAGAAGCAACGCTTACCGGTTAGTGTGGAATACTTGAAAGGTAAAATAGGCGAGCTTGTTAGTAGTTTAAGTGTGGATTTTAAAGGTATGGATGTGGATTCTTTAAGGCGTGTAATGGCTAGTGTGGCTGTGTCTTTGCAAGATTTGTTAAAAGCTATAGAAAAAGGTATAGACCCTGCGGTAAGTTCGAATACTTTGCCAATTCTTAAACATGGTTTAGAGAAATTACTAACTTCTCAAAATGAAATTAAAAATAAACTAGAAGAAGCTAATTTATTGCGTTCCGAAAAAGAAAAAATGTTAATAGACGAACGCAAAGTTTCACTAGCTTCGGAAAGAATATATAGAGAAAAGGAATCCGAACTTTATAGGTTAGAGGGTGCTTTAAGGGATGTAGAAATAGAAAACGAAAAATTAAAACTACATAAAGATAAGTTTAATCAAGACTTGTCGGCGGTTGGCGTGGTTACGTTGGCAGATGTTTTGAGTGTGGAACCGCAAAGTAAAGTTGTGCTTGCTATGGAAACCGCGTCAAACGCGGCCGCTGAAGATAGGGTTTGGAAGTTAAAAAGAAAATTGGAAGAGGTGGGTTCAATAGATGAAAAAATAATTCAAGAATATGAAGGAGCTAATCAACGTTTTGAATTTTTAAGTAAGGAATCGGAAGATCTTTCTAAAACTTTAACTTCTTTAGAAGATTTGGTTAAAAACTTAGAAAAAGAAATAAGTATAAAATATAAAACCACGCTTTCTGAAATGAGTAATATTTTTGGTGGGTATTTTAGATTGATTTTTGGAGGAGGAAAGGCGAGTCTTGCAGAAGCTAGGAATGTAATCGCGTCAAACGCGACCAGCACGATTGATTCAGAAGAGGAGGAAGAAGCGAGTGGTGTAGAAATTAAACTAGACCTACCTAATAAAAAAATAAAAAATTTAGGCACGCTTTCGGGCGGAGAAAGAACGTTAACTTCTATAGCACTTTTGTTTGCTTTGGCTAGTATTCGAAAACCGCCGGTTATGGTTTTAGACGAAATTGATGCCGCGCTAGACGAAACCAATACCCAAAAATTTGTGCGTTTGGTTAAAGAATTATCGAAAGATACCCAGTTTATAATTATTACGCACAACCGCGAAACTATGCGCGGCGCCGATGCTTTGTATGGCGTTTCCATGAAAGACGGCATTTCGCATTTGTTGTCGTTAAAATTACAAAGTGCTTAACTTGACCTTTTTTTGTTTGTAATGTATCTTGTTTGAATCAGTTCATTTCATAAAACCAAACATAAGGAGGTATCAAATGCTCAGGTCACCAAGAGATGAAAGAGCTAAAAGGTTCCAGATTTGGATACCTTTTGAGATTTCAGATTATGTGGATGAAAGGTGTCGTAAAACTGGAAAATCCAGACAACAACTTACAATGGAAGCTTTGGAATATTGGAGGTGGGCATTAGAGGAAAGAAACAATCCCGAAGAACCTCGCGGGGTGGGTAGTTTCAAAAAAGGTACAGAGAACACGAGAGAGTATGTTTTACTTTAATTAATTAAAGATTGAAATATCCAAAACCACTGAACAGCAAATACTGCTGTTCTTTTTTATTGTTAACAGTTTACTCACGATCGTATGAAGTTTGTTAACATTAAACTTTAGTATAGTCAGCTTGATATTTATGTTTAAAAGAGCTAGTTTTTAATCAATTGTTCTTTATATTCTAATAGTATCTTTCAAAAGGAGAGCTAGCTATGGAAATCCTTAAGATTTTTAGAAGGTCTAAAAGAAAGAAGATATCTTTTAGGGAGGGCTTGGATCTACTACTTAAAAAGTTTGATTTAGTTGGCAAAGTGGAATCTCATATTTTTTGGAGTGGACCTACTCGTCGGCATACCTTTACATTGTTTCGTATTGTTGAGGAGGGCGAAGATAGAAATGTTCCGCTTCCAGTTGAATTTATTATGGAGATTAAAAGTTGGATACATAGATGTTATGGTGAAAGAACAAAATCAATACTGGGTGTGTATCCAGATGTTAAAATAGGTCCCGCTAAAACTGAGGTTGAATTCGAAAAAATGATTAAAGATTGGAAGGATTATTTTTTGACGCTCAACGATGACTGATTTTAAACCTTGTTCTTAAAAACTCTAAAAAAGGAGAGTTGTCATGCTGGATTCAACAGGGACTGATTCATGGGTTGATGTTTCTTGTCTTTTTTGCCCAAAAATAATTAGGCTAGAAACATATGTCCCAAAAGTCGGACATGGTGGAGAAGATTTAGTAGGTCTTGGACCGTATATGAATATGCATAGTCGGAGTGATGCCAGTATAGATTTCGGTGCTGGAGAGATATACAGGGTATTATACGACGGCAAAGATTTTAAAGTAGAGATTTTCCATTTAAGGTTTGATGGTAACTCTTATTCAAGTGGAGATCCAATTGAGCCCGAGTTTGGTTTTGGTCCAGAAAGAGCCTTTTGGGTTTGCAAGAATTGTTCTGGCGTTTCTGGTGGGGTAAATTCAGATGAAGTTCACAAGACCATGATAAAAAAAGTAACCTTGTTCGCTCAACTAGATGTTTGGGCGGGTTCTTGTAAGGGTAGAGGTGATACTGAAATATTTAATCTTTTGATGTGTATGGGCTAAGCTCATTCATTTCAACACAGAGCGGCGCTTACTGCCGTTCTTTTTTATTGTTAACAAAACCCACGATCGTTCAACTTGTTAACAATGTTTTTGGTTGTGTATAGAGTTAATTTGACCGGCTTTAATTTAGGAGTAGAATTATTTTTATGACAGTAACCAAATGTGATTTTTGCAAAAAGAACATCACTGATAAACCAGTCATAGCTGGTTTGGGCTATAACAATAGATTTGAGCTTTGTCATAGTTGTGGCGCGCCTGTTTTGGCTTTCCTTAAAAAGAATAATTTACCAGACGATCCTATGGATAAAATAAAATCCTTTCTAAGGAAGGAAAAAAAGAGCCGTTGACCACTTAGGTAAAATCTGATAATATCTTGGAACTATCACCGTCAGGTGAGTTTTTTATTAAATAAACAAAAATGTTAGTTATACGCTTACAAAGAGTCGGCAAGAAACATCAGGCTTCTTTCAGAATAGTCTTGCAAGAAAGCCAATGGAAACCACAAGGCAAAACCTTGGAACTTTTGGGTTTCTATAATCCTCACAGCAAAGAAAAAAAGATTCAAACCGAAAGGGTTAAATATTGGATAGAAAAAGGCGCTCAACCTTCTGCAACACTACACAATATGTTTGTAGATTTAGGTGTTGTTACTGGCGAAAAAACAAAAGTTTGGAAAGCTAAAAAGGGTTCGGCTAGCGAAGCAAAACCAGAGGTTAAATCCGAACCTATTCCAGTTGCAGAAGCAGTTACAGAACCGAAAGAAGAAATAGCCGAAGCAGAGGTTGTTGCCTAATTTTGACCTCAACATTTTATTTTGGTATCTTTTATTTATAAAAGAAAGGTCGCAGATTTTCAGAATTCAATAATTATAGAATAACAAGAAATGGCTAAATTCGCAGATCAAGATTTCGTAGAATTTGTGGTTAAGTCTTTGGTAAATGTGCCGGATGAAGTTTCTACCACACGTACCGTAGAT
>JAUYOU010000009.1 GCA_030697855.1 bacterium
TATTTTTGGGTTTTAGAATCTAAGCCATTTAAATAATCGGCAATGTGGGTTAAGCGGGTTTCGAAGTTGTCTATAACTTGCATTTTATTTGCCCAAACAACAAAATAAGTTCTAAATTCCCAAACTCCGCATAAAACCAAAAATAATAAACACAAATAAGCAAATTCTTTTTTAATTCGCCTAATTCTTTTTATCGTCTTTTGATTATCGGCAGTTTTTAATTTGTTATCTAGTTTATTTTTAATCCAACTATAAAAGCCATCGAGTCCAATAGCCGATAATATAAACACTGCCGGCATTGCACCTAGCGCGCGTAAAGCATGTGGTGCGCCTTCTGGCGCTAAAAAGTTGGGTAACAGCATTACAAAAAACCAAGAAATTAAAAAGAAATTTCTATCCGAGGTAAAACGTCTTAGTACTAAAGCAATACCAAGAATAAAACTTATACCAAATGGCCAAAAAAGTTCTGGCCTACCCGAAAGGTTATGTCGCCAGTTGGTATCGCCAGAATAATTAAACATCCCAAGTGTTTTTAGGGTAGATTCGGCAAAAGCTTTTACGGGCGAAGCAGATTTAAAAATAGAAACATCTCCTGCTCTACCAAAAAAATCGGGAATATTATTTAAGTAATATATGGCCAGTGGCGCCATTACTATAAAGCCAGCCATAGAAAACCATAAAAGAGACTTTAAAATAAACTTTTTATTGTAATCTTTTTTAATAAAAAGCATTAAAAAAACTAAAAGCACAAGAAGCGGCGATAATCGCCAAGAAATATAGGTGTGGAACCCTACCCCATAAATTAAGCCAGCAAAGGCAATTAAATATTTATTTTGTTTTAAGATTCCATTCCAAAAAAAGTAAAACGCCCAAACCAATATAAAAGGAAGCATAATTGCTCGAAAGCCTATGCGCGAAAAGTTAACCGCCCAAAAACTTATAGCCATTATATAGCTAGAAAGCAAAGCTATGCGATCGCTCCATAAAACTCGAGTTAACAAAAATAAGCCTAAGACTGTAAGAACACCAAATATTCCAGAAACAACCCTTAATGCCCAAGGGTAAGCACCAAAATAATTAACACTTATAGATTGAAGGTTCATAAACAAACCCTCACGACCATAGTTTTCGGGGTAAAAAACTTTCCAGTTTTTATTGGTCAGTGAATCTAAAGCATTTACACCATTTACCGCTTCGTCTGGGTATAAACCAGGGGGAGTTTCTTTAATTTGATAAAATCTAAAAAAGATAGAAACAGTTAGAATACCTAACAAAACCAAAAAGGTTGATTTTTTCATTTGAAAGTTCGAGTATATGTTATAATAATAACATCTTATGGACGAAATTTCTAAAGAAAACATATTAAACCCCGATGTACAGGATGTAGGTGCTTCATCCGAAGTTTTGCCGCTTCAAGAAAATATCGAAACACAGATTGCACCCGAAACCCCAGCAGGTGAAACAGGAGAAATTCCAACTTCTCGCCCTATAAACGATCAAAACGCTTATGGCGTAGAAGTTCAAGAAGAAGTTTATCTAGACGAAGAGATTCAGCAGGAAGTTGCCGATGTAGCGCATCTACCCCAAGAAGAAAAATTAGTGCATTTAAAAGAAGTGGCTCAAAGATCCAGTTTAGAAAAAGCAATTCGCATGGTTAAAAGTATGGATGACCCTTGGCTGGAAGATAAATTCCATGATGAATTGATAGATGATCCAGATTTTAGGGTAAAACTGGAAGAATTAGGTAAAATAGAAAAGTTATAGGTCGTATAGGACCTATTGGACCTATAAGATGGAATTATTTCAAGGATTTTTTTCTAGTGTCGGTTTGTTGTTCGGCTTATTTTTAGCCGGGCTTATTGTTTTTTATTTTGTTGCAAGCTCCATTAAAAATCGCGGGCGAGTGGCGCGCGGGCTTAATATGGAGCTTTTTTTGATTTTAATTCCTCAAGATGAATATTTAGAACCAGGGCAGAAACCTAAAACAGATAAAGAAAGGACGTTACCGATGGAACAATTATATTCGGTTTTTGCTTCTATGATGGAAAAAGGCTCGTGGAGAATATTTGAATTTGGCCAGCCTTACTTGGTTTGGGAAATAGCCTACGTAAAAAATGAAGTTAGATTTTATGTTTCCGTGCCTTCGCGCTACAAAGATATGTTAGTAAGAGCAGTTCATGCAGTTTCTTCGGAAGCTGTGGTAGAACCTGTGCCAGATTATAATATTTTTACACCCGAACATGGTGGTGGAGTGGCTGCTTCTTATTTAATGACACGCCGAAGTTCTTTTTTACCTATAAGATCGTATCAAGAACTAGAAGTTGATCCGTTAAATGAATTGGCTACACATTTTTCTAAACTTACAGATGATGAAGGTGCGGTAATGCAGGTTTTAATGAGGCCAGCACCGAAAAAGTTTAACAAAATGGCTTTAAAAATTACCAAAAAAATGCAGTTGGGTTTGCCGTTTGAAAGAGCTTTAAAGGAAGCCAAAAGAAATTGGTTAATAAACGAACTTTTTTTTAAAAAACCAAAACCAGATACTCTTCCGCCATTAACTAATCAAGATCAAGTAGTTATAAAAGCTATCGATAACCATGCTTCAAAACCTAATTTTGAAGTTAATATTCGTTTAGTAGCATCTGCGCCAACAGAAGAGCGTGCCGAACTTATATTAAAAGATTTTGAAACTTCTTTTAATCAATTTGCTTTACCAAATGTAAATGATTTTTCACGAAGCAAGGAAAAAACAAAAGATGCTATTTTTGAATTTAGCTTTAGGCTTTTCGATGAAGAAAAAAAGATAGTTTTAAGTTCCGAAGAACTTACAAGTGTTTATCATTTACCCCATGCTGGTATAAAAGTACCAAAAATTAAATGGTTAAAGGCTCGTTCGGCTCCAGCGCCTTGGGGTATGAACGATGGGCCATATTTGGGTTGGAATGAATTTCGTTCAGAGCAAGCAATTGTAAGAATAGCGCCAGATGATCGTAGGCGGCACTCTTATGTTATTGGTCAAACTGGAACAGGTAAATCTACGTTATTGCAAGAAATGATTCGCCAAGATGTAGAAATGGGTAATGGTATTGCCGTGTTAGACCCACACGGTGATTTAGTTGAATATACTTTGGCGCATATTCCACAACATAGATGGAAGGATGTAATTTTGTTTGATCCTGCCGATATTGAACGCCCAATCGGCATAAATATGTTAGAAGCGGCTAGTGCCGAAGAAAGGGATTTTGTGGTTCAGGAAATGATGTCGATTTTTTATAAATTGTTTCCACCGGAAACTATGGGGCCGATGTTCGAACATAATATGCGAAATGCTATGCTTACTTTAATGGCCGATGAAGCCGACCCTGGCACGTTGGTTGAAATTCCAAGAATTTTTACAGATAAAGAATTCCAAAAGAAGAAAGTGGCTAAAGTTACCGACCCGATTGTTAAATCTTTTTGGGAAAAAGAAATGGCTCAAACCAGCGATTTTCATAAATCGGAAATGTTGGGTTATTTAGTTTCTAAAGTTGGTAGGTTTATAGAAAATGGAATGATGCGAAATATTATTGGGCAAACAAAATCTGGTATAAATTTTGCCCAAGTTATGAACGAGAAAAAAATATTATTAGCTAATCTTTCTAAAGGAAAAGTAGGCGATGTTAATGCTAATCTTTTAGGTTTAATGATAGTAGGCAAACTTCAGTTAAGTGCTATGAGGCGTGCATATATTAACGAATCCGAAAGAGTAGATTTCTATTTATATTTAGACGAATTCCAAAACTTTACTACCGATTCTATTGCTACTATTCTTTCCGAAGCCAGAAAATACCGCTTAAGTATGATAATGGCCCACCAGTTTATTGCGCAACTTACCGATAAAATTAAAGATGCTGTTTTTGGCAACGTGGGTACAATGATTATGTTTAGAGTTGGCGTGGAAGATGCAAACTTTTTAAAGCCACAATTAGCACCAATTTTTAACGAACGCGATTTAATTAATTTAGATAACCATAATGCCTATGTTAAACTTATGTTTAATGGGCAAACTTCACGCCCATTTAATTTAAAAACTTACCCACCGGTTCAGGGTAACGCCGAAACTGTTAAGGTTGTTAAAAATTTATCGCGTATGACTTATGGCAAAGAAAGGGAGGTGGTAGAACAAGAGATATTGGCGAGAGCTAGGTTAGGGTCATCGCTAGAACAGGTTCAACCCCAACCCCAACCAAATGAACCCAAATTTAATTTGTAGCTTATGAATTATTTATTTTTAATTATAAGAAAATAATATTTAAATGAACTTTACTAAAAAAGACGCTTTAAAGGCGCTGTTCTTGGGTTTTTTTGTTTCTATAATGTTATTGGTAATTATTAAGAATTTAGATTTTAAATTACCTATAAACAAATATTGGTTACCATTTATTTTATCGCCACTTTCTGTTTTTGGTTTGTATGCCACATATAAAATTTCGCAAGTTTGGAGACCTTTTGTTTATCAGTTTGGTAAATTTTTTGTAGTAGGCTTATCTAACACTTTTTTAGATTTAGGTGTTTTAAATTTTTTAATATATATAACTAATATTACACATGGATTTTATTTTGCTGTTTTTAAAACCATTTCTTTTGTTTGTGCTGTTATAAATAGTTTTATTTGGAACAAAAATTGGACGTTTCAAAAACAGGGTAATTTCTTTTTATTTCTTCTTGTGGTTTCCGGTAGCGCTTTGTTAAATGTTGGCTGGGCTTTTTATATGGTAGATGTGGTTGGTGCACCAGACGGAATTTCGGCTAAACTTTGGGATAATATTGCAGCGCTAAGTTCTGTATTTTTAGTTTTAACTTGGAATTTTTTGGGTATGAAGTATATTGTTTTCAAAAAAAGACTTCCCCCGCCTGTTAATGAATAATTTTGCTTTTTTATATCGGTAATGCCATTATTTGGATGGTTCTTTTATCAACTTAAAAAGTTATTAACATAAAACAGCACAAGGAGGAAAATGAACATTCCAACAGATTTTATAGAGAAGAGTTTTTCTGCAGCAGATTTTTTGGCTAACTGTGACGAAGCGTTTAGATTGTATGGGCAAGGCCTAGCCATTATGCCACCACGGGAGCAAAACTTAGATTCTTCTGGGCGATTTACATTAAAAATGCCGGCAAGTATTCCGGGATATTCTGGTTATAAATTTATAGAAGAGTTGCCATCTGATTCTCAAGGCAAGTTAGGTCAAAGAACTGCAATAATTAAGTTGCAGTCAAATAATGGTCAGGAAATTGAGATAGATGCTGAATATATAACCAACATGCGCACGGGTGCGGCTGGTGCGCTTGGTTTAAAATATTTTGCTCCACAGGTTAAGTCTGTCGCCCTATTAGGTACAGGTAAAATTTCTAAAGCTTTGGCATTATGTGCTGTTGAACTTGGAGTATCAAAAATAAATATCTATAGTCGTAAACCCGAAAACAGAGAAAAATTTGCAGCTGAACTTTCTAGTTTACCAGTAGAAATTATTTCTTGCGATTCAGTTGAATCTGCTATTTCAGAAGTCGAAGGTATTCTAACGGCGGTACCAACTCCAGAACCGATATTATTTTTTAAAGACTTGCCGGCAGGAGTTTTTATATCGGCCATGGGCGGGGATTCGCGTACAACGCAGCTCGATAAAGAAATCATGACGAATGCGGTTGTTATTCCAGATAACGAAGAACAATGTAAAAAAAGTGGTGAATTTAAGGAAGCTCTAGCCGAGGGCTATTATCAAGATATAAACCTTGCGAAAGTAGAAGATCGAACAGTTAATATTGGAGATGCTTCGCTAGGTAGAATAAAACTTGATAGCAGAATAAAAGTAGCTTATTTTACAGGTCTTGCCGTCCAAGATATTAACGCCGCCAAAATGGTGTACGAGAAATACAACAAGAAAAGCTAGCTTAATAATTTAATACCACAGCCAAACGGTTGTGGTATTTTTATTTAATTAAATAGACAGCTTCAGATTTTGTGTCTATTTTCTTTTCGTAGTTTTGAGGTGTATTTTCTAAATAATAATAAAATAAGGGATTACGTTGTTTTTCTAAAAATACATACTTAGCTTTAAAATCATTTTTTAAAACAGTGTAAGTATCTTCCAGCATTTCTTTGGTACAAGCCGGGGTAGCACAAGTATATTTAGTAACTTCATCGGCCGAAATATAATGAAACTTCCAGTAGAGATTTTGGCTAAAAGAATATTGGAATATGGGATCCATACCACCTATATAATAATTTTTCTGGTTCCAATAAAAAAGCATGGGAAAATCACTCCAACGAACATTAAAAACAATATCTTTCTCTTGGGAATTTTCTTTTAGCCACAAGGCCGCTTCTTTAAATTTGTTAGGTTCTATAGCATTTTCCTTTAAGCTGATATTATTTTTATATGGAGTATAAATTGTTAAAAATAGTGTAACTAAGCTAGTTATTAAAATAGTCGAATAATATAAATTATTTCTTCTTGTTTGTTTAAGAATTTCACTTAAAACTAAAGCAATAAAAATTACACCAAAAGGAATCCAAATATCGTGCGAACGGCGAGCTGTGGTTAGAGTTAAAACAAAAAATATTATTGACATAATTCCAAAACTCCACATCCTTACATTCTCAAGTATGTAAGGATGTTTTTTAGATAATATAACAAAAACCAGTATGGCAAAAAACCATAAAATCATAAAAGCCAAAAAATTTTGGAAAAGAGTTTGCGGAGCTAAGGGAAAGATTTCTCGGCCAAAAAGGAGCGTGGCTTCTTGCTGTTTTTGAAGCATAAGCTCTACCACTTGAATATAAGCCAGTTTTATAGCACCAAGAGGGTTTGGCCGAGCCAACCAGCCTAAAAATGTTCCTACTAGTGTATATAAAGCGCTTGGCCAGTATAATTTCCTTTCTATAATTAACTGAACTAATAAAACTACTCCTAATATTAAGATAGAAACCCAGCTTAGGCTTAAGTGAACCCAAGCTATAAAAAATGATGCGACTAAAATTAATTTATCATTCTTTTTAAGTAGAAAATAAAAAAGTAATAATAGTAATCCTAAAGATAAAAGATGTGGTCGCATCATAAGTAGGCGGTTTAATATGTTAGGTGCAGAAACAAAAGCCAAAAATGTCCAAAGCGCGGGGTAAATAACATCTAGTTTTTTTAAAACGTAATATAAAGAATATAAAACAAAAAAAGTTAATAAAAAACCAGCTAACTTGATAGCAAGTGTAGATGAAAAATAAGAAAAAGGGATTAGTAATATATGAAAGCCGTACCAAAGGTCGGCCTAATATTGTTTTACGGCCGAAAACTGTGTCCAAGGAAATTCTTTAAAAGCTATTCCTTCAGCAAGGTAAATTTTAGAGTGTGCAA
>JAUYOU010000010.1 GCA_030697855.1 bacterium
TGCAATAGTCCAAGAGAATCAAGAAAGTCAGAATACAGATTAAAACAATACAAGAGCAGAAAAATAATAGAAAATGTGGTAAGAGATAAAATATTTCCTTGGCAATTCAAGGGCCTATAGTAAATCGGTATTACGCCTCCATGGCATGGAGGAGGGCGGGGTTCGATTCCCCGTAGGTCCACATACAGTAAGCCAACTTTTTGGCTTGCGTGGGGAAGAGAAAGCCGGAGTCTTAAATTTTCAGTAGAAAATTTAGACGAGGCGGGGTCGCGACTTTGTTTGAGCGACGGCGAAAACAAAAGTTGTGACCGATTTCCCGTAGGTCCACCAAGAGTAACCCTTCGGGGTTTTGGTACAAGTTATTATCGGTTTCTTGCAGTTAAAATGAGCACAACCACACAGGTAATTTTTATGGAAGGATTTTTCGATACAATAAAATTTATTGTTCCTCCACTTGCAACTCTGTTAGCGGGATATATTGGTGTTCGCTATGGTCTCAAGCAAATTAAAACTGAAAAACATTTGGAATTTATAGAAAAGCAACTAAAGGAATTTTATTCCCCGCTTCTTGGTAGACGCAAATACATACGGGCAAAGAGCGAGTTTCGATTAAAGATTGAAACCATATCTGGAAGACAATGGAAAGAAAACGCTAGGAAAGGAATCAAACAGTCAATCGAATCTGTAGATAAAGAAATTGAATATAACAACCGGCAACTTAACGAAGAATTTTTGCCTTTGTATCGTGAAATGCTAACTATATTTAGAGATAACTACTGGCTAGCAGAACCAGAGACGAGACAGTTTTATAATGAACTTGTTGAGTATGTGGAAGGATGGAATCGCTGGAAAGCAAAAGGAGTAACTGCAGAAACAATGCAAGAAATAGGACACTCAGAGGAAAAACTTAAACCTCTCTACGATGAACTAGAAAATAGAACTGACATTTTACGATCTGAACTTTCGCAAAAGTAGCATACTCCCCAAAGGGTTAAAGTGGACAAGAATAATGATTTTAATAAAAAATACCCAGATTAACTTATGCAGATTTTAATTTACATAATAGTCAGTTATTTTTTGTACGGAGCATACTTGATTTTGTGTGATTTTGGATTATCGCATCCAGATCGTAGACAGTATCATAATGCACCAATGTATGTATTCAAACCTAGTGCGGGTGTTATACTTTTTGCTTTTTTAACGCGACCATTTATAGAAAATGGGCTCTACTCGTTTTCTGTTCCAAATCAATTAAAAATAATAGGCATTGTAAAATTAATAATTAAAGTAGGGCTTATTGGAGGCATTTTATATCTTATTATGAATCTATTTTAATATACTTTCTATCGTTTTTGTGAAAAGAAACCATCAAAATATGTTTAGATGGTTTTTAGTTTGACTCAAATAAAAAATACTGTTTAGCTTTAACTAACATTAAGGCTAGTTCTTCAAACCATAAACAAGGAGTGGCGTTATGACCGAACGTATGCGTCGCCCCACAAAGCCAGTAGATGAAGAAGATTCTCGCGAACCAGAAGGTCCTAGTCGGCCCAAGGTCAATCGACCCGACGTAGGCAGAGTCCTTCGAAGGATGAACCAAGTTCCGCGAGACAAAGCGCGCAGATACGCCAACCCTAAAAACGTCGGTCAATAAACCCCCTATCAGGGAACAGCTTAAAAGCTGTTCCCTATTTTAATTAAAATTGATAAGATTGGCTCATAATGCAATCTCAAATTAAAAATATTATAAACGAAACTGTGTCTAAAAAATTCGGCTTAAAAAATGTGCCGGATTTTTCAGTTGATATACCCGAAAAATCAGAACACGGTGATTATGCTTGCAACATAGCGATGGTACTAGCTCGAACCCTAAAAAAGAATCCGCTAGAAATTGCGCGCATAGTAGATATGGAATTAGAAAACTGGAATTTAAAAAATGGCTTAAAAACAGAAATTGCTCCGCCGGGTTTTATAAATTTCTTTGTAGACACCAAGAGTTTGGGCTTAGTTTTAAAAGAAATAATTAAAAAGAAAGAAAAGTTCGGTAGCGCCGCTAAGAAAAAAGATACCGTAATAATAGAATATTCTTCACCTAATATTGCTAAACCCATGGGCGTGCATCATTTGCGCACAACCATAATTGGGCAATCACTGGTAAATATGTATAATTTTTTGGGCTATAAAGTTTTGGCCATGAGCTTCCCTGGCGATTGGGGTACGCAATTTGGTTCTTTAATTTCAGCATATAAAAAATGGGGCGATGCTAAAAAATTTAAATTATCCCCCGTTAAAGAAATGCTTAATCTTTATGTAAGATATAGCCACCTTGCTGAAAGCGATGAAACATTACAAGAAGAAGCACGATTAGAATTTAGAAAATTAGAACAAGGCAATAAAGAAAACAGAAAAATATGGAATCTATTTAGAAAAGAATCTTTTAAAGATTTTGATAGAGTCTATAAAAAACTAAATATTAAAATTCCTTTGGTTTTTGCCGAAAGCTTTTTCGAGCCATATTTAAAAGAGATAATTACAGATGCTGTTAATAAAAAAATCGCCGAACAAGGTGAAAATGGCTCGTTGATTATTAAATTTAAAGATAATACTCCGCCCTTATTATTACAAAAATCAGACGGTGCCACACTATATGCCACACGCGACCTCGCTCAAATGAAATATAGGGTTAACAAATGGCATCCTTCTAAAATAATTATTGTGGTAGCCAATCAACAAACACTTTATTTTAGCCAAGTTTTTAAAACCGCCGAAATGTTGGGTTATGCCAAAAAAGAAAATATGCAACATGTTAAATTTGGCATGGTTTTAGATTCTACCGGCAAAAAATTCGCCACGCGCGAAGGTAAACTCATTCCCCTAGCCAACGTGTTGGATGAAGCAGTAAAACGCGCCAGAAAAGTAATAGAAAAGTTAAACTCTAAATTATCAATCAAAGAAAAAAATAAAGTTGCGAGTATTGTTGGTATTGGCGCAGTTAAATTTTTCGACCTCTCCCAAAACCGTCTAAGCGATATAGTTTTCGATTGGGATAAAATGTTAAACCTAAAAGGTGCTTCGGCTCCTTATATCCAATATTCTTACGCTAGAGTAAAAAGAGTTATAAAAAAATCAAAAATAAAACCTTCCGGCAAAATAAAAATAGAATTATTAAAAGAAACCGAAGAATTAAATCTGTTAAGGCATATGCTGCATTTTTCTGAAACTATTGAATACTCTGCATTAAAATACGAACCTAATCATTTAGCTGAATATTTATTAAGACTTGCCGAAAAAATAAATAACTTTTACGAAAAGGTTCCGGTAATTTCTGCAGAAAAAGAAATTAAAAATGCCAGATTAACACTTATAAACTCTGCTGCTACAATAATTAAAAGCGGAATGAACTTGCTTGGTATTGAAGTGGTAGAACAAATGTAAAATGGAAACAATATCGTTCGACGATTTTAAAAAAGTAGAATTAAGAATCGGCCAAATTAAATCAGCTGAAGCTGTAGAAGGATCCGAAAAACTTTTAAAGCTTATTGTGGATTTTGGTGAAGCTGGCGAGAAACAAATTTTGTCTGGAATCGCTAAAACCTATACACCCGAATCCTTGGTTAATCTTAGAGCTGTTTTTGTTTTTAATTTGGAACCAAGAAAACTAATGAGCTTAGAAAGCCAAGGTATGCTACTGGCTGCCGAAAGCGAAGATGGACCAATGATACTAATACCTTACAAAAACGCGCCTCCTGGAAGTATTATTAACTAAGTGTTTGTCCAAGAGCAAAGCGATTGGTAACAAACAGTTACCCAGCACCTTTTATCATACTCAGCAGAGCAACATATTCTGTTTCAAGAACAATCTTTGATATAATATAAACATTATAAACATATAAAAAGGTGCTGGGTGCTCAACTTTATAGTTGCTCGCCTTGCTCGCAAATAAAATTGGCATGAATCCAATAGTTGAAGCTATTAAAAAAGTTAAACTGGCTGTTGTAAGTATTGTTATTACAAAAGAAATTTCCGAAGAGATGTTAAAACAAATGCCTTATTTTGGAGAAGGTGGAGTGTTAACTCCGCCAGAAAAAAATTCTGGCGAAATTGAAAAAGAAATTCCTAAAAATCACCAGAAAATAAAAGTTGGTGGTGGCTCTGGTTTTATAGTTTCACGCGATGGTTTAGTTTTAACTAATAAACACGTAGTCCAAGACCCCGAAGCTACCTATACTGTTCTTATGGAAGACGACCGCCGCTTCCCTGCCAAAGTTCTGGTTCGTGACCCTATAAACGACATCGCTATTTTAAAAATAGAAACCGATAAAGAACTCCCTTTTATTAAACTTGCCGACGCTAATAAACTAGATCTTGGAGAAACTGCAGTAGCTATTGGCAACACCTTAGGCGAATTTAAAAACACAGTTTCCGTAGGTGTAGTTTCTGGTTTATCTAGGTTTATTACTGCCCAAAATGAATTCAACGGCGAGCCCTCATTTTTGCGTGGATTAATTCAAACAGATGCGGCCATCAACCCAGGAAACTCTGGCGGGCCATTAATAAATATGCGAGGCGAAGCTATTGGTATAAATGTGGCAGTTATTCTTGGCGCTCAAAATGTTGGCTTTGCTATTCCAATAAACTCTGCAGCGAGAGACTTAGAAGATCTAAAAAAGTTTGGTAGATTACGCAAACCATTTTTAGGTGTTAGATATTTAATAATTAACACAGACATGAAAGATAAACTCAAACTTCCAGTTGAAAAAGGTGCTTATGTTATGAAAGAAAACTCGCCCGGCGACGAAGCCATAGTAAAAAATAGCCCAGCCGACAAAGCCGGCTTAAAAGAAAAAGATATTATTTTAGAATTTAATGGCGCAAAATTAACCAGCGAAAAAAATTTACAGGATGTTTTGGAAAACTGTAAAATTGGCGAAAGTATTCCACTTAAAGTTTTGCGAAACGGCGGAGAAATAGAATTAAAGCTCATACTAGAAGAAAGAAAGTTTTAAACAAATAAATACCATAAAAAAACGTCCCAATTTATATGGGACGTTTTGTTTTATTTGTTAAGCAGTAATATCAAGGAGTACACCTCTTCCTGATCCCTTTTGAGCAGTTTCTCTTACACTACTAACTTTTCTAGTCAGTTCATCGGTCAAACGGTTTTTGGGTTTCTCGACAGTGATACCAGTAGGACCGCCTCCTTCTCTGGCAATCTTAACTTCGAAACCTTTAAGTGGAACTCCGTTAACTTCCATGTTTGTTCTCCTTTTTAGGTTTTCAGGCTCTATTGTTTTTACTTTTGAACCAAACTTAGGAGCAACAGCTCCCTTGGGATCAAACCTAATCCCAAGTTTCAAAACCCTTATCAAAGGCGTCGCTGTAAGTTTGCTATCTATTAAGGAAACCGCCATATCCACCTCCTGCCTAACAACAAATAAAGAACAATCCTTACTAAAAAAATACAACAATAAAGTAAGAATGTCTACTATATCTATTAATTTAAAAAGCGCGCCCACAAAAGGCGCGCTTGCGTTTCAAGTATCTAGATCTGCCAATTCTTTGGTATACGTAGCCAACATTTTTTCTCTATCGGTTTGCGTAAAAATTGCCTTAGACCATAGCTTTAGTATAGCTCCCTGATCAAATTTAGCTCCCCTGAAATCTGCTCCTTCTATACGAGCTCTTTCCGAAATACGTTCTCCTGTCCATTGAACATCCATAAGATTAGCGTCACAGAATATAGCTCTACACAGATTTGCATCAGATAGATCGGCACCTTCCAAATTTGCACTTGTAAAATCAGCACCTCCAAAGCAAGCCAGACCAAAATCAGCCTTGCGAAGATTTGCAGATACAAACTTCGCATCTCCCCAATAGGCACCACCCAAACGAGTTCCTTCAAAGTTAACATCCTCGAAAACTGATTCTTTGAAATTTGGTCCACCCCAAAAAGAAACACCCCTAAAATCCGACCCACTAAAATCTATTCTGTGCATAAAATGCGTAAGAATTTTAAGTTTTTCTAAATTCAAACCACGAAAATCCCTTTCGCTCATATTTAAAAAACACTGGTCATCATCCCGACGACGACGATTCCTTATGAGTTTCCTTATCTCCTTAAGAGTGATCTTTGTTAGAGCCATCACAGCAACTCCTTTCTATGTTTTTTAAGAAATTAAAGAACGCTAAATTATTAGCACGGAACAAATACTTATTCAACTAACTATCTTGGTTCTTTAGCATTAGCCTGCTCCATAAAAACTCTAGGGCTTAACCAGTTAGATAGTTCTCCTAAATTATCAACATAGCCTTTAATATCTAAATCGGAATTTTTGTTTAACCCAAAATGCAAATGCTTTCTTTCGGCTGCAGTCTCGCTAGTATAAGCCGCGCCTAAATACCCTATTAAATAACCAGAAGTTATTTTTTGTCCTTCGTTTACTTTAATATCTCTTAAACGTAAATGGCCATAAATACTGGTTAAATCTTTATTGCCTTCAAAATTATGTTTTATGGCAACTACACCACCATAGCCACCAGCATCACTAACTTTAATAACTTCGCCATCGTATATAGCAAAAACAGGAACCTCTCCATCTAAATCCTCTGGGTCAACCTCAATATCTACTCCGGAATGATAACCAACGAACCTGCCGTTACGATAAACCCCAAAAGGATTAACGGTTTGATTTTTATAAAAATTCTTTACAGGTAAATATATTTCTCCGCTAGTAGCCCTAAAAGCAGAACTAGCATTAGCATAAGATGGGTAACCCAAATCTTTTAGTGTGTTTTCGATAAATTCTTCCTCCGAAGAATTAGCTGTTTTTTTATAATCCGAATAATGCGTCCAAATGCTACCGACGATTAAAAAAACAAAGATTGTTAAAAAGAATATTTTTGATTTCATCTAATTTTTAGGGTTAGAATCGAAATGTTTTAAGGAATATTCCAAACTAGAACCAATTTTTTTACCCGAATTAAAAATATTTTCTGGATCGAATATATTTTTTAAGTCCTCAAATATTTTGTAAACTTCACTACCAAAAAATTGCTTTAAGTATGGGCCGCGTATTAAACCATCATTATGTTCAGCGCTCATAGAGCCATTAAACTTAAGTAACAAGTCGTAAACACGGCGACTTATGTTAAGAATGGAGTCTTTTGTTTTTGGATCATCTAAATCCATTAAAGGTATTATATGAAAATTGCCATCACCCACATGCCCCGCTATAGTATAAATTATAGGATATTCATCTAGAATTTTATAAAGCTGGGGCAAAAACTGCGGTAAATGGTCTGGATTAACAATAACATCGTCTATAAAAGGCGCAGTACGTAAATTTTTTATTTTTTGGCGTAAAAAATTAAAACTTTCTCTTCTTATTACCCAATATTTTTCGGTATCGTAACCCGGCAAAGTTATTTTTGTATCTAACTTAAATTCTACCAAAGCCTTCTCGGCAGCTTTTGTTTTTTTATAAGCCATATCAGCCGTGTCACTCGAAAATTCGGCGAGTATTACCAGCTTAGGCATACCCTTGGTAAAAATTAGCCAAAATTCGTGCAAAAAATTAAAACCTAATCTAAAGATGTTGCCTTTTAACTTTTTAGCCAGATCTGGTAAAAGTTTAATAGCAATTTTAAAAGTATGGTCATCGTAAGATTCTAAACTTTCTGGTTTAAACTCTAAAAGCTTGTGCGTAATCTCGGCTAAATGTTTTAAATCTTTAAGAAAAATAACCAATAACCTGCGAGCACTCTTAGGTTTTATTAAACCAAATTTAATTTCGGTTATCACGCCGAGAGTACCTTGAGAACCAACTAGAATTTTAGTAAGATCAAAAACCTTTGTGTTGGGGTTATAAACATCCCATAAATAATAACCCGAAGAGTTTTTGCTAACTTTGGGTTTGGCTTTTTGTAAGGCTTCATAATTATTCATTACTAAATCTGAAACCTTTCTATATATTTCCCCTTCTAAGCCTTCTATATTTTTCTTAGCTTCTAACTGATCTACCGAAATAGGTCCAAAAGAATATTCTTGGCCGTCTCGTAAAATAATCTTTAATTCTTTTACATAATCTATGGTTTTACCATACGCCAATGTTTTTTCTCCGCCAGCGTTATTAGATACCATTCCACCTACAGTGCAAATTTCGCGCGAAGCCGGATAGCTTGGCAAAAGCAAACCTTTCTTTAACGTTTCTTTTTCAAAATCGCGATAAAACAAGCCAGGTTCAACCACGGCGTAATCGCTTCCAACTTCCTTTAGCTTATTTATATGTTTAGAAACATCGGCTATTATAGATTCCGAAATAGATCCACCAGTCATATCGGTTCCGCCCGAACGCATAGTTATAGATAAATTTGAGTCTTGCGACTTATTTTCGGACACAAACTTAACCAGATTTTTTAAATCATCAATATCTTTAGGAAAAACAACAACTTTGGGCTTAATTTTAAACAAGCTGGCATCCCGACTATATTTTTCTAAGTCGGTTTCACTGCTTGTTATTTCCCCTTTAAAAAATTCCTTAATTTTTGAACCAATATCCATTGGCTCAATTATAACATTTAGAAGCTTAGGCTTTATATACCCACTCGGTTTTTTCTATAAGGTTCTCAAAACTAAAATCCTTAGCAATTACCTTTTTTAAATTAGTAGATACTTTTTGGCTAAATTCTTTATCGTTATAAATTTTTAAAATAGATTCGGTTAAAGCCTTAACATTTTTGGGTTCAATCAAAACACCAGTTTCTCCATCTTTAATTATCTCGCCTACACCACCCACGTTTGTAGCTATAACAGACACGCCCGCCATACCCGCTTCTAAAAGAGCGTAGGGAAAACCCTCTTTGGTAGAACTCAAAACCATCGCATCAAACGCTTTTAAATATTGTGCAGCACTTGATTTATCACCCACCAAAAAAACACTCTCACTTAATTCATAATTCCTAATTCTTAATTCTAAATTGTCACGCTCTGGTCCATCACCAAAAATTACTAATTTTATATTTAATTTTATATTTTTAACTGCATCAATCAAATAATTTAATCCCTTGTTAGCATAAAGCCTACCAAGATTTGTTATCACAAAATCATCTTCCAATAATTCTTTACTTACCATTTTACTAATCTCTGCTCTGGCCTGTTCTCTATTTAAAAAATTTTCTTTATTAACAGCGTTATAAATAACAAAAAGTTTTCTGGCTGGTGCTACTTTATATTTTATAGCTTTATTAAAATCATCTTCGGAAACACAAATAATTTTATCTTGAAACTTCGCAGCAAGCCATGCAAGGAAAATAGCGGCTAATCGCGTTTGACGCGACATCTCCTCTTTAAAAATCCAACCATGAGCAGTAAAAATTATTTTAGGTTTATGTTTAGATCTTAAACTATATATAAACCCCGCAATAGAACCGAGTAATCCAACTTTGGAACTATGCAGGTGAATAATATCTGGCTTTTCTTTTTTATATAATCTTAATATTTCGAAAAACGCCAAAAAGTCATCAAGAATATTTATATCCCTGCCTAAAAACTTTAGATGGTGAATTTGTATTTTTTGAGCGCTTAATTTATTAGCTAGATCTGAACCAGCATCCCCTCCCATAGCCACAGAAACTTCGTAAGAAGTTTT
>JAUYOU010000014.1 GCA_030697855.1 bacterium
ATCTAAATATTCAAATTGAACCGGAGATAATTTTATATGGCTTTTGGTGGCCGCGGCCAACACTGCAAAAGCACTAACTTCAAGATCATCGGAGATTACAGAAACACTAGCCGACCCCATTGGAACTTTCTTTCCTAAAACCTTTAGCGTGGTTGAACCAATTCCAGAAATTTTTACACCAGCCAAAACCAAAAAATTACACAAATTTTGAACATGCGGTTCGGCAGCTGCTAACCTAATTTCTACCTCTTCCTCCATACCAGCAACTAAACATAAAATATTTTCGGTAGCAGTTACCGAAGGCTCTTGCAAAACAAGTTCCCCACCTTTAAGTTTATTAACTTTTAAATATAAATCCTCTTTTTCGTTTACATCTACACCTAATTCTCTAAAAGCATTTAAATGAGTGTCCAGTGGCCGAGCACCAATAACATCTCCCCCTGGGTAAGGTAAAACTGCTTCGCCAAAACGAGCCAGTAACGGCCCTGCAAATAAAATAGATGCTCTTAATTTTCTGGCGGATTCCGGTAATGGTTTAGATTTTAAATTTTCTGTATTTATTAAAAGTTCATTCTCACCCAGCCATTTATATTCTCCACCTAAATAAGCAATGATTTCTAACATCATTTCTACATCGTTTATTTTAGGCACGTTACTTAGCTTTGTCTCTTTAACCAAAACCGAAGCCGCAATCAAAGGCAAAGCCGCATTTTTAGAGCCACTTATTTTAACACTGCCTTCTAAGGTTTTACCCCCGTTTATTATAAATTTAGACATGGAGTGTTCGCTAATATAGCCAATCTTAGCCAATATGGCTAATAAAATTCATTCGCTATATTAGCATCAATTAGTATATTAGCGATTACTACTGAAAAACACAAAACCCCCGACTTTAATCGAGGGCTTTGTTTAAACTCAAAAAAATTAGAGTTTTAGGTCATCTACAACATCATCTACCGATTGAGATCGTTCTGGTCTTGGAGGCCTTGTACTACCAGCTGGTTCTTCTATCTTTAAGTTTACTCTGGCATTGTTTTTTGCACCCACAATGCGAAGTAACGTTCTTAAAGCACGAGCCGAAGCACCTTGTTTACCAATAACCACACCCATATCGGCAGGGTTAACTTTCAAAGTAAGTAGAACTCCCATTTCATCTACGGTACGTGTGGTAGAAACTTCATCCGGCACATTTACCAAAGACTTAACCACAAATTCTACGAAATCTTGATCTGCGAA
>JAUYOU010000015.1 GCA_030697855.1 bacterium
ATCTAAAGTGTCGCCGATTTTAAAATCTTCGGCAAGTCCGTTATGCCTAAAAAATAAAACAGGGAAAGTTTTATTTATTTTTTTATCTGTTATAAAAATTTTTAAATGTTCGGCCTTTTGTCCTAATAAAACAAGCTTTGTAACTTCAACTTCCCTACTTAAAAATTTTGGCTTTGAATTTGCCATTCCATACGGTTCGAACTTTTTTAAAGTCTCCATTAACGACCAGTCTATTTGACTTAAATTTATTTCTGCACTAATTTTTAACTTTTTTTGTAATAATTCTGGAGTTAAAACATTTTTAGCATAAGCATCTAAACCTAATTTTACTTTTTCTGCATTGGAAATTTCAAAAGTACACCCACCAGCCGCAGGGTGTCCGCCGTACTGAATAAATAAATCCTTAACTGAACCTAAAGCGTCTATTAAATTAAAACCATCTATACTTCTAAGCGAACCCTTTGATTTAGAATCATCTATACTTTGATACAACATAACTGGCCTTTGATAACGCTCGGCAATTTTAGAAGCCACCAAGCCCAAAAGATTAATAGACCAATCGGCCGAACCCTCCACAATAAAGTTAGGTAATTCTTTGTAAGAATCTATTCTGGAGCGCACATCTTTTAAAACTTTATCTACAACTTGTTGGCGTTTACGATTATTGTCGTTTAAAGATAAAACCAGCTCATCAATTTTGGCCTCATCGTTACTAGTTAAAAGTTCGTAAGCTAAATTAGCATGAGCCATTCGGCTCGCCGCATTAATGCGTGGGCCCAGTGTAAAACCCAAAGTGAAGCTATCTAAATTGGTAGAAAGAGTTTCTAAATTATATTTAGCCTCAATTCCAGCCGATTCCATAAGTTTTCTTAAACCGATTCTTTTTGTTTTGGCTAAAACAAATAAACCATATTTAACCAACATCCTATTCTCATCCAAAAGTGGCATCATATCGGCTACAGTAGCCATAGCCACTAAATCTAAAAGCCATTTCGGCGAAGAACTATCTCCACCCTTAAGAGCACAGTGTAATTTAAAAGCGAGTCCCGTGCCACACAAACCCTTAAACGGATATGTGTCGCCTTCTTGATAGGGATTTACAAAAGCCACTGTCGCTGGATTTCCTGCCACGGTTTGATGGTGATCTACCACGATCATATCTACCCCATTATTTTTCGCCCACTCTATTTCTTTAATGTTAGTAGTACCGCAATCCAAAGTTATTATAAGTTTAGCTCCATTAGCTATAATTGATTCTAAAGCAGTTTGATTAACACCGTGACCTTCTTTTTGCCGATCGGGCATATACACCTCTATTGGATAATCTATGCTTTTAAAATATTCTCCTAAAACTGTAGCCGAACAAACGCCATCTACATCGTAATCGGAATAAATAACAATTTTCTGTTTTTGATCCACAGCGCGCTTGATACGCTCACAAGCCAATTGCATATCTTTAAGCAAAAAAGGATCGTGCAAGCCAGTAGAATATTCTGGATTAAAAAAACTATCTATTTTTTCTTTAGTATCTAAACCTCTATCCAAAAGCAGTGCAGATATTATTTCTGGATATTCAACATCCTTAGATAAAAAATCAGCCGTGGGCTGATCATTAAAAATCCATTTATATTTCATGCCAAATTTATTTACTCTGTGATTCTAACACTTTTATACCAGGAAGTTCATCTCCTGCCAAAAATTCTAACATCGCACCTCCGCCTGTGGAAATATATGTCATTTTATCCGTTAAACCTTCTTCGGCTAAAAAACCAATCAAGTCTCCCCCACCTATTATTTTCTCTCCACTGTTTTCG
This sequence comes from bacterium, assembly GCA_030697855.1. Lineage (GTDB taxonomy): Bacteria > Patescibacteriota > Minisyncoccia > JACQLN01 > JACQLN01 > JACQLN01. The sequence goes on from JAUYOU010000015.1 coordinate 1,815, forward strand.
GCTACGGCTTTAGCAATTTCTAACGAACCCTTTCTAAAATCGGGCAATTCAACATAGCCTACCGGACCATTCCAAACAATCATCTTGGCTGTTTTAATTATTTTTTTAAAAGAAAAAATTGTTTCCGGCCCGATATCAACCACAAATTCTTCGGGTTTAACATCTTTTATTTTTCTTGTAGCTATATTTTTAGCTCTGGCTAAAGATTCTGTAACAGAAACATCTGTTGGCAAAAATAAATTATTAGAAGCAGAACTAATTCTTTTGGCCTCGGTTAACAATTTTTCTTCTACTAAAGACTGACCCACGCTTAAACCTTTAGCGTTAAGAACAGTGTTAGCTAAAATACCGCCTAGTAAAATTGCTTCGGATTTATTTAAAAATTCCTTAATCAATTTTAGTTTTGTATCGGCCTTGGCTCCACCCATTATGAAAACTAAAGGATGACGAGGTTTAGCCCTAATCATTCCTAAAATAGAAACCTCTTTTTCCAAAAGAAAACCGGCGTAAGATTTTAAAAATTTAGGCAGACCCACAATAGAAGCATGTGCGCGATGTGAATCCGCAAAAGCATCGTTTACAAAAATTTCGCCGTAACTAGCCAATTTTTTAGAAAAATTTTCTTCGTTAGATTCTTCTTCTTTGTGAAACCTTAAATTTTCCAACATTAAGACCTCACCTTCATTTAATTTAGCTATTTTATTTTCTGTTTCCTTACCAATAACTTCAGTACTAAAAAATATTTTATCCTTGTGCCACAGCTCTTTTAACCTAGAAAAAACTGAGTACAAACTAAAATGCATATCATGCCCTTTTGGTCTGCCTAAATGAGCAATTATTATTATTTTTGCTCCAGCATCGGAAAGATAATTTAAAGTGGGCAAAATCGCGCGAATCCGCCAATCCGCCCCCACTGCTACTTCGCCGTCAACAATAGGTACATTAACATCGGCTCTTAAAATAACTTTTTTTCCATTTAGATCGGTTATTTTTTTTAAACTAGGTAACATTGGTTATGATTTTTTTATTATTTCGTAAAATTCATCACTTTTTAAAGAAGCTCCGCCCACCAAAGCGCCATCAATATATGGTTCACTTAAAAACTTACTTGCATTTTCTGCATTAACCGAACCGCCATACAAAAACTTTATCTTTTTAGAATCTTCGCCAAACATTTTAAATGCAGTATGTTTAAGCTCGCCTATTATTTGGTTAGACCGCGCTGGGTTATCTGGCTTAGCATTGGGTGTAGTACTTATAGCCCATACAGGTTCGTAAGCCACAATTAATTTTTCTAATTTTGATTTATCAGCGCCCGTAATACTTTTTTTAAAACTTTTTATAACTTCATCCGAGTGATCATCTTTCTGAAGTTCGCCTACAGCAACTATTACATTAAAACCAGCTTCTAAAGCTGTATTCATTTTTTTATTAATATCTTCATCGGTTTCACCAAAAATTAAACGACGCTCGGAATGACCCACTAAAACCCATTCCACACCAACACCTTTTAACATTGGTAAAGAAACTTCGCCGGTATAAGCGCCTCTCTTTTCCCAAAAAACATTTTGGGCTCCCCATTTAAAATGCTTAAAACGTTTTACTAATTCTTCTAAAAAAATAAATGGCGGCAAAAGAACAACTTTTTCGAACTCTTCCACCTTCATTAAATGAGCCAAACCAGAAACCAAGGCAATGGCTTCGTTTAACGTTGTTGGATTTAATTTCCAGTTAGCAATAATTAGCTTGTTAGCCATTAGGGTTTAGATATCATCAATTTCTTTAATAACCAAAAATCATTTCGAGCGATTTCAAGGAGGTTCGATCTAATTACAAAGAGGGAGGATGTAAAAGCTCCTCCTTGCAGGAGCGAGAAACGATTTTTAAAACTAACAATAAACATTATATCTTAATATTCCTCAAATACTCCGCCGCTTCATCTGGGTCAGTATTTATAACTTCACCGCCCGTACCTAATTCAAAACCGCCCCAAACGCCTAATCTTGGGTTTATTTCTAAATGCCAATGGTAAAAACCGTAATCGTGTTCGGCATCGGTGGGCGGAGTATGTATAAAAAAATTATAGGCAGGATTATTTAAGCCATGAAAAATCTTGGCTAAAGAAACTCTTAAGGCTTCGGCAAAATCTTTTAATTCTAGATTATTTGCTTCTTCAAAAAAAACTTGATGTTTTTTAGGAAAAATTCTTATTTCGTACGAAAATCTTGGTATATAAGGCACCAACGCTACAAAACTATCATTTTCGAATATTACTCTTTTTTGTTCTTTAAGTTCCCATTCTATAATATCGCAATGGACGCAACGCTTTCTTTCCATCTTATATATAGCCGAACCAGATAAACTCCGGCTAATATCCGACGGTATAAAAGGTATGGCTAATATTTGGGAATGCGGATGAGAAACCGAAGCCCCAGCCTCACGTCCATGATTATGAATTATTAAAATATAATTAGCGCATTCTTTATTTTTAAGATTGTTATATCTATCGTGATAAGCCGAAACAATTTGCCAAACGCTTTCGCTATCTAATTCGGCTATACCTTTTTTATGATCTTTAAAAATTACAACTTCATGATAGCCTGCTGAATCTTTTATTAAATACGGACCATATCTTTTTTCTGAATTACAAACCTCGCCCCTTATTATGGGAAATTTATTATTAACCACTTTTATACCCGATGAATAATTTTTTACAATTTCATTACCGTGAGCTTTGGGGTCTTCGAAAGGACAAAGATTAATGGGCGTTTCTTCGTGGAGATTTTTGTTCGACCCAAAAAAATCCGGCTTTTTAGATCTGCCAGAAGAAATTATAATCCAATCACGGCTAACTGGATCTTGGCGAAGTTCCGAAGTTTCTTTTTTATTTTCCATAACTCCTCGCTAATATACGAATTAACGCGAATATACTAATAAGAATTTATTCGTTGTGTCAGACACGATTCGCTATATTAGCTTTGATTAGCTATATTGGCGAAAACTATTTGTATTTTCCACTCCACAAATTCAATCTTACTTTTACAGTATCACGTAACACGCCTAAATAGCCTGATAACTTTACATGGCTCTCGGCGTCATTCTCCCAATAGATAGGAATGATGCTAATTTTATACTTGAATTTTCTAGCGAGAGCCAATACCTCCACATCAAAACCCCAGCGATTTATAGTTGCCTTAGAAAATATTTTATTAGCAGCTTCGGCCGAAAATCCTTTAAAGCCATTTTGCGTATCCCAGATACCAAAAACAGCCACCACTTGAATAAAAATATTGCCCATATTGCCCAGTAAACGCTTAAAAGCTGGTTGCGGTATGGCTTGCGTAGCGCCAATGGCATCTTTATAATCACGCGAACCGATAACAACATGAAGGCCTTCTTTGAATTTTGGAATCATTTTTTCCAAATGTTTAATATCTGTAGAATTATCGGCGTCTGTAAAAACCCTATATTCGCCTTTAGCCTCTAACATTCCTTGCCGAACCACAAAACCCTTGCCGTGGTTTTGTTTATTATTTATAACTTTTAACTCTGTCCAATCTAAAGAAAATTTTTCCGCAATTTCGGCGGTTTTATCTTTGGCGCCATCTATCACAACCAAAACCTCGTAAGAATAATCTTGGGAAGATAAATATTCTTTAATCCTTTGCAACGTTTTAACTATCCTTTTTTCCTCGTTATAAGACGGAATTATTATAGATATATAGGGATTCATATGGCTTTATTTTATCATTTCTGAAGTTTAAGGCCAAATAAAATCCCGTAGTGAAATTTGGACTACTTTTCAGTATTTTATGTTTTGCTCTTGCAAAACATTTGTCCAAATTCTACTACGGGATAAAAAAGACTCCGTTTTTATACGGAGCCGTGACAATCTATATGTTATTGATCACCGAAATAACCATCGTGTCTCATAGGATACTCAGCTCGAAGGGGTCTTAATGAAACAATTTCTTCTCCTGATTTCCTTGCTTCTTGTATTTCTTCGTCAGTTTTATCAACCAACTCCAAATCCCTCTTAAGCTCTTCTTGATCACTCAAAAACGGCATTATATCCGAAGTGGAACTGAATTTTTTTGGATCTGTAAAAACATTGGTGCATCTTGTACAAGCAAAAAGATTTACAGCTCTAAAAGTTCCTATAATTCCTTTTGTAGATTCCCTAGAAGAATGTCCTATAGATTCATAACCATCGTTACCGCAAACCACGCATTTGAAAGGAACTTTATTCATTTCAGCTCTCCTTTGTTTCTAGACACGAGTTTGAGATGTAGGTTCCATAACAGTGTTTCTATTTTGGTTATCCTCAAAAACCCTATCTATTCTTTCTCCGCTTCTACCAGCAGACATAAAAAACAAAACCATGCCAAAAAGAACAAAACAAAGAACAAAACTAATCACAGCACCCCACGCAAAACTTCCCCAATCTTGAGGTGTAATAACCCCTAAGACATCATAAAAAAGCTTTGTCATACCAACCTCCTTTAAGAGATTTTGACTAGCCTAAAAATACAACAAACTATACTCGTCGGTCAAGGTATGTCTGTAAAATCAGAGCTGCGGAAGATTCATCTATTTTGGTAGAATTTTCAGCGGCCATTTTAGAAGAAAATATTTCATTAACAGTTTCCACAGAAACATCTGTTCTAGCCTCTAAATCTTCCGAAAATTCAATAATCTTTTCGGCAAATTCATTTACTTCACCGTTGAAACTAACGGGTATACCTACTATAATTTTTTCTACAGCTTCTATATTAACAATATCTGCAAGATCGTTTAAAACACCTTCGCTATTTAAAATAGTTTTTAGTGGAGTAGCTATTTTTAACAAACTATCACCCTTAGCTAAACCTATTCTTTTTTCTCCGTAATCAATTCCTAAATAAATCATAAGATTGCGTATAAAAGTAAAATTCCCAATAAAAAAACTACTAATTCCAAAATAAATACCGGATGAAATTTTAAATAAAAATTCCTTAACCAATGATCATCTCCATATTTTGCAATGACTTCTTTCAATTCTTTTGGCTCCCAAGAAACAACAATCTTATTACCAATCAAAGCTCCGTGGTCGTTAGTAAAAAATTTATAAGCTCTATTAGAAAACGGCCATAACCATTTTATACCCCAACCCATACCAATACTGTCGTGTAAAAAATGTGCTAATAAGTTTAAACCAATAACAAACGCCCAAAAATTTCCAAAAAAATAATTAACTACAAAAACAAGAGGAATAAACGTTAAAGGAAAATGAGTGAGTTCCCTATGATGACCCTGAACTCTGCCACCAACCCTACCTCTTTTAGCAAGTTCAACAAAAACGTCTAGATCTGGAATCAAATTGGCCAGTACACTCATAATTGCCAATTTTAATGTTAAATCAACCTCGTAAATATGAGAGGCTAGAATAGAGATTAATATTCCAATTCCTATATCAAAAGGCATAATTTTGTCTATGAAGCGTAGCTGAATAGCTACAAAATTATAGCCCCGCTAGTGAACTTTCGATTTTCTGACTAGATTTCCAAAAGGAAATCTTTTCGAGAGTTCTACTACGGGGCATAAAACTACTTTGTTAAAACCTCGGCACCCTTTTTTGTAACAACAATAGTATGTTCAAAGTGTGCCGCTAGACTTTTATCTTTCGTTTGGTAAACAAAACCATCTAAACCTAATTCTACCGCAGATTTACCAATAGCCACCATAGGTTCAATTGCAATAACCATACCTTCTTTTAACATTGGTTCGTCGCCCTTACTGCCGTAATTAGGTAAAAATGGTTCTTCTTGTAAATTTTTTCCCACACCATGCCCTGTTAAATCTTTTACTACCGAAAACTTTGCGGCCTCTACGTGACGTTGCATTTCGTATGCAATATCACCCCAATAAACATTTGGTTTGATTAAAGTTATAGCTAAATCTAAATCACCCTCGGTTACTAATAAAAGTTGTGTGGCTTTTTCAGAAATTTCGCCAACACCAAAAGTTATTGCACTATCTGTATGGTAACCATTATAAAAAACTCCTAAATCTAAACTTATAATATCTCCGTTTTTTAAAACCCTATCATCGGGAACACCATGAACAACTTCGTGGTTTAAAGATGCACACAAAGTAGCCGGATATGCTTTTTTGGCTCCAGCTGGTTTATAACCCTTAAAAGAAGGCTTAGCTCCGTAACCTAAAACAAGTTTCTCGGCTAAGTCGTCTAAATAATTTAAACTAACCCCCTCTTTTACTTCTAAAGCGAGCTCCTGTAAAACACGCGCCAGGATTTTTCCTCCGTGGCGCATGATTTCTATTTCTTCTGGTGTTTTGATTTGTATCACAATGTTAAAGAAAATATCATGGTGAACAGCACTACGGAGAAAACTATTTAATATAATAAAGAGGCTCCGTATCGCCTGTGAAGGATGATATTTTCTAAAAACCTAAAACTTGTTTAATTCGTAAATGAATTTCCTCTATACTACCCATACCATCAACTTTAATCAACCTGTTTGATTTTTCATAATATTCTATGGCCGGCATAGCATCGGTATTAAACCATTCCAAACGATGTCGAATAGATTCTTCGGTGTCATCGGCACGGCCACGTTTTAAAAGTCTTTTTACTGCTTCATCTTCTGTAATGTCTATTAAAACAACTTTTATGTCGGTTCTGCCTAACCAACTTAAAACTTCGTCTATTTCTTTAGCTTCGTCTAAACGCCGAGGCGAACCATCTATAATAATATTTTCCGATCCATGAACACCATAAACCAATTCTTTTTGCCACAAAAAAGCGGCGATCCATTCTGGTGGTAAACCACCAGTTTCTAAATTAGTTTTTATTTTTTTGCCAGCTATGGTATCGAATTCGGAAAGTTCACGAAAAAGATCGCCAACATAAATATAAAGACACGGATCCATAAGCTTTTTTAAAAGCTCAACCTGTGTGCCTTTACCAGAACCAGACCTACCCAAAACAATAATAGTTTTAGAATTCATTAATTAGATTGTAGCAAACAAGTAAAAATGATTAAATGGTAACCAATATGGATCTATCTCATTTTAAAAAAGAATTAAGCTTATTGAATCCCGAACAGCGCCAAGCGGTGGAAACTATAAACGGCCCAGTTATGGTTATCGCCGGCCCTGGCACAGGTAAAACACAAATTTTAACCTTGCGCATTGCCAATATTCTAAACAAAACCGATGCTAACCCAGAAAATATTTTAGCTTTAACCTTTACTGAAAGTGCTACTGCCAATATGCGCCGCCGTTTAACCAATTTAATTGGCACACCTAGCTACTATATTAATATCCATACCTTCCATGGCTTTTGTAACAATCTTATACAAGATTACCCAGAAAACTTTCCAAAAATAATTGGTTCCAACAACGCTAACCAAGTAGACCAAATACAAATAGTTAGAAAAATTATAGACGAAAATAATTTTAAAAATTTAAAACCATTCGGTAATAAATATTATTATGTTACCGAAATATTAAAAAATATTAGGCAATTAAAAGGCGAAGGCATTGATCCTGCCGAGTTTAAAAATATAACTTTAAAAACAATTTCCGAAGACCCTAAAGAGGAGAAAAATGCCGAACGCCTTAAGGAACTATCTTTAGTATATAAAAAATACCAAGACGAACTTTCAAAGAAAAAATTATACGACTTTGAAGATATGATTTTAGAAACCATAAACTCTCTTAAAAAAAATAAAGATTTTTTATTAGACCTCCAAGAAAAATACCAATATATATTAGTAGACGAACACCAAGACACTAACGGCGCCCAAAACAAAGCCTTAGAACTTTTAACCAACTACGACGAAAGTCCAAACTTGTTTGTGGTGGGCGACGAAAAACAAGCCATCTACCGCTTTCAAGGTGCTAGCTTAGAAAACTTTTTATATTTTAAAGAAAAATTTAAAACAGCTAAATTAGTAGAATTAAAACAAAACTATCGTTCTACCCAAAAAATATTAGATGCTTCGCATAGTTTAATAGAAAAAAACCAAGCCGTACTTACTGTTACCCAATTAAAAGCAAATCAAAAAACTGCGGGTAATAAAATTAAGGTTTTATCTTTTAATCATCCTGAATCTGAATATCTTTTTATAACCCAAAAAATAAAAGAATTACTAAAACAAAAGGTTGAGGCTAGCAAAATTGCAATTTTATATAGAGAAAATAAAGATGCTTTTTCTGTTTCCGACTTTTTAACCAAACAAGATATAAAACATGGTATAGAATCCGACGAAAATATTTTAGAAGATATGGATATTAAAAAACTAAATATCCTTTTTAATGCTATAGAAAATTTTCCATCCCTAGAATTTTTAGCTCCAGCCTTACACTTAGATTTTTTAAACATAGACACACTAGAAGCTTATAAAGCAATAGAATCAAAAGATCTTAATAGTTCGCCTAATGTGTCTAACCTATTTAAAAAAATAGGTGAACTTAAAAAATATAGCCATAATAATATTTTTGTTAAGTTTTTTGAAAAAGTAATAAACGATACAGGTTTTTTAAAAAATATATTAGCCCAACCTAATTACAACGAAAGATTAAACAAACTTCATGCTTTGTTTAGCGAAATTAAAAAGATAAATTTTGCTAATCATAACTTTTCTTTACCAAATTATCTAAACCACTTAGAAATTTTAAGGGAACATAACTTGCCTATTCAAGTTAAAACAAAAACATTACCAGAAAATATTCGTTTAATGACAGCCCATCGAGCCAAGGGCTTAGAATTTGATTATGTTTTTATAATTGGTGCTTATAATGGCCACTGGGGCAATAAACGCAACATGAGCCATATAAAACTACCAATAAAAACAAGTTTCGATGCAAGTAAAATAGAGAAGAATGAAGATGAACGCAGATTGTTTTATATGGCTATTACACGAGCCAAAAAAGAAGCTTATATAAGCTATTCTACGTCTTCATTCGACGGCAAAGAACAGGTGCCAAGCCAATTTATAAACGAAATAGATTCTACGCTAAAAGAAGAACAAATTATTGAACAAAACCCAGAAATTAAAAAGATTGTTTTAATTTCGACTGCTAACAATAAAGCGCCAAAAACAAACGAAAAAACTTTTGTGGTAGATATGTTTTTACACCGAGGCTTCTCGCCTACCTCTCTTAATAATTATTTAACCTGCCCTTGGAATTTTTTCTATAATAATTTACTGCGTATACCTAAAGCCCAAGCCAATTATTTAATTTACGGCAATGCCAAACATAAAGCTTTGCAATTATTTTTTGACGAAAGAGAAAAAAACAAAAAAATAACTTATAAATTTATAATAGAAAAGTTTATAGAAGATTTACGAAATTACCCATTAATACCCAAAGACCACGAAGCCCTGCTTAACAAAGGCATAGAAAGTTTAACCGCTTATTATAATTTTTATAAAGATTCTTTACCACAAAAAACTGTAAACGAGTTTAATATTAAAGGAGTTAGTTTAAACATAGGTAAGCAAGAAATAAAACTAAGCGGAAAACTGGACCGCTTAGAATTAAAACCAAATAGCCCAGCTGTTACAGTGGTAGATTATAAAACCGGTGCGGCCAAAAGTAGAAACGAAATTTTAGGCAACACCAAAAATGCTGATGGTAATTATTTTAGGCAACTTGTTTTTTATAAACTGCTTTTAGATTTATTGCCCAACAAAAAATATAATATGCTGGCTGGGGCCATAGATTTTACCGAGCCTGATGATAAAAATCGTTTTAAAAGAGAAGTTTTTGAAATTTCTAACGAAGAAACAAAAGCACTAAAAGAAACTATAACCAAATGCGCAGATGAAATCTTAAACCTAAAATTTTGGAACAAATTCTGCGGCGAAAAAGACTGCGAATATTGTGAATTAAGAAAGCTGATTAAATCTTGACAATAACTGTTTTATATTATATCTTGTTACAGTAAATGTTATTTAAAAACTAAATATAATCATATAAAGAAAGGTGGTTTACAGTGAAGATTGAACCTCGTATTTATCAAGAGCTAGCAATTAAAGCTGCCTTGAAAGGATTACGTGGTCGCTTTAAAAGAGCTTTAGTTGTTATGGCAACAGGTTTGGGTAAAACCCTAACCGCTGTATTCGTTACCAAAAAGTTTCGTCCTAAAAAAACTTTGTTTTTGGTTCATAACAATCACATTCTAAAACATGCCCTTGATGAATTCCGTTTGGTTTTTGATGAAAAAACCATAATGGTTACATATAACGGCATGTCTAAAGATGGGGCTAAGGAAGCAAATATTGTTTTTGCCACTTGGCAAACAATGGGTAATCATCTTACTGAGTGGACACAAAACCACTTTGATTTGATCATTGTGGACGAAGCACATCACTCCGAAGCAAGTACTTACCGACCAGTAATAGATTACTTTACTGGAGCTAAACTTGGTATGACAGCTACACCTGATCGTGAAGATAAAAGAAACATTCGGAATATCTTTGGAGATGAAGTAGTAAACATAACTCTAGAAGAAGCTATCGCTCGCGGTTGGCTTCCTAGGATTGAATATCATGTTGTAACCGATGAAAGTTTAGACGATAACGCACTTCAAGAAATTGCAGCTGAAATACATGAAGGCAAAAAACGTTTTACGATGGCGGAAGTTAACCGTCGAATCTTTATAAAGAAACGTGATGTGGAAATTACCAGAATAATAAATGGCTACCTTGAAAAAGCGATTGTGTTTTGCGATTCAATTACTCATGCCGAACGACTTAGCAAATCGCTTGAACTCGCGGAAACATTCCATTCGCGTAAAGGCGAAGACCAAAAAGACTCTTGGGATAAAAACCAGAAGGTTCTTGGGGCATTACATAACGGAACAATTCGTAGAGTATGCGCGGTAAATTCTTTTAACGAAGGTATAAATGTGCCATCCGTTGGATTGGTTGCATTTTGCCGCGTTACAGGAGTTTTAACTGTTTTTCGTCAGCAGCTAGGACGAGGGCTTCGTCCCGGAAAAGACAAGCTAATTGTCCTAGATTTTGTTGGAAATCTTGAACGTATCCAGTTAGTACTGGAAATGATGAACAGAATTTCTGACATTCATGAAGAATACACTCCTAAAAATGAAATTGAGCACGAAGGCTATGTTCGGCAAAAGTTTGAGGTGTCCGGAAAAGGATTCGAGTTCACTTTCTCTGATGAGGTGGTGGACTTAATGAAGGTTCTGGATCATTGCGAACGGGAATTCTATGCTACATGGCAAGAAGCATCACGAGCTGTTATAAGGATGAAAATCTCCGGAATGATCGAATATAAAACAAGATACAAAGAAGACTCAAGATTACCATCATCTCCACAGCAGTTATATCAAGATTTCCCTATCTTTTCAAAGTTCTTCGGTCGAGAGCCTTTACACAGATTTGAGTTCTATCCTACATTGCAAGAAGCTGGGGTAGCAGCGTCATGTCTAGGCATAACTTCTGGACCTGAGTACAGAGAAAGATATAAAGAAGACCCGAAACTCCCCAGTAATCCTAACCATATTTATGAGGATTTTCCTAGTTGGAAAAAGTTTTTAAATGTCAGAAACTGGTATTCTTCTTGGAGTGAAGCCCAGAAAGCAATTAAGGCTTTAGGTATCACATCAAGAGAAGAATACAATAAAAACTACAGAAAGGACCCTAAACTTCCAAGTAACATTTATTTTTATAAAGAATTTCGAGGATGGAAGAAATCCTTTAATGAAAAGTAAAATTATTCTTGCCTTAAACCCCGCGCACTAAAACAGTGCGTGGATTTTTTTATACAAAATTAATATTCCCTCAACTTATGAATCCTTTCGTGGCCGCGTATTTTGTCTAACGCCTTGGCTTCGATTTGGCGAATTCGTTCGCGGGTTACGCCAAACTCTTTGCCTACTTCTTCTAAAGTATGAGTTGCACCATCTTCCAAACCAAAACGCATCTGCAATATTTTTTGTTCGCGTGGCGAAAGATCGTCTATTATCATTTTAATTTGGTCACGCAATAATTGTTGGGCTGCTACCTGCGAAGGCAATAAAGTTTTTTCATCTTCTATAAGTTCGCCTAAAGTGCTGTCTTCGTCGCTATCGCCTACTGGAGATTCCAAAGAAACAGCTTCTTGTGTAATTTTTTGAATATGTCTAACTTTAACCACATCCATATCCATTTCTTGTGCAATTTCTTCTGCCAAAGGTTCTCGGCCTAAATCTTGAAGCAGTCTTCTTTTAACTTGAGTATATTTAGAAATCGTTTCAACCATATGCACCGGAATACGAATAGTGCGGGCTTGGTCGGCTAAAGCTCTGGTTACAGCTTGGCGAATCCACCAAGTAGCATACGTAGAAAATTTATAGCCTTTAGTGTAATCGAATTTTTCGACGGCTTTGGTTAAACCAATATTTCCTTCTTGAATTAAATCGAGTAATGTTAAATGAGAACTTCGGCCAACATATTTTTTTGCAATCGAAACCACCAAACGCAAATTAGCTTGGGTTAATTTTTGCCTAGCTTCCGCATCGCCTTTTTCTATTCTTTTAGCAAGTTCAACTTCCTCTGGACCACGTAAAAGTGGTACTCTGCCGATCTCACGCAAATAAATTTGGACCGAATCGAATAACGGCCCTAAGCCCGCATGATCTGATTTTTTTGGTTTTTCTTTACCAGGTTCTAAGGTTTTTAACCTTTCTTGAGCACTGATTATTTTTATATTTATAGATTCTAAGTGAGTATACAAATGTTCCAAACCAGAAATATCTTGCTCTATATTTGGAAAAGCTTGAATAATTTCCGATTCAGTAATAAAACCTCTACTTTTACCACGCCTAACCAAATCTGCCAGTTTTTCTTCGGTCACAACTGGTGCTTTAACTCTATGAACAACTTTATGTTTTTTAACCTTTGAAGTTTTTTTAGAAACTTTTTTTGGTTTAGATTTTTTTATTGGCTTTTTATTTTTATTTTTTTTTGCCATATTTTTCTATGAATGAAATGAATAGTTAAAAACAAAAACATATATCAAGAAAACATCATTCCGAGCAGCATTCATGGATAAAACTATTAACTATATAGACTAAGAGGCTCCATGTCGCTGCGAGGTGTGATGTTTTCTTTACAAAATTACAAATTCAATAATTTTTGAGAAAGTTCACCAAATTCCTTAAGCAAAAGATTCAAAGCCTGGCTGTCGCTATCGGCTTCAGCTTTTTTTATGTCGGCTTGAATAACTTTAAGCTTGGACTGTAAACTTTGTTTTTTTAAACTAACAAGAGTTCTGGCAAATTCGTCTTCCGGATCTATATTAAAATCGGCTATTAGTTCGCTCATAGCAATTAAGCGCGAATCAGCCGAGTCCGAAATTTTGGTTCCGTTATCTGCCAGTAGACTTTGGGCTAGCGAAAATAAGTTTGGCTGGGAGAATAATTCTAACTCCTCATTGCCAATGCGGCCTTTTAAGTCTGGATATCTTAGTAATAAAGATAGCAGATACTCTTCTTGACGTAAACCCGGCAAATCTTTAGGAGAAGCAAGAACCTTAGCAATAGGTGTATTAGTAGCCTGTGGTGTCTGGTTAAAATCTTGGCTAGGTAATTGCCTTAATTCTAAATTTAAAACATCCCTTGCTACACCAGCTTTATGGGAAAGTTCTTCCAGCCAATAATCTCTGTCTAATGGCGAAACAATACTTTTTATAAACGGCAAAACATTTGCTAAAACACTTTTCTTAGATTCCAACGTCCCAGAAAAATCTTTTAACGATCTATTTATAATATGCGCTAAATATGGCACAGGTTTTAAAACTGATTCGGTCCAAAGTTTTGGGTTTTCTTTTACAGTATCGGCCGTGTCTTTGCCCGAAGGGATAGAAACAACCGAAACATTTAAACCCGAAGCTATCGCCATATTCACTCCTTTTTTTAAAGCACTATCACCCGCTTCGTCGGCATCAAACGCCAACATTAATTTTTCTGTGTACCTTTTTATTATTCTGGCATGTCCCACGCCAAAAGCTGTGCCGCAAGTCGCTACAACATTTTTTATACCAGCTTGGTGCGACATAAGAACATCCATTGTACCCTCCAGCAAAATACAACCTTCGTTTCTAATATATGTTCTAGATTTATCTAAACCGTAAAGCGCCTGCGATTTATCATATAAAATTGTACTTGGAGTATTTACATATTTTCCAGCATCTTCGTGTACAGTTTTACCTTTTATTTTTTCGAAAATTCTTCCCGTAAAACCAATCACTTGCCCTTGGCTATCGGCAATAGGAAACATTATTCTGTGCCTAAACCTATCGTGGTATTCGCCAGTTGTTTCGCTTTTTACCGCGAGTCCCGATTTATCTATTTCATCGTCGGTATAACCTTCCGAACTTAAAAAATTATGTAACGATTGCCAAGTATCGGGCGCCCAACCAATTCTAAAATTGGTTAAAGATTCTTTGGTTACACCCCTTTCTTTTAAATATTCTACCGCCACCAAACCAGGGCGAGATAATAATTGCCGTTCGAAAAATTTTGTAGCCAGTTCGGAAATTTCGTAAATCTTTTTTCGTTGCGAGCCTAATTGCACATCTTGGTCGTGCTTTATTAATTTAACTCCGGCTTTCTCGGCCAGCATTTTTAATACATCGTAAAATTCTAAACCTTCCATTTTTTGCACAAAAGAAAAAACATCGCCACCCTCACCACAACCAAAACAATGCCAAATCTGCCGAGCAGGTGTTACCACAAACGAAGGAGTTTTTTCGTGGTGAAAAGGGCACGAACCTTTCCAGTTGGCACCAGCTTTTTGTAGTTTCAAATAGCCCTGAATAACCTCAGCGATATCCAGGCGATTCTTTATATCTTCAACTTGAGAATTCATTATATTTGCATTATGTATCAGGAATTAAAAATTAGAAAGTCGTATTTGACATAAATAACTTACTTAAGTATCTTCTATTGAAGTTCCACTTCGATAGAAGAGGAGGTTGCTTTGATAGACCTAGGCAATAATTATGCCGTAAGGCAGTTTGTTGGAATGTTCTTTGAAGAATTAGCGGAAAGAATTTTTGAAGCGAAAATGATTCCTCGTAGAAATTTTAGAGAAGGCGATATTCATCCAGACCTTGAATGTTCAAAGCTCGATGCTTGGCTAGAAATAAAAGCTACGCAAAATATAAGGCCATTTAAAATATATTTGTCTCAAGTAGACAAATATAAAAAGCTACTAGATGATTCTTTTCCCTATTCCAGAATTTTCTATGTTTTCTTTTCACACCAAGTTTTTAATATAAGCCGAGATTATACAGATTCGGAAAAACTTGGCCAAGATCTTGTTTTAAACACATCACAAGTTTTGGTTTTGGATTTTTCTGTAGTTTTAGCTATATGCCAAAAACTTGATGTAGCCACAGAATATGCTCATTCTGGTTATCCTCCTTTCTATAAATGGGATCATAGAATAAATACAGAACTGGCAGACTGGACCGAAGGATCATTGAACTATCTTAATTTAGATATTCAAAAATATAGAATCAAAAAAGCCCAGATTGAACTTTCTTACGGCGAAATAAAATCTGTTTCACCTTTAACAATAATTTCCGCAAAAAAATAATCCCTCTGATTTTTATCAGGGGGATTTTATAATACCTAGTTGGTAATCCCTCGTCGCTTTGCCCAACAACTCAAACCAGTTGAGTTACTGGGCTTTGCTCGCTCGGGATATTTTTTGAAGACAAAAAATAAA
>JAUYOU010000019.1 GCA_030697855.1 bacterium
GCCAGTATTTTTTTGTTTTTTGAAAGTAAATAAATTACAGCTAAAGACCAAAAGAAAGCTAAAAGTTCGGCCCGGCCCACAATTGAAGTGACGGCTTCGGTGTGGATAGGATGAAGCAAAAACAAAAGAGAAGAAATATAAGCGACGGACCGCGACTTCAAAAGCCAGTTAATCAGCCAGAAGACAAGAAAAGAGTTCAAAGCGTGAATAACAATATTTACTATATGAAAACCAACCGGAGAAGAACCGAAAATATTATGGTTTAAAGAATATGTAGCCATCGTAAACGGGCGATAAAGACCCGATTTGGGAGTATTTTGATGATAGGGAGAAATAAATAGATTAAAAAAGTTACCCGCATCTTTAATATCGGGCCTATTTTGAACAACGGTTGCATCATCAAAAACAAACTCACCGGAGATACCGTTTCCGAATATTAAAAACGACAAGGCAACCGAAAACAGAAAAACTAATTTGAGTTGCTTCATTTTGAGAGTTGACCGGCCAGTTCTTCCAGCAATTTTCTAATATCGGGATCTCGGTCAGAGTACATGAGACCCGTATTAATATCCTCCAGAGCTTTTTTCTTATTGTTGGTAGCAATATATATCAGCGCCGAGTTGTAATAAACGCGGGGATTATTTGGAATGAGCATTTTAAGTTTCTCCATATTCTCCCCAGCTTTTGTGAAGTTGCCCTGCTGGGCATAAATAACCGCTAAATTCTGATACGGGTAGAAAAAGTTGGGATTAATTTCTATCGCCTTTTCAAATTCCTTGATTGCTCCGAAAATGTCGCCTCTGGCCTGAAAAATGCTTCCTAAATTAAAATGGGGCTCGGCAAATATGCCCTCTTGGGAGGCGGCGATCCTGTAGTATTTTTCGGCGTTTTCGACATCTTTTCTGTCATAATAAGTATTTCCCACATTGTTGTTTATTCTCACGCTATCCGATTCGTACTTCAAAATATCCAGATAAAAAGCAAGCGGATCTCCCCATAGGAGGTTGCGCTGAATGGATTGGTAGCCGAAAAAAGATAAATAGGTAGCCAAGGCAGCCAAGATTAAGGTTCGACCTTGGATCTTTAAAAAGGTCGAACCTTGGTAATTAAAAAGCTTGCTTAAGTAATGCGCAATGATAAACCAGAAACCTATCATTGGTAGATACAGCCAATGTTCATACATAACAGCGTTTATGGGTACTATTCCCGAAACCATCGCTAAGCCGACAAAGAACCAACCCCAGCCGAAAAGCCATACTTTAAAATCGGGATGCTTTTTTTTGTACAGACGGTAAAGCATTGCCAGAATTCCGATAATAATTAGTCCGCCCAGCCAGACCGGCCATTGAAAAAGTGAGGTATGCACCGTCATACTTCTTTCCATATGAAGTCCGGTAGGTATAAATAACAAACGGAGATAATCAACAAGAACATGCATAAATGTAAAGAGACGATAAATTATATTTTCCGAATATAAATTCGGCGCAGCATAAAAGTTCAAAGTGTTCTGAAAATTCAATACCGTCAGCCGCAAAATGCCATAAACAGCAACGATGCCAAAATAAGGCAATGCTTCAAAGAATGCTTTTTTAAGCGATTTAACAAACCCCTCCCGGGAAATAAATGAGATGTAAAAAACCATCAAAAGAAAAGGAAATATAACCCCAGTTTCTCGACTCAAAATAGCTAAGACCAAGGCACTAAACGAAAACAGTCGGAATATCGAGAGACTCCGGTGGACATACTTTTTCTCGACGGCGCTCGAAAAAGTGTCCCCCTGCGTCTCTGGTTGGTTTTTTTTGTGACCTGCTTTAATGTAAAAAATTAGCGCCAAAAGCATAAAGAACACCGACAACGAGTCGCCCCGACCGGCTATGTAAGTAACGGCTTCGGTATTGAGCGGGTGGATGGTAAATATTAATGCCGTCAGAAAAGAAACTATCCGCCCTGTATATCTTTTTAATAGCAAGAAAACGAGAACCGCGTTAGCAATATGTATTGAATTGCTTACAAAGTGCCAAAGAAATGGTTTGGTTTCAGATACGACCCAGTTGAGAGCAAAGGTGAAAAACAAAAACGGTCTGTAATAATTACTCTGTAGTCCCACTCCGGCTAATGTATTATTGGTCAGCCAAAACTTTATATTATCCCAGCTTATTTGGTGAACATAGTTGTTGTTGATTATCCAATCGTTATCATCCCAAAATAAACCGTTATTAAGGTTGAAAGAATACAACCCCACGCCCAATAATATGATGACTGTGATAACTAATATGTTATATTTTAACTGATTCATAAATTCTTCGTTTAAGTTGGTTGAATGCGTTAGCTCTTAGTTTCAAATTATATTCACGGTTTCTTGCGTCTTTTTCTGCTTTATATGCTTCGTAATACACCAACTCAAAAGGTTTACGGTGTTTTGTTGAGAAAACTTTACCACTATTATGCTCCGCAAATCTTTTCTTTAAATCATTGGTAGAGCCAAAGTATAAGTTTCCATCCATCTTACTTTTTATAACATAAACATAAAACATATTAGATAATAGTGGCAAGGCGTTAAACGCCTTAATTGCCGCAGGGTTTAGATTCGGCAAGGCGTTAAACGCCTTAATTGCCGCAGGGTTTAGAT
>JAUYOU010000032.1 GCA_030697855.1 bacterium
GCATCGGCTATCATAACCACACCTAAAACTTTTTCTTTTTCTGCAATTATTATGGGAGTCTTTCCTTCGGCAGTATCTTTTTCTATTAAGCTGGAATCAAATTGAATATTTAGATCTCGAACAAGCTTAATATTACCAGCATAATATTCTATGTTATTTACAGTCCCTTTAACACCCTTACCTTTTATAGCTTCAAAACCATTTATTTGGGCAAAAGAAATATTTTTATCTTTAGCATAATCAATAACCGAATGAGCTATGGGGTGTTCAGAATTTTTTTCGAGCGAAGCCAAAACAGAAATTAATTCTTCATCTTTTTTATCTGAAAAGTTTTTAATAGAAATAAGTTCCGGCCTACCTTTGGTTAATGTTCCAGTTTTATCTACCACCACAACATTAGCCTTGTGAAGTTTTTCCAAAGTAGCTGCATCCTTAATTAATATTCCTTCTTTGGCACCTTTACCCACACCAACAATAATCGCAGTTGGCGTGGCCAAACCCAAAGCGCAAGGGCAAGCAATAACTAAAATTCCAACAAAAGAAACCAAACCAAACGACATAGCTTGTGAAAATTCCATATAGCGCGATCCCACTAAAAGCCATAACCCTAAAACCACAAAAGATGTAACCAAAACCACCGGCACAAACACGGCAGAAATTTTATCGACTAAGGCTTGTATGGGCGCTTTACTACCCTGAGCATCCTCCACCATTTTAATTATATGGGCCAACATAGTTTCGGAACCAACTTTTGTTGCCTTAAAAGTAAAGGCGCCACTGGTGTTTATGGTTCCTGCTACAACATTTTCTCCAATATCCTTTTTAACTGGGATAGGCTCACCCGTAATCATAGATTCGTCTACATAAGAAGATCCTTCTGTTATTACGCCATCTACCGGAATTTTGCCGGCAGGTTTTATTAAAATTAAATCTCCGTGAACAACTTCGCTTATAGAAATTTCCTGTTCTTGGCCATTTCGAAAAACCAAAGCGGTTTTGGCCTGCATATTAATAAGTTTTTCTATGGCGTCGCCTGTTTTTATTTTCGATCTAGCTTCCAAATATTTACCTAGAGTTATAAAAGTGATAACCACAATAGTTACATCAAAATAAACATTTTCAACATTTATAAATTTTTCTAAAATATCTTTAAAAATTGTAACTACTAAGCTATATGTAAAAGCAACGGAAGTACCAATACCAATAAGTGTGTCCATATTGGCTTTGCCGTATTTAAGAAAACGGAAAAAACCCATTAAATACGGTTGGCCAACATAAAACAAAGTATAGGCCGCCATCAAAGGCATTAAATTTTGAAGAATATTTTTTAAAAAAATAGGCATCTCTGGAATAAAGGCAAACTTAGAAAAAATTTCCCAAGCCATAAAAATAACGCTAATTATTGCGAGTGGGATTGCAGTTAGTAATTTCTTCTTCATACTGGCCAATTCCGCCAATTTTTCTTTTTTACTTTGATTTAAACCCAAATGTTCCGCATGTTCGCTGTCCGACATACCCATTTCTTCTGCAGAAAGTTGAGACAACAACAAAGAATAGCCGAGTGGCTCTATTTTTTTAGAAAGAGTTTCTAAATTTGTTTTAGATTCGTCAAAAGAAACCTTGGCGGTTTCTGTTCCATAATTAACCGAAACCGATTCCACGCCTTCGGTTTTTTTAAATGTTTTTTCTATAATTGCCGCACAAGATGCGCAATGCATTCCTTTAATTCTAGAGGTTTTGGTTATCATTTTTTTATTTTCGCTTAAGCTTATAAACTTTTAATATTTCTTTTTTGGCTTTGCTTATTTCACCAGAAGAAACCTGTTTTAAAACACAACTATCTAAATGGTTTTCCAAAAGAAGATCTTCGGCATTAGACAAACCTTGCTTAACGGCAGATGTTTGAGTAATAACATCTATGCAGTAAACTCCTTTTTTAACCATTTCTTGTAATCCTCTAACTTGCCCTTCTATTATTTTTAAGCGATGAATTATTTTATTCTTTGTTGGATTCATAATATTTTTAAGTATATACCCCTAGGGGGTATTGGTCAACCCAGTAGAGCAACTTTGACCATTAAACCTAGTCGCCGAATATTTGCGTGATTTTCCAATACAAATTTATACTACATTTTTTAGGTGCGATAAACTCACAATAGGTTTAATGAATGAGGCGACTGTCAAAGTTGTCTTACTGGGCAAGCCGCACAAAAATACTTGACCAAAAAAATATTTTTGATACAATTTATTTATTCAAATAGTCAGCTTGGGTAACCCCATCGAGGTATAAAACCTAAGCGAGATCGCCGAGATCGCGACTACTTTGAAAGCTCTTTCATTGTTTTCGCCGAGACCTATAAGGCCACTGAAAGGAGGCTTTATATGACTCTGTTCCACTGCCGCGGTTCCACCCTCTTCTCCCTCACCCAGCGCGAGGAGAGTTTGGCCAAACTGGCCGCAGAAGGCACCGGCACCACCCAAGGCGCTATGTCCGGGTCGAAGTAGCGCACGACCAGCAGAGCGGTGAGACGAATGAGGTCTTGCCATTGAGGCAGTCAGCTAAGCTGATTGCCTCTTTTTTTGAGCTCAATAAATTAATATGCGAGTTATTAGACAAAACAAAAACCCTCCCGAAGGAGGGTGTTTTTTATTTTTGCGAAGGGAAAAATCTTTCTACATAGCCCCATAGGCTTAAAAAAGCACATATGGCAGAACTAAAAAGAAACAATAGAAATATGGAATCAAAAAAGAGTTGACCTGTTATTGGAACAAAATAGACATCGGCAAAAAATAAGCCTGCAACAAAAAAATATAGCCACATTTTTATCTTACCCCAAAAATGAGCGCTCACATCTAAATCCCTAAATGCACCATAAACCCAAGTACTAATCAAAAGAGCTTCAAAAATAAGGATGGCTGCTAAAAAAGCAGTGGATGAGGCAGCGCTGAAACCAGATTCACGTGACAACCGATTTAATTCAAACCCAAAAAGTGTACAGGCAAAAAGTTTGTCTCTAGCTCTATCTAAAGATTTTCCTAAAGTAGAAACTATTTCAAATTTTCGAGCTATTTTACCATCCAGTAGATCCGTAATACCTATAAATATAACTATAAGAAACATAGTTATGCCCGAATACCCTTTAAATAGAAGAGTAATAAAAAGTATCACAGCGATAACGCCGATCCCTGTTACCACATTAGCTAAATTCTTCTTCATTTTTCTCCCCCTTTATAGTGACATTTTTTAAAGAGCAAAAAGCCAATGTATAGTAATACACTGGCTTTAAATTGGCAACTCTATTATTTTTTAAATTTATTTTTAGTAAGTTTAAAAACAATAAAACTTACCACAGCACCAACCACCCAGCCTGCTAAAATATCGCTTGGCCAATGGACTCCTGCCGCAACTCTAGCCACGCCTATTAAAACAGCCGAGATAAAAAGAAACACGCTAAGCTTAGGCTGTTTAGCTAAGAAAAAATAAACAGCCAGAGCCATAAAAAAAGTGGCGTGCCCAGAAGGAAAAGAAGCTTCTAACGGGTTTTGATTTATAAGCGCATCTAAACCCCCAAAAACAAAAGGCCTTTCACGTGGATATAAATAACGAATTAAAGAGGCTACGCCAAACCTAGCAATTAAAGCCGAAAAAAGAGCTAGCCCGGTATGAACCGCTCTAATTTTTAAATCGGACTTTCTAAACTTAGGCGTCCATAAATAAAAAAGTAAAACTGCTACAACCACAAATTCCCAATACGCTGCAAAAAGAATTATTAGTGTATCCGTCCAAACTTCCTTAAAAGATAAATTATAAATTGAAGCGAAAAAAATATTATCCATTTAAAACAAACTTATTAGCCAAACTTTTAACCTCTTCTCTTATTTTACCTAAATCTTCTTTATTTTGTAAGGTTGTGTGTATAAGTTCTGCTATTTTTTTCATTTCGTTTTCTTTCATGCCTCTAGTAGTCACAGAAGGTGTGCCAATTCTTATACCCGAAGGATCCCAGG
>JAUYOU010000040.1 GCA_030697855.1 bacterium
GTTTCTATTAGTTCCCACAGAGAAGCAAAAAAGGAGCAAAAAAATAAGCCCCCGGAAAATGGTAAATAAAAGAGGTTATAAATGTTTATCGTTTTTTTAAAATTTATCATTTGTATAGCAGCAATTTTTTATTGCGGTAAAAGAGTCGCTAGATACGGCGATGCCATTGCTGAAAAAACCGGCCTCGGCGGGTTATGGATTGGAGTTATATTAGTATCGGTTGCTACTAGCCTGCCCGAATTATTTACAGGTGTCGGAAGCACAGTTTTCGTTAACGCTCCCAATCTTACGGTAGGGAATCTATTCGGCGCGAATACATATAATCTTGTTAATATTGCCACTCTCGATTTTTTAAATAAAGGCGCCCCTTTATTGAGTTCGGTTTCCACGGGTCAATTATTGACGGCGGTCTTAAGTCTTATTCCGTTACTGATAGCCGCTACAGGGATATTTCTAAATCAAGGAATATCGCAAGTCGCTTTTGCTAATGTTAGCCTATATAGCGTACTAATCCTTGTTTCATATATTATTTCAACAAGGATAATATTTAAATTCGAGAAGAAACAACAGACGATTAAAGAGCTGAATAAAGAAGAGAAAATTCTTTTCAAATATGACAATATTTCGCTAAAAACAGCCTGTATTCGTTATGGGTTAGCCGCTCTTGCTATAGCGGGAGCGGGAATCTGGCTTGCGTATATAGGCGATGATCTGGCGAGGCTTTTAAATTTGGGACAGAATTTTATAGGCAGCCTCTTTCTTGGATTTGCCACAACCTTACCGGAGATAACTGTATCGGTTGCTGCCCTTCGCTTAGGCGCAAAAGAATTGGCAGTGGCAAATATGGTAGGATCAAATCTTTTTAATGTGACAATAATTTTTTTGAACGATGTATTATATAGAAAAGCTCCCATTTTTACAGTTCTAACCCAGCAACATATCTTTACCGCTTTTATAGTTATTTTAATGACAATAATAGTCATCGCCGCCTTGATTCTAAAACCGAAAAAGAAAACAATATTTGGCATAAGCGGCTATGCTATCGCATTAGTTGTGATTTTTGCAATAGGTGCGTATATTAATTTTATACTGGGGACCAAATAAATCCCAAGTTATACGAAAAGCGGAGGTTAAAGCGATGTCAAGAATAGTACTTTGTATTTTAGTTACAATATTATTAACCGGTTGCGCGACAAATCAAAAACAGGTAAAAGAGAAACAGCAAATAGTAAGCTACGAAAGAAGCCCAAAAACATATTATGAGGATGACTCTCTTTCGGAATACGAAAGCCCTAAGGATAAGTATTCTACGCCCTCTGATATA
>JAUYOU010000016.1 GCA_030697855.1 bacterium
TGCGGATTAAGAAACTATCCGATATATCGAAACCTCGTTTGTCTTTAACCGCAGGATCTTGAACCAAATTATAAATAGCATCGCCGTTGTCTTTGTGTAAAACAACATAAAGCCTTTGCGTAGGTTTATATTCTTTAACTAAATCTACAGGAACATATGTATGAGTACCTGCTTCTAAAAATCGGCTGGTACCAACCAACGTATCGAACTTGTTATAAACATCTTCGTAAACTGCAACAAAACCTGGCCAATCCAATGTAACTTTGTCCACATAGATTCTATTTTCAATTATGACATCGTCCTTGTAAGGCTTTTGATCTATAGCCTTAACTATGGGCACCACATCGGCTATGGCCAAATTAGGTGTTGGATTAGCCCATTCGCGCAACTTAACCACACCAAGATACAAGCCAACTACAACAACACCAATAAATAAAACTAGTAGCGGATATTCATACCTAAATTTTTTATTGTTTTTCATACCCAGTTAGACAACTTTGACAGTTGCTTTGTTATTAAACTTCTTATTTAATTTAACCTTTATGATTTTCATATTTATTACTATATTGTTTACCTTCCCAGTTATCACAACTAAGTTTAATTAGTCAAAGTTGTCCTACTGGGCATGATACTAATATTAGTAATTATACCACCTAGAATAGCTGGCAAATAGTGGGAGGTAAGGATCTATAAGAAAAATTTAAAAAAGCTGTTAATATAGTTAGTATATGTTTATTCAAACTCTTAACGATTTTCCTAAACAATTTTCTTGGGAACCCAAAGTTGTAAACCCAGAGAACCTAGCAAAAAAAGAAAATACCATAGTTGTTGGTATGGGCGGTTCGCATCTTGGTGCGGATTTGGTAAAACTCTGTTTGCCAAGTCTTTCTATTAATATACACACTAGCTATGGCTTGCCAGAGGTTTCGGAAAAAAATTTAAAAAACAGTTTAATAATATTAAGTTCTTATTCTGGCAATACCGAAGAAGTTATAGATTCTTTTAACACTGCATTTACGCAGGGTTTAGCCTTAGCCGTTGTAACAACAGGTGGACAACTTTTAGACCTAGCCATAAAAAATAATATTGCCTATATAAAAATGCCTGCGGAAGATATTCAACCTCGCTTAGCCTTGGGTTATAGCTTTAGAGCAATATTAAAACTTTTAGACGAAACCAGTACACTTGGGGAATCGGACGCTTTGGCAAATAAATTAGACCCAGATTCCATAAAAATAAAGGCTGATGAATTTTCTAAAAAACTACAAAACAAAGTACCCGTAATTTATTCTTCGTTAAAAAATAAGGCCTTAGCCGATATCTGGAAGATAAAATTTAATGAAACTTCTAAAATCCCTGCTTTTGCTAATATCTTTCCGGAACTCAATCATAACGAGATGACTGGATTTGATTCTAATGACGCTACAAAAAATTTAATGGAAAAATTCCACTTTATTTTTTTAAAAGATGGAAAAGATGATACTAGAATTTTAAAAAGAATAGACGCTACAAAAAATATTTTAGAACAACAAGGTTTTGAAGTAGATGTCTTACCTTTCTTTGGAGATACAAAAACAGAAATTATTTTTAATTCTTTATTATTAGCTGATCATATAAGTCTTGGTCTGGCCGAATACTACGGTAACGATCCAGAACAAGTGCCTCTGGTAGAAAAATTTAAAAAAATAATCTCTTAACAAAATACTCCCCCGACCTTGCGTCGGGGGAGTATTTAAATAAAACAAAACAAAAGATTACATGGAGCCCATGCCATCTTTTTTGCATGTTTTGCAGCTCTTGGAGTGTGTAACTAATTCTAAAACAGCTGAAAGACCAACTAAGATATAGACGGCCTTAGCTAATGTGGAATCCATTCCACCCAACCAACGGCTAATATCCCAACCCCACACACCTACCAAAAGCCAATTCAAGCCTCCGATAATAAGAAGTAAGAAGGCAATAAAATGAATAGCTTTCATATTAAAGTTCAATAATTTAATTGACTATAATCTAGACCTTTTTATACACCTATAGTATAACATCCTTTATCTACCCAACCCAGACAAAACAATGTTTATGGTTTTTAATATTATACCAACGTCAAAAACCAAAGAACGATTTTTTAAATAATAAAAATCGTAAGAAAGTTTCTCTTTGGTATCCTCCACAGAAGAACCGTAAGTATAATTTATCTGTGCCCAACCCGTTAAACCAGGCTTTACTAAATATCTGCGGTCATAAAAAGGTATTTCTCTAACCAAAAGTTTGTGGAATTCTGGACGCTCGGCTCTAGGCCCTACAAAGGCCATTTCACCTTTTATTATGTTTATAATTTGAGGCAATTCATCTAGACGAGTTTTTCTTAAAAACTTTCCTACTTTGGTCACTCTTTTATCGTTCTCGATGGTCCACTGTGCGCCATTTTTTTCGGCATCAGTACGCATAGTTCTAAATTTTATTAAATTAAAATTTTTACCTTTTTGGCCGACTCTAAGCTGGCTATAAAACACTGGTCCACCCCCCTCTATCTTTATTAACAAAGAAATAACTATGCCTAATAAAATAAATATTGGAATTAATAATATGCTCAAAATAAAATCAAAAAAACGCTTAATTGTTTCATAAAAAGATCTTTTACCCGAAACTATATTATTTAAAAACCAAAGATGATTAACATTTTCTAAATTAACTTTTCGCCAAACCCTTTCGTTAAATTTATCTAATGTTATGACTTCAATTTTATCTATAAAATTATAAAGATAAGAAACCAAGGATTCTTTATTAAAAAGCTCATCATCTATTATTAAAGCTCCAATATTTTTATTTTTTACAGATTCATTTATATTATCTTCAGAATTTATTACAGCTTCAACCTTATATCCTATCTGGGGGTTCTGGTTTAACTTAAGGGCCAACTTGCCACCTTTTTCGTTTTCAGAAATTATAAATGTTTTTAATAATAAATTCTTTTTAAAAAGAGCATTGGCTTGGCCTCGCCACAAAGCAAAGAGTGCAGAAAAAATAGAAAAGTAGATAAATAAATTTGTTTTAGGTGCAACGTAAGCAAAATTAGCAAAGTAGAAAAATAAAACCGCAACAAAGAAACTAACAATCAATGCTCTGGCCAAAGCGCTATAAAATTCTAAATTATTTTTTGCAAAATTAACTTCATAAAGATTATGAATATAGAAAATTAAAATCCAAACCAATATCAAAGGTGTAAAGGCTTGTATATGAATTAAAAAAAATTGTTGAGTAGTAAAATTAGAACTAGCAGAGTTAGATATTTCGCTATATCTTAGATAAACCGTAACCAGTAGGGAGAAATAGAGAATTACTATGTCTCCTAACAAAATTAATATTTTTTTAGCTTGTGATGGCATATTTAAATATAAAACTCTTTAAGTTCCTCTAGGCCTTCTTTTAAACCTATTTGAGGCTTCCAATTTATAAGTTTTTTGGCTAGAGCATTACTACCTAAACTAATTTTAATTTCCCCACTTCGCTCTGGAAGATTTATAATATTTTTACTTATTAATTTTGCTACTTCGTTTATACTATAAGCTTTGTCTGCACAAATATTTATGACTTCGCCTTTCCCTACTTTTGCAGATTTTATTGCTAGAATATTTGCGTTAACGACATCGCTAACATTAGTAAAAGATCTTTTTTGTTTACCATCGCCAATTATGGTTAAAGCCTTGCCTTCTTTTTTTTGTTTTAAAAAAATAACAAAAACAGGTAAATAACTTCCCTTTTCCGACATACCTTTACCATAAACATTAAAATATCTTAAAGAAACTGTTTCCAAACCAAAAACAGAACTAAAAATTCTGCAATAATGCTCGCCAGAATATTTTTGAAACCCATATGGGCTAAGTGGCTTACCCTGCATATCTTCTTTTAATGGTAATTTTTTTTGTTCCCCATAGGCAGAAGAAGACGCAGAATAAATAACTCTTTTTACCTTGGCTTCCTTAGCCGCCATTAATACATTAAGAGTTCCATTAACATTAACCTTATGAGTTTTTATAGGATCATCTATAGAAAGCTGTACTCTGGGTAAAGCTGCTAAATGAAAAACAAATTTAGCATCTTTAAATATTGGAGAAATTTCTTTTAGATTAGTTATATCCGCCTTATAAAACTTGGCATTTGGATTAACTTTGCTTTTTGATCCAGTAGAAAGATTATCTATAACATGAACATCATAACCCTCCCTAATTAACTTATTCGTAAGATGTGAACCTATGAAGCCCGCTCCGCCTGTAACAATTACTTTTATTTTAACCATGAATATAAACCTCTAATATGTCTAATAATATAACCACAATTTAAGCCAAAAGTAACCTAAAACCCCTCCGATATGTCGGAGGGGTTTTAAAGAGTTTTAATTCACCATTACTGCTTCAACAAGGCATCTATTTGAGCCTGTATGGCCTTTATCTGATCTTCAATCTGTGTAGTAGTATTTGAAGTCGATTCAGATGGGGTTGTTGTTACTGGGACCGATACAGATGGAGTAACTTTCTCAACAGAACCACTCAACACCTCATTCAACTTTGCCATAGTGGCAGGACCAACTCTACCAACTGGATTCAAACCATATTTAGTTTGGAATTTCTTTACAGCGGCAGTTGTTTTAGGACCATAGAAACCAGATACTGTTCCTTCTGGATAAATTTC
>JAUYOU010000067.1 GCA_030697855.1 bacterium
TATTTATGATTGTACTCACAAATTCCTCCTTTTAGTTTGTTCGAAAGAACAGTACACTTAGACTTTTAACACACAGTCTATTAAAACTTCAAGGGGAGAATATTTATTTACGCGATAAAACTTTTTTAACCGCCTGTTTAATCGATTCCACGCCCATACCATATTTTTCTATAAGCTCTTCTGGTTTACCAGATTCACCAAATCTATCGTTCACTCCAATAAATTCCATCGGTACAGGCATTTCTTTGGCTAAAAGTTCAGCTATGGCGCTACCCAATCCGCCATGTGTTTGATGCTCTTCTACACTTACCACCGCACGCGTATTATGAACATATTTTAAAATAGTATCTTTATCTAAGGGTTTTACTGTATGAACATTTATAACGGCCACTTGTATATTTTCTTTTTCTAATTCTATTGCCACCTTAATTGCATTATATATTAACGGGCCACAACCAAAAATTACAACGTCTTTTCCATCTTTAAAAACTTCGGCGCGGCCAATTTTAAATGGGGTGTGAGAAGTTGTAATCATTGGGCTTTTCTCGCGTGTAAAACGCAAATAAACTGGCACTACTAATTCTGCCGAAGCTATAGTAGCTTTTTTTGCTTCTTCGTAATCGCATGGAACAACTACTGTCATATTTGGCATCATTCGCATTAAACCAATATCTTCTAAGGCTTGGTGTGTTGCACCGTCTGGACCAACCGATATTCCGGCATGAGCCCCCGCAATTTTTACATTGGCTTCGTTATAGCAAATCGTGGTTCTTATTTGTTCGTTGTTTCGCCCTGGGCTAAATGTAGCGTAAGAAGATATAAATGGAATTTTTCCAGCCACTGCCATACCAGCCGCCACCGAAGCTAAATTTTGTTCGGCCACACCAAGTTCTACAAACCGTTCTGGAAATTTTTTTTGAAAAGCCAAAGAACGTGTGGATTCGGTAAGATCGGCACATAAAACCACTACATCTTTATTTTTTTCGCCAGCCAAAATTAAACCATCGCCATAACCATCGCGAGTGGCCTTTTGTTCTGGTTTTAAAATGTCTTTTACTAAATATGCGTTGGGATTCATTAATTAGCTTTTAGCTTTTAGCTTTTAGCTTTCTAGAAAGATTTCCTAAAAAGCTAGTAACTAAGAAGCTAACTCCTAGTCTATGTGCCCTGCTTCTATCTGCCCTTGTAATGTTCTTAATTCGCGCAAAGCAATATCCGCCTCTTCTTTGTTAGGGGGTTTACCATGCCATTCAAATTTATTTTCCATAAAATCTACTCCTTTACCCGGAATTGTTCGCGCAATAATTACAGTTGGTTTTTCGTGTATGGTTTCGGCCATGGCACAAGCATCTACAAATTCGCGAATGTTGTGCCCATCAATTTCTAAAACATGCCAATTAAAAGATTCATATTTATTTTTTAAATCATCCAGTGGCATTATGTCTTCCGTAAAACCATCTATTTGAATATTATTACGGTCTATTATTCCAACTAAATTATTTAATTTATATTTAGCCGCAAACATAACTGCCTCCCATGTTTGGCCAGCATCGTGTTCACCATCGGACATGGCACAATACACGCGGTTTGGTAAAGCGTCCATTTTAAAAGCTAAAGCGATTCCAGATGCTTGCGATAGCCCTGACCCGAGTGGGCCAGACGTGGTTTCTAAACCAGGTAAAGATAATCTGTGCGGATGCCCCTGCAAACGCGTACCAAGCTTACGCAACGTTTTAAGTTCGGAAATTGGAAAGTAACCCGCGTGCGCCATCGCCACATAACGTATTGGGCAAATATGGCCGTTAGACAATACTAAACGATCGCGTGCAGGCCATTCGGCGTGTTTAGGATCGTGTTTTAAAATATGAAAATACAAAGCCGTAAAAATATCGGCCATACCTAACGGACCAGCTGAATGCCCCGAACCTGCTTCTAAAAGCATTTTAATAAGATCTTGCCTTATTTGGTTTGCCTTAAGCTCCAGCTGTTTTAATTTAGTTTCATGAAGCGCTTCCATTTATAGTGAGTGAAATCGAACTACGCTTTAATTTTAACAAATTTAAGCTTTAACTCACAGAGAAGTTATTCAGATATCTTTTTGAGATTGTTCAAAGTCTCTTTAGAATCATCACTTCCAAATATAGCCGAACCCACCACCGCAGAATCCACACCCAATTCTTTTAGTTTAGAAATATTTTCTAAATTAATTCCCCCATCAACTTCTATATTCACATTGGGCATTACTTGTTTTAAAGTTTTTATTTTTTCTAAAACTGATTCATTAAATTCTTGGCCTTGGTAACCAGCGCTAACACTTAAAAATAAAACTCGTCCTGCTGATTGAACCATATCGGCATACGGCGCCCATGGAGTTTCTGTTTTAAAAGCTAAAACAATTTCTTTGCCTTTATCTGCTAATAAATCTTTTATATTTTTAAAATTATTATTTAAAACTTCGGCTTGAACCACTATCCTGCCAACACAATCTATAAGCCAAGATTCTATTTTAGAATTAGAAAATGGGTCATTAACCATTAAATGAATTTCTAGTTTAGATTTTAATTCCAAACCTAAAAGATCGCTTGGGTTATTCCAAGTCTCTACTGGTGTAAAAAACCCATCGGAAACGTCTAGTTGAATATATTCGGTTAAACCATCTACCAACTTTAGTTTCTTTTCGACTTCTAGCCATTCTTTTTCTAATATTGCTGGAATAATTTTCATTCTATTTAAAATTCTCTTCCTCTTTCTTTTCTATTTTATCTACCCTTCTAATATATTTTTCTTCGTTAATAAACCTAGTTACCAAAAATGCCTTTAGAATTCTTTCGG
This sequence comes from bacterium, assembly GCA_030697855.1. GTDB lineage: Bacteria > Patescibacteriota > Minisyncoccia > JACQLN01 > JACQLN01 > JACQLN01. Next base: position 2,833 of record JAUYOU010000067.1, read on the forward strand.
CCATACTAAAGTCCGTTGTATCTGATGATAATACTAAAATATTTAAATCGTCGTTTTCTCGGCCATGTTTAGCAAACCATTCATTCAGAACCAAACCAGCCCGAATATTTTTGATTTTGTTAGCCGCCACCACCATACCCAAACCCGAGCCACATATCATAACACCTAAATTCTCCATTAGGTTTTCAGAAACTTTTTCGGCAACACTAAAAGCAAAATCCGGATAATCATCTTCCGGATCAAATTTATGATTTCCCAAATCTTTAAAAGGTATTTTTGCAGCAGTTAAATAACCTTTTAAATATTCTTTTAAATTAAAACCTCGATGATCAGAGCCAATATAGATCATAAGAGTTGTTTTAAATTCAAAATATGTTTTATTAAACTACCGCAATAACCCCATTCGTTGTCGTACCAAGCCATAACTTTAACCATGTCCCCGCCTACAACTTTAGTGTGAGTTAAATCGGCTATAGAAGCATGAGAGTTTTTTATAATGTCGGACGACACTAAAGGTTCTTCGCTAACTGTAAAAATTCCCTGCCATTTTGGTTGCTTCGCGGCCTTGCGCAGAATATCGTTAATTTCTTCGGCTGTGGTTTTGCGCCCAGCAATAAAAGTTAAATCGGCTAGTGAACCTACTATAACTGGAACGCGAACCGCAATAGCTTCAAAAATGTCTTTAAGCCAAGGTTGCGAACGTATAACAGCGTCGGCCGCACCAGTATGCGAGGGTACAATGTTTTGTGCGGCAGCACGTCCACGCAAAAAATCTTTTGTGGCTGGGCCATCTACCAAGCTTTGTGTAGCGGTATAAGCATGTGTAGTGTTTAACATCGCTTTTCTTACACCTGGGTTTTCTTGAAGTATATTAAGAACAGGCACAACAGCATTGGTAGTGCACGAAGCATCCGAAGTTATTCGGTTTAATTCCTTATTTAATTTATCGTTATTACTCCCTGGCAAAATATGCGGGGTACTAACATCGGCTGGTGCGGTTATAACAACTCTTTTTGCGCCCGCATCTAAATGTGCTTTAGATTTTTCCGAAGTGTTAAAAACTCCGGTAGACTCAACCACAATATCTATATTTAAATCTTTCCAAGGAAGTTTTGTTGGATCTTTTTCGCTAAAAACAAAAATATTCTTACTATCTACAACCAATTGGTTATTGCGAGTAACTACACTTTTTTCGTATTCACCATAAACCGTATCGCGACGTAGTAAGTATGCTAAATCTGCCAAATCGCCTAAATCGTTTATGGCAACAATTTCTATTTCTGGATTATTAAAAGCTTGGCGAAAAAAACTTCGGCCAATTCTTCCAAAGCCATTTATAGCAATCTTCATGCTGTAATTATACCTTAGTGATTTCTATTTAGGTAATCAACAGCCGATAAAAGCGCGGTTACACCTTGCCCCGCCGCAATAACTATCTGTTTATAAGGTATATTTGTTACATCTCCCGCAGCAAACAAACCAGCAACATTAGTTTCTCCACGCAAATTAACTTTTATTTGTTTAGAATTATCTAATTCCACACCCGAAACAAACGAACTATTTGGGTTTTGGCCAATATGCACAAAAACACCCTTAACTTCTATTTTTTTAGTTTCGCCCTCCTTGTTTTTATATTCCAATGCATTTACAAAATTAACTCCTAATATAGCCGAAGTCATAGCTTCGTAAATAAATTCCACATTTGATGCCGATTTAACTTTATTTATTAAAACATCTTCACCCTTAAACGCTGGGTATTTATTTATTAAATAAACTTTACTAGCAATACCCGAAAGCATTATGGCGGATTCCAAAGCCGAATTACCTGCTCCAATAGTTGCTACCACCTGCCCAGAAAAAAGCGGGCCATCACAAACAGTGCAATAAGAAACACCTTTGTTCCTAAATTCCTTTTCACCAGTAATATTTAGTTCACGTGGATGCACACCGGTAGTAACTAAAACCGATTTTGCTTTTTCCTCGAAAATAGAACCATCTGGATTTTTACCAGAAACTATAAAAATATTATTTTCTTTCTTAATTTCGCTAACCCATTTGCCGTCTTCTATAACAACACTATTGGCTTTAGCATGTTCTTTAAAAGAATTAGCCAAACTTAAGCCATCGGTATGAATAATACCGGGCCAGTTTTCTATTTCGCCAGACGTAGCAACTTCACCGCCAATATCCGCGGTTATTATTTTAAAATTCAAACGGCGCCTCGCAGCATATACCGAAGCCGAAAGACCAGCCGCCGAAGCGCCAACAATTATTAAATCGAGCATAAATTATTTTAAACCTAACAATTGCAGAATTTTTGCTCTATCAAAACCAACGACTATCTTTCCATCTATATCTGTTACTGGTACACCTAGTTGGCCAGTTTTATTTATCATTTCTTCCCTAGCCTTAGGATCGGAAAAAACATCTAATTCTTGAAACTCAATACCACGCTCCTTAAGAAATTCTTTTTCGGCGTGGCAAAACGAACAAGTTGGGGTTGAATAAATTTTTACCATTTACAGATTATAAACCCTACTAAGCTTTTACGTCTAGTTAACGACTAAGATATTTGGTTTTGGCTAAATTATGATCTTCGAATGTAGCAGAAAAAACAGTTGTTTTGTCGGAACTTTTAGAAAGATAATATAAATAACTAGATTCTTCTGGATACATAGCGGCATTTAACGAAGCTAAACCTGGGTTAGAAATAGGGGTAGGCGGTAATGTTTTATTTTTATACGTATTATATAAAGAATTTAAAGTATCTATATCGGATCTTTTAATTGGTCGGCCTAAATCGTAAACTAACGTAGCATCAACCTGCAAAGGCATTCCTATGTTTAGTCTTTTCCATAATACACCAGAAGCTATGGGCATATCGCTAGGAATAACTTCTTCTTCTAAAATAGAAGCCATTCTTAAAATATCGTAAAACTTTTTACCCGATGTGTTTCTTACTTCTTTTGTCTTTGTATCGAACCTGTTTAACATTTTTATAGCAATTTCTTGCGCATTAGCATCTTTAGAAAATCTATATGTATCGGGAAACAAAAAACCTTCCAAGGTATCGTGCTTAGAAGGCGCATATTTTAACCAATCAAAAGTTTCGGTTAAAGAAGAAGCTTTTATTTTTTTAATATTACTAGCATCACTAAAACCAGATTTTTCCAATCTTTCGGCGATTCCATCTAAAGTTAGGCCTTCTGGAATAGTAACCACAACATCGTTATAACCAAAAAGAGCCTCTCCTTTTTCTATTCTAGCTAAAATTTGTCGCAAATTTAAACCCGGATCAAAAACATATTGCCCAGCCTTTAGGGCAGAATGGCTTCCTCTATAAAGAGCCGATATTATAAAAGAAAGTTTACTTTTAATAATTCCGGCAGCTTCTAAGTTGCTAGCAATTTCTAGCAAATTTTCTCCTTTACTAATGGCTATTTCTTTTTTGCCATCTAAAAATTGAGGTGAGATGATTCTAGAAATTATATAAAAAGAAAAAAGAGTTAATGCTATTAACCCAAATATAACTAATCTAATATGTTTTAAATTTTTAGACATTATATAGTTCTACGCAGTAGTAATCCCATTATTAAAATACCTATAAAATTTAATCCGAATGATACTGGAATAAATACTTTAGTATTTGTCTTTGATAAACCCATAAGTACTAAACCTAATTCGTCTGGAAACGGGGATGCAATTATCAATGCACCTAAAAACGGGGTAAACCATCTTAAAAAACTTTTTCTAAAGAATTTTATTATACTACTATTCTCGTTTA
>JAUYOU010000073.1 GCA_030697855.1 bacterium
TATTTAACTACTTCCCGACGAAAAGAATCAAAATTAGACATAGTGCCATATTTCTCTTGCCAATCTTTGAACTGATGATCCATAGCTTTAACTGTTTCTAAGGTGTGATCCACATATTTTTGTATTCCTTCTTGTTCAAACGGGGAATACTTATCGCTAAATTCTAAATGAACCTGAGGTACTTCTATGCCTAGATTAGACGGATAATCTATCTTGGCTTCATGTGGCACACCACCTTCAGCTGAATTTCCACCATCTTGCTTTTCTGAAACGGAGACTTCGGTTTCACGGCCATTGGTAGTAACATTCTCGTGAGAAACAACCGTACCTCCTAAAATATTTTCAAACAAACCTTCTAACACTTTAACGCCACTATCATGATTAGAAAATTTCTTGGTTTGAACAAATTCTGTAGCCGCCGTTAAATCTTCAAGAACAGCCACTAATGCTTCTGGACCGCTTTCTCTGGTTTGATGTATAGCCCTTAAGGCAGCGTCTTTAAAAGCGGTTTTTTCCAACGCTGAGGAATCATCAACCTTACCCATAGCACCATCCAAACTAGCTTTTTCTTCATCACTCAAATCCCTCTCCTGCTCATATTGTTTTACTACTCTCTCACCCCATTTAGCCACCTCTTCGGCGCGACTTTGTTCATAAGCAAAATTTATACCTTGAAAATATTCCTGCACTCCCCAAATATCTTCAACTTGAATAGCATAATCGGCCGGAGAGCCACCTTTTGTTTCGTAAGTTTTTTCTAAACTGTAAGCCATACCAGCAGCTTGTCTTTGGCTAAAAGTAAAATCCTCCAAAGGAACAGGGTTGCCATCTTCTAAATGAGGGATATTATTCTTCATAATGGCATCCAGCGAGTCGTGGTGATTTTGAATTTCGGCTGCGCCAGCTTCGTGTACCGAAGTTAACTCATGCACAAATGCAAATATTACTGCTACAAATTGAGCTGCGTACCAAACAGCTTTTACTTTTTTTACGTCTTCTGTTTTTTCTGTCCTAAAAGCGTTAGCCCGAGTATAATCCCATAATTCCGCTTGAGTTCTAATAGTTTCAGCAATTCCAGCCACAGCATTCTTGCCTAAAATTTTAGTGCCCAACTCAACCAAAACATTACGCTCTTCTTCGGGTATTTGCTCCAATAAACCCTCTGGAGTTTCTATTTTTTTAGTTTCTGATTTGACTTCTGAAATTTCGGGGTTATTCTCGGAAGCTTTCCAATCGGCTTGCTCCTCTCCAAGAGAAACTTTTTCTTTAGCCATAATATTTTTAATTTATAAGTTAATATATTAATTTTCTCATAACTGATATGGTCTTGCAAGTCTGGCGATATTAAAATACGCCCTGTGACCTTTTTGGTCACAGGGCGTTCGTTCACTTTTCCACCTCTTTCGGCAACAGTGCCTTCGGCACGGCCATCAAGCAGTACACGGTCAAGCAGTACTGGACGTCTTTTTGGCTTTTCCAGCGAATGACCTGTGTGCCCACAAGTGTGGCTACTGGGCTTTTATTAGCACCGACGAGCAGAAGCCGCGCTTCCAACTCTGCTTTGTCGTAGGCAAACTGAATGATCGTACTTTGACCCTTGGCGACGGCGAATGTTACCTTGCCGTCTTTAGATGTCCATGTTTGCCCCTCGCGCTTCCACCATTTCTTGGGCACGCTTTTCTTGCCCGTGGTGTTGGCGACCCAATCGGATTTGCTGTAAGCAGTACCTAAATCCAACTGATTTGGAATGAAGAAATATCGATGAGGAATATAATCTGGCCCACCCTCTTTATGTGCTAGGGCATCCAGTAAACCTCCCACTTCCTCCATGGTCTTCTTGGGAGCAAGACCAGTGATCTCCCTTGCTCTCTGGATGAAGTCACCGAACTGTATTGTCTTGATTTGCGGGCTGACAATGTCCTCGGCCAGCAGTTCGTCGGTATACTTGCCGACGAGACCCATGATGTCCTCGGCCAGAGAATCATTATAGGCCTGCTCCAGTTCCATCTCCAGCGCCATCAGTTCCCGATGAACCAACAGCCGAAACTCCGCCTGCTGTTGTGTTTCAAACTTATCCACCTCGGAGTCCATCTCCGAGTAAAACCCAGAAGCTTCCCTATCCACATCCGCAACACTCGGACTTCTTTGCGCCTCGACAACATTCGCCGAGAACAAAAGGGCGAACATTGTGGCAATAATTATCTGTAACATCGCGCACCTCCTTTTTATGTGAATGAACTTGCCTATTTACTGTATACTTTAATTATACACCTAATAATATATAAAGTCAAGCCAGCTCTCATCTAGCTCAACAGCTTGGCTAGAAACCTCAGCTTTTAAACCATTCTTGTGTGTTTTTAATCAAAAATCCCCCCGTACTGCTACGGAGGGTTTTTGTTAGAAATATATCTAATACTAACGATCGCTCATTTCGTCTCGGACCTTGTCTAAGAACGAACGGGCCGCATTCTGGCCACCTAAGCCAAAAGCTAAACCACCGGCAATAGCCAACATTGCTACAAAGCCTTGTAACAAAGTGATTATGAACGTTCTGGCTACACCTAACTGATCTAATGCAGCAAACATAGCAAAAATCAAAATAGTCCATTTTGCTACGGATCCTACAAAGCCAGCACTCATTAATCCGGCTGTATCGGCAGAAGCTCTAACTAATTTTTGTAAGAAACTAGCAAAAGCAGCGCCAGCCAAAAGAATAAGCACAGCAACAATAATATTAGGAATGTAAGAAAGAACCAACTGCAAGAAACTGGTTACTTCTGTTAAACCAAGAATATCTGTGGCGGCCATAACAAAAACCAAAATCAAGAACCACTTAACCAATTCGCCTAAGAACTTTCCTGTGTTCAACTTTAACCCAGCCCTTTCTAATGGCTTTCTAAAACCTAATCTTTCGAAAAGCTGATCAACATGAACTGCAGCCACGATCTGCCAGACCACTCTGCCTACAGCAGAAGCTACAATCCAGCCAATAATTATTACTATGAGAGCAATTATTAAGCTAGGTAAAAAACCGAGCACTAACGCCCACATATTTTGTAATGAAGCTACAATCGTATCTCCCCAAGTTTGTACAAACATTTATTTTTTCTTATTTATTGCGGGTTTTTTATATCTCTTTTTTTAAGAGAACCTAATCCGACCTAGAATTAGGGAACCCAAACTAAATTAATAAATAAAACAAATCGAGAAACGACCTTTTTAATATTTAAAACTATTAAAGTTTATATGTTAATTTTACACTAACCAGAACATAAAGTTTTCCACACTGTAAACTAACTGCTATTATCTATTTATGTTTAAAAATTTCGGGGTGAAAAACTTACTGCCAATAATAACTTTAGCGACTCTTTTAATTAGTTACGCATTATTGTTAGCCCACCCCATAAACCTAGTTACTGCCGATTTAGGCAGGCATATTAAAAATGGCGAAATTATATGGAACGAACAATTTAATGTTTTAAAAACCAACTTTTATTCTTATACCCATCCCAACTTCCCCACCACTAACCACCATTGGTTAAGCGGGCTTGTATTTTATGGCTTGTGGAAACTAGTCGGCTTTAAAGGAATTCATATATTTTTTATATTAATTAGTTTAGCCACTTTATTTATTTTTTTTAGAATCGCCACTACAAAATCTTCGCCTGCTATTGTTGCTTTAGTAGCACTACCCTTGCTTCCTATACTTCTTGAGCGAGACGAAATAAGGCCAGAAATTTTTAGCTATTTATTAGCTAGTATATTTTTTTGGCTTATTTTAAAAATTAAAAATGGACAAGCAAACCCAAAATACTTATTTATTTTGCCTGTTTTGCAAATTGTTTGGACAAACCTCCATATCTACTTTTTTTTAGGACCGGTAATACTTGGTACATTCCTAATTGAAGCGTTAATAGAAAAAAACTCCTTACTAAAGAAAAAACTATCGCTAACCTTTTTGCTTTCTATAATAGCCACAGCCATAACTCCTTTTGGAATTAATAGCACACTGGCCCCGTTAACTATTTTTAAAAATTTTGGTTACCGTCTAGCCGAAAACCAAAGCGTATGGTTTATAGAAAAAATATTACCTAATCCTAATTATCTTATTTTTAAGATTATATTTTTAGTTTTAATTTTAAGCCTAATCGCCAGAATATGGCGCTTAAAATCTTACAAAACATTAATTACCGATATTGTTTTTACGTTGGGTTTTAGTATTGCAGGCTGGTTTGCCATAAGAAACTTCGCCATATTTGGGCTTTTTGCCTTGCCTTTAATTGCGAGTAATTTAGCCAATCTATTTAACTCAAAACCGGAAGCCCCACGTTGGTTAGATCGCACAGTTTTAGCCACATTAATATTAACTGTTCTTATTATTCTTTCTGGAGAATTCCGCACCATTTACCCAAAAGCGCAGAAACTTGGCTTGGGTTTAGAAAATGGAAATACCACTGCCCTAGATTTTTTTAAAGAAAACAATCTAACCGGCCCTATTTTTAACAATTATGACATTGGGGGTTACTTAATTTTCGGTTTCGAAAATTATCCTGAGCAAAATCGAAGGGTGTTTACCGATAACCGCCCCGAAGCCTACCCCGCTGAATTTTTTGAAAAAACCTTAATACCAATGCAAGAAGATAAGGAAATTTGGGACGAAAAAAATAGCCTTTATAAATTTAATGCTATAATTTTTTCGTACCGCGATTACACCCCTTGGGGTCAAGCTTTTTTTGCTAGAATACTAAACGATCCTGAATGGAAAACAGTGTTTGCCGATAACCGAGTAATAATTTTATTAAAAAACAACGAACTCAATAAAAATATAATTGCGAAGTACGGCCAATCGCTTAAAATAAAAGTTGCGAACTAAAATGAAACTTTCTATAATAATTCCTGCTTATAACGAAGAAAAAACTATTGGCAATGTTCTAAATAAAGTTTTAGAGCAAAATTATATCGGCTGGGAGAAAGAAATAATAGTTGTAAACGATGCCTCGCACGATACTACCGAAAATAAAGTTCAGCCTTTTTTGAATCAAATCAAATATCTAAAACACAACAGCAATCAAGGCAAAGGTGCAGCAATCAAGACGGGATTAGAATCCATGACTGGCGATGCAGTTATCGTCCAAGACGCCGATTTAGAATACGACCCAGCCGAAATTAAAAACCTACTAAACGAGCTTGGAAATAGAACCGACATAGTTGTTTATGGTTCTCGTAATTTAAAACCAGAACGCCGTGGTTATTCGCATTATGTTTTAGGCTCTAAGATTTTAGATTTTTTGGTTAATTTATTTTTTGGCACCAAATTAACCGATGTTTATACTTGTTATAAACTTTTTCCGGTGGAGATAATAAATAAAATAAACCCCGTAAAGAACAAAGCTTCCGACGGGGCAGGTATAGAAAGCAAAGGATTTGAATTGGAAATGGAACTAACTGTTAAAACTTTAAAAATGGGTTATAAAATTAAAGAGGTGCCGATTCACTATTACCCACGCAAATTTAATGAGGGTAAAAAAATAAGAGCCCGCGACGGACTCAAGGGTATTATAACTTTGTTGAAGTATAGGTTTTAATAACCTTAAAAACATGTTGGAATCCGTACCGCAATTATTACAAAGTTACCCCTTACTAGCGCCGCTGATTTTTATTTTTATTAGATCTCTGGCAATTATTTTTCCACCGATTCCGGGAATTATTTTGGATGCCGTCGGCATTGCATTCTTTGGTTGGAAGATAGGTTTAATTTACGCCGAAATAGGTGTCGTTGGTGGAGCCATGGTAGCTTTCTGGATTGCCAGAAAATTCCGCGAACCAGTTGTTAGACGTTTTATTACCTTACAGAAATTACATACTTGGGAAGATACTCTGTCTGAAAGAAAGAAATTTTGGTCGTTAGTTGGTCTGCGTATTGTTACCGGACCATTATTATTCGACTACATAAATTATATAGCAGGCCTTACCAAAATAAATCCTATAAAATTTTTAGGAGCAACTGTTATAGGAACAATGCCAGCCATGTTAATAATCTATTACTTTGGCGATAGATTATTAGCTTATGATTTTAATTTTGTTATAATTTTCGTTGTTATAATTTTAACCGCAGGATTAATCCAGAGACGCTGGTATAAAAAACATTTTATTAAAAAATAAATATAAAATTTTAAATATTCTGTATTTTTTTTAGTACCTCATAAGCTTTTTTGGCGCCGTTGGGCGCGCGGTGTGGTATAGGTTCGGGTTCGATTTTAAAATATTCGCACATTTCTTTTAGTGTAAATTTTTTAAGGCCTTTTAGCTGGTGTGCTTTCGCCCAACCCAGTGTAAACAAATCCACACGGTGATAATCTAAATGATCCTCTACTCCAGTTTCTTTAAAAGCTTGGCTTAAAAACGACCAATCGAAAAAAGAATTCTGCGCTACAAAAATAGCGTTTTTTGTTTTTTTAGAATAAATTTCTATCGCCTCTTTTAATGTTACAGCATGCAACCAATCGAGTTTATTAAAACCCGCTACTTTTAAAGCTTTCTCGGCCGCAGTTCTTAAATGCCGAGGTTTAACTTTTATATGCCACTCGTCTTTTATTTTTAAAGTTTGCTGATCTACCAAAACCAAACCGATTTCGATAATTTCGTGAATATCGGCATCAAAACCTGTGGTTTCTACATCGGTTATAGCGAGTGGGCGTTTGAGGAATTCCATACTCTATACTTTTCGCTAATATGGCTAATCTGCGCCAATATAGCTAATTAAATTTTTATATTTGGATTTAATATTCTACGGTAATGAACTCCGTCTTTATTAAAGTAAATCATTATCGCTAATTTTTTATTAAATTTATCTAAATATTCAGTAACCTGCCTTATATGCGTATATCCTAGGCGGGGTCTAACTTTGAGTTCTATTATAACTTTATCATCTACAATAAAATCGGCTAAGTAACTACCCAAACTTGATTCTTTGTAATCTAAAATAACTCTTTCCTCTTTCTTATATGGAATATTTAAAATTTCCAGTTCCTTGGCAAAGGCTTTTTGATAATATTTTTCTTGCATCCCATAACCTAAACTATTAAACACATCGAAAGCAATTCCAACAATTTTATAGCTTAAATCTTTATAAATTAAATCTTGAACTTCTTTATTCGCCATATTAGCGTTAATTGGCTATATTTGCGAGAACTAATAAACGACAACCGCTTTATTATCGAGCAGTGCCCAATCTTTTAAGAATCTACTTTTAGACATTGTTACCTTGCCGTATATTGGATCTAATAACAAAATATATTTTGCGTTTTCCGGCGTACCGCTAAAACCAATAACCACCCTAGTGTGTTCGCCGTGAACCGCTTTAATATATTTTCCTTCCCACGTAAACCAAGAAATATCTTTACCATTTCCTATAGAACCCCACACAATAACAGGGTGGCCATTTTTAACTTCGTTTAAAACATCAGGTAGCTGAGCATCTTTCATTTTCTTAGCATCGCGGTATTGCAAAGCTAAATCGATTATAGGTTGTTCGTGAACTCCATAACCTTCGTTAGGAATTTTTCCATCTATATTACCCACAAAACCTTTATCGGGGTCGCCCCAAATATTAAATTCGTTTCTAGGTTCTATTGTTTCAAATTTTAGATCGCGGATAAGTTCGGTTTCGGTTACCGCAACATTATAAAAACTTAAAGCCATTTTAAGTGCGGCCGCTTCACAGGAAAGTGCATGCTCTTGTTTATGAAATGGAACTTTTAAAACAACATTAAAAGTTTTATTCGAAGAAGACATCGCTTGAGCCGAATACATTACTTGTTTTTCGACTCTAGCCAATTTAAACGACCAAGAACTTAAAACATTTCCAACAACTTTGCTAACATTAGTAAAATAAAAAATAACCGTTATTGTGAAAACGATTAATAAAACCAGGAGTATCTTTTTTACTTTCGACATTACTTAATTATTATAACCCAAAAAGCGAGAATTTAACTTGGTGGACCTAGCGAGAACCCTCCTTCGCACAAGGCTTCGGAAGGGCAAGTCGAACTCACGCCTGCACAATGTTCCCGATTTGTCTATGGCAAAGTCGTAGCTACAAATCGCAATCCCGTGGGATTTTCGGGAGTGTGGAGATACTGGGAATCGAACCCAGGTCTCGGCAATGCGAATGCCGTGTATTGCCACTATACTATACCCCCGAAAATCCAGCGGGACGAATGCCGCGTAATGCCATTTTACTATGAGCCCGTACATTCGATCTGGTGATCTCAGTACCTCCTTTGGAATGTGGCCCTTCGATAAACTCAGGGCCCTTCTTCCGCGCTCATGGTCGAAGACCCTGAGCTTGTTGTCGAAGGGTCGGGATACCGAGATTCGAACTCGGGCTATACGAACCCGAATCGTATGTACTACCGCTATACTATATCCCGAGAAAGATTATTTCACGTAGTATCTTTCTTTTATTCCCTCATCCTCTTTCTCTCTTTCTTCCTCCAACTTTTCTTTCCCTGCTTCGGCCAATTTAATCAACTCTGATTCCGAAAGATCGTTCAATTCTTTCATTCGATTCAAAAGATATTCACGATTATTGCGTTCCGGATCATCTATAACCTCTTCTAACAAAGCATTAAGAATATGCCCTATTTTGGGGCCAGGCGCAACCCCAAGCGTAGCCATAACATCGTTGCCATTGGCCTTTAACATGCCCACGGTTAAAGGATCGCGCGAAACCTTGTCTATCATATACTTTAAATGGCGAAGCCTATATGGCTCGGCTTTTGGCACACCCGAACCTTTGCGTTCGGCTTGCCTAAGCTCCAAAAGTTCTTGCATATTTTCTGGCCCAACTTTTCGAACTAGTCGCCTAACCGACCTCTCTGTAACTTCGCCCACGTTGTAATAAAACATATGATAACGCACCAAAGTATAAACTTTTTCTGTAAAATCTTTAGAAAATTTTAAACGCTCCAACGCTCGCGCCGTCATTTTAGCACCAACAAATTCGTGGCCATGAAAACTAGCGTCTTCACCTACCCCTTCCTTGGTTCTGGGCTTGCCAATGTCGTGCAACAAACTGGCAAAACGAACGTAAATATTATAATTATATTTTGCCGCAAAGCCCAAAGATTTTACCAAATGTTCAAAGACGTTATAAATATGATGCTTGTTTTGAGCCACACCCACACCTTCTTCAACTTCTGGCAAGACAATTTTAAGCAAACCAAGTTCCTGCATTAAAATTATACCTTTTTCTGGGTCGCTAGAAGCCATAAGCTTTGTAAGTTCGTCGCGAATTCTTTCGTGTGAAATTGCTTTTAAATTATTAGCTTGATCTTTTATAGCAGACTTTGTATTTGATTCGATATCGAACCCTAACTGCGCAGCAAAACGCACCGCCCGCATTAACCTTAAAGCGTCTTCGTTAAAACGATCTTCTGGATTTCCTACTGATCTAATTAATTTAGCTTCAATGTCTTTTTGACCATTAAACGGGTCTGTAATTTCATAATCTCCCAATTTCGAATTTGGGATTTGTGATTTGTTTGTAATTTGGGATTTGTGATTTGGAATTTTTAGAGCCATCGCATTTACCGTAAAGTCGCGACGAGCAAGATCTTCGGAAACATTGGAAGTAAACAAAACCTTATCGGGGTGTCGTTTATCGGAATAAGATTCTTCTTTTCTAAATGGCGTAACTTCCACAACTTCCGTAACTTCTTCGCTATGTCTGACTTTGACTCCGACTGTGCCAAAATCATTTTCGTAAACACTATCTACAAATATTTTTTGAATTTCTTCGGGCTTGGCGTTAGTGGTTACATCCCAATCAAAAGGTTCGCGATCCATTAAAATATCGCGCACGCATCCGCCCACCAGATAGGCCTCGTAGCCCGCCTGCTCCAGACGACTCAAAATATCCACAATATAATTTGGAATGCTAGATTTCATACTTATTTTGGCTGGGCCAACACCTTAAAACTAACACTAAAATTATTTTCTATAACATTGTTACCCAAGTTATCAAAAAACGTTTCCGAACCATAACGCACATTCCAGAGCGAGCGATCTATTACCGCTTTGCCTTCAACCACGACCCCGCCTAAGTCGGAATAAATTTTAACAGGAAAATTAACAGCTTTGGTTATACCTTTTATAGTTAAACTGCCCTCTGCTGTATGGTCGAGGCCAGTAACCGGAGTAATCTTAACCAGTTCAAATTTGGCCGTGGGAAAATTGGTTGCGTCAAAAAAATCGGCTGATTTTAGATGCTTCGCTAAACGACTTTCATCCGAACCGCGACCCGTGCTTTCCACGTCAATAGTGCTCATATCCACCGTAAGTTCGCCACTTTCAACCACCCCGCTTGAAACCACAAACGAGCCCGATTGGATTTTGATAATGCCCCGATCATAGTAGCCTGGAATAAACTTTTTCTTGCCTTCCCATTTAAGTTCGCTGTTTGGAACGTCCACAACATATGCTCCGTCGGCCAAAACCGCTACCGAGGTATCGGCCGAACTCGCCTCGCCCCCTGCGGAGTTATTGGAAACTTCCGCTTCCTTTTTATTGCCAAGCGTGTACCACCACACCCCACCAACCACAACAACAATTAATAAAATTAAAAAGATTATTTTCATATTTATTTTAGAGTTTATAAATTTTAATCTACAAGCTGAATTTTCATTTTACGTATTTAAAACAGTTTACCGCGTGGTCGTTTACCATACCAACTGCTTGCATATGCGCATAACAAATTGTAGCACCCAAGAACCTAAACCCACGTTTTTTTAAATCTTTCGCCCAATCTTCAGCTTCTTTAATTTTAACAGGATAATCTTTTAAAGTTTTAATTTTATGCTTAATAACTTTACCACCAACAAAACCCCACATATATTTGCTAAACGTTCCAAATTCTTTTTTAACTTCTAAAAACCTTTGGGCATTATTTATAGCGGCTGTAATTTTTAATTTGTTTCTAACTATGCCAGCATCTGCCATTAAACGCTTAAAATCGCGGGCATTAAACTTGGCAACTTTTTTAACATCAAAATTAGCAAAGGCTTTTTTATAGTTTTGGCGTTTCTTTAAAATTGTTAACCAACTTAAACCTGCCTGCGCACTTTCTAAAACCAAAAACTGGAATATTTTATTATCTTTATATACCGGCACACCCCATTCTTCGTCGTGGTATTTAACATACAGTGGATTTTCCCCCACCCACGGGCATCGGATTTTATTTTTTTGATTATACATTTTTCCAATCTTTACCAAATTTAGCAAGGACGGTCATTTGCTAGGTGACGAGTTAAATACATTAGCAAACTTTTCTAGCATCTCTACCATTAAATTTTCCCACTTATCACAAAGCACAATACTATCCTCCTGTGTTTTTTTCAAATCAAGTTTTTCTATCAAAAAACTGCCTTTCATTTCTCCTTGCTCTTTAAAAAGTTGGCATGGTGTTTTTGCTTTGTAATACTCTCCAAACCCTTCCTTATTGGTTAAAATATATTTATGCGCAATATCATTCCTTATCTCTTGTACTTTTTGTATCTCCTTTGCAAGTTTCTTATACTTCTCTTCGTCAAATTGTATATCGAGATTTTTAGACTTAATCACGTAAGCAGTCTCTTCAACAAGTCTAATAAACATCTGTCTCTTTTCTTCAAACCCAAATATTTTTTCGTCTGCAAGTACTCGACCTATTAAATATAGCTTATACTGGTCCTCAGTATTAACATCAACGAAAGCAGAAGATATTACATGATTAATGCCATTTTCAAGACGATTTAGGCAAGTAATAATACCCCCAATAAATTTCATCTGGTCTGACTGATCTTCGATATGTTTTCTTATGCTCATAAAACTTTGTAGTTCAGAGATTAACTACCTAACAAGGACAGTCCTTGCTAAACCACTAAACAACATTAAAACTTTTCTAAAGCAACGCGACGAAAGAGTAAAGCCGATCCGGCAAAAAACACTAAAGCGAAAATGGAATTAAAAACGAACACGTGAATAACTCCCGCTTCACCCCAAGAAGCCTTAGCTGGCCAAATAAATAGTGCGACTACTGGAACCAAAAATTGAACAAACGCCGTTGCAAACAATGCATATGCCATTCCACGCGGATTAAAGCGTGAAATAATGGAACCAACCAACGCAACAGCAAACACTGCCCAGTACATCAAATTTGCGGGGTTATTCTCGCTTCCAATAATGCCGACAGCGCCACTTACCCACCCAAGAAAAAGCATTCCCGTAAACCCAATACCAAAAGCGATACGGTATGTTTTAGGACATCTCTTTAACCATTGCAACGTTTCGTAAAAACCCCAAAGAGCTAACAATATAACGCCGTAAGCATTTGCTTCATCCCAACTTACTTCGTTGGTAAACCGCGTAACTAAACGCATTGCAAATGAAAGAACTAAAACAACAGCTAATCTAATAATCATTTTTTTAGCATCTTTTTTACCACTAGCTTTATAGCCTTGAATTTGAAAAATCATATTTTAATTAAACAAAGAAACTATATAGCGCTAGCAAGGACGGTCCTTGCTAAACATTTGTACATAATTATGTAAAAATATCAAATAATTTTCTCTTTTTTTCCATAAACATCTAGAATAAATAAAACTGCGATCCATACCGCTATAATAAAAATCTTAACAAGCAACCCAGCTAAATCCCCATCAGATGAAACTGCTGGTAATACAGAATCACCTAAAATATAAACAATGCTTCCAACTAGAGAATTCCAGAATATTCCAGCAAACAAAGAATACACAAAAAATGTTTTGAATGGCATCTGTATAATTCCAGCGGCCGTATCTGTTACCGCTCCAATGCTTGGCAGCCAATAACTTCCGAAAATAACAATGGGGCCACGTTTTAAAAGTCTATTTTTGGACTCCTCAACCGAAGATTTTAAACCAATCCTTACTAAAAGTTTATACCATCCATATTTTCCTAAAATAAAATTAACTATATGTCCTAAAAATAATCCGGTCGTAGCAATTCCTACCATAATAACGGCTTCCAATATAGATTCAGCTAATACAACGCTAGCAAAAATAACAAAAACTCCAGGAAAATAACCTCCAACTAAAAGCATCGCCTCTATAAAAGCGCTAACAAATAAAAAAGGTAGTCCGTATTTATCAAACCAAATTCCTAGTTTTGCCAAAAGAACTTCCGACGATGGGAGGTCGAATATGTTCCAAGTTATGTTAAGTGAAATAAACAAAAATAATAACGATAGCGGTAAAGAAAATAGTTTAAGATAATATTTCATGTTTACACCTTCTTTAGCAAAACTTAGCAAGGACCGTCCTTACTAAACAATAAACTGTTAATCTTTAAATTCAAATTCATGTACAGAAGCGTTGTGTATCTTCTCTGGAACTTCTCCATGTAAAAGATGGTGAAGCAATCGAATAATTCCTGCAGAAGTTACCACTAAAACCTTTTCTTTTTTTACCTTAACATCATCAATAAAAGACAAAACCCTTTTTTCGACATCCTCAACTGATTCTCCTCCATATTGGCGATAATCATATTTCTGTTCTTTAATATCTTTCCATTTAATAATCTCACCCTCTGGAATGTCCAGCCAACTTTTCCCTTCCAGTGAACCAAAATACCTTTCTCTTAAACGGACATCATAAACAACTGGAACATTAAAGTTTTTATTTATAATTTCAGCAGTTTGTTTACATCTAATTAAGTCCGATGAATATATTAAAGAATAATCATGAGGTAAATTTTTTGCGATGTCTTCAGCTTGCTCTTTTCCTTTATCGGTTAGTGGTGCATCAAGATGACCAGCTATAAGACCTTTTCCATTATTTTCACTTTCACCGTGCCGTACAAAATAAATTTTCATATTTTAATTAAACAAAGAAACTATATAGCGCTAGCAAGGACCGTCCTTGCTAGGTATTCACTAAGAATTAGTTGAGCATCCAAATAGTGAAATTTAAATAAGCTGCAAAGCTGACCCATGCAATATACGGTAGCAGGAGCCACGCAGCCAGTTTGGATATTTTGGCAAAGGCGATAATCGTGGCGAGAATGGCTAGCCAAAGAAATACAATCTCAATAAGTGCACCGCTGGGACTATGCAGACCGAAAAATATAATTGACCAAAGAGTGTTCAAAACTAGCTGGCCGAGGAATATGCCAAGAGCAATTTTTACATCTCTGCGCTCTAGACCTTTCTTCCATACAAGAAATGCTGCAATGCCCATCAACACAAACAACGTCGTCCAGACAGGAGCAAATACCCAAGCAGGAGGATTAAGCACAGGTTTTATGATTCCAGCATACCAGCCCGCAATGGACGGAGTCGTAAACACCGAGCCAATAATACCAGCAAGCTCGGAGACTACGATGGCGATGATGAGTTTGAATGTGTTGTTGATTTTCATCTTTATTTTCTTTTAGAATCAGCCCAAAGCGACAATATACCCAAGGCTAAAAAGAGTGCCACCTCTATCCAATTCTGTTTTT
>JAUYOU010000085.1 GCA_030697855.1 bacterium
CGATTCGAATTTTCTTGATCCGGCCGGTTTGAACGACGATGCTTATTCTACTGCCGAGGACTTGGTAAAATTAGTTAGATATTCTTTTAAATACGATTTGATTTGGCAGATTTTAACCGAGAAGAGAATTGTTGTAAAATAAACCGATGGAAAAATAGAGCATAACATAGAGAATACTGACCAGATTTTGGGGGTTATACCGAATATATTTGGTGGTAAAACAGGCAACACTGATGAAGCTTTGGGTTGTATGATATTGGTGGTGGATATTCCTGATAAAAATGATAAACTAATAAGTATCGTGCTTGGTTCGCGGTCGCGTTTTGACGATACTAAAAAATTAATTGATTGGGCAAAAAAAGCATATCGATGGGAATAAATCCTGAAATTTTCTCGGTTTTAAATGTTGTCAGAATATTCGTGGTAGCCACCTTGGCTTTTTTTGTTACTTTATTAATTACTCCTGCCTGGACTAAGATTTTATATAAATACAAACTGGGTAAACAAATCCGCACCGATACGGCATTTCAGAGTTTGCATACCGAAGGCGGGCCTATTGCCGCAAAATTACACCGAGCTAAAGAGGGAACCCCGACGATGGGCGGAGTGGTAATGTGGGCAACGGTAGTAATTTTGACATTAGGTTTTTGGCTGTTGGCATATTTCTTTAATGGATTTTGGAATACGATTAATTTTTTCAGTCGTTCTCAAACATGGCTACCATTAGGGATAATGATATTTGCCGCGCTTTTGGGTGCACTCGATGATTATATGGGGATTTTACGCGTTGGTCCTAAGGGCGGGGGATTGCGCATGAGTCATCGCATATTATTGTATATTTTAGCGGGCTCCGTCGGGGCATGGTGGTTTTATTTCAAGCTTGATTTTAATAGCGTCAATATTCCATTCTTGGGCGACTTTTTCATTGGTTGGTGGTATATACCGTTTTTTATTTTTACAATTGTGGCGACGGCATTTTCCGCCAACGAAACAGATGGTTTAGATGGTTTAGCGGCCGGTATTTTCTTAACCATGTTCGGTGCTTATGCTGTTATTGCCTTTGACCAAGGCAGAATGGACTTGGTTGTTTTCCTATCCGCCATAATGGGTTCTTTGGTCGCTTTTCTTTGGTTTAATATTTATCCGGCAAGGTTTTTTATGGGCGATACCGGCTCAATGTCGTTGGGTGTTGTTCTTGGGGTTATTGCCATGCTTACCAATACTCCATTTTTATTGATTCCAATCGGAATTATTTTTCTTATTGAATCCGGTTCAGTAATAGTTCAGCTTACTTCTAAAAAACTTCGGGGCAAGAAAATATTCTTGTCTACACCTATTCATCATCACTTTGAAGCATTGGGTTGGCATGAAACGCGGGTAACTATGAGGTTTTGGATGATATCGGCCATCGGCGCCATAATCGGTTTGATAATATTTCTTGTTGATTCAAAAATCCCACCGTTGTTTAGGTAAAAATTCGAATAGCACCTAACAACCTCTATTCATGCGGAGGGAGACGCCTTTTAAAAAATTTACTAATTTTGTAAAAAGTGTCTCCCTCCGCCGGTTGGTTGGGTGATAAGTGACAGTTGGTCGTAGAGGAGCAAACTTACCTAAAATAAAATTTATAAATGAAAATCATATTTATACAAACCGGAGGAACGATTGACAAAGAATATCCAAGAACAACTAAGGGTTATGCTTTTGAAATTGGAGAACCTGCCATTGAAAGGATTTTGGATAAAATAAATCCAATTTTTGAATTTGAGATTGTTTCTTTATTGAAAAAAGATAGTTTAGATATAACTGATGAAGATAGACAGAAAATTCTTCAAGCCTGTAAAGATGTTAATGGTGATAGAATTATAATTACCCACGGAACCGATACAATG
>JAUYOU010000086.1 GCA_030697855.1 bacterium
TTTTCATAAAAAGCTGGGCCAAAATCTAAATCAGCAATAGCATTATCGAGCTCCGAAATTTCTTTGGGTATTTTTTTATAAACTACCCGACCCGCTAACGCCACACCAACAAGTGCTAATAATGAAGGGATAATAACAAACATTGATTTTAGATCTGAAACCTAGAAAATCTACCAATCTTAATATTTTCCCCAATTATGGCTATCTTAGAATGAAGATAAGCTTCCACAATTAGTTCTGGGTTTTTGATGAATTGAGAAGCTAGGAGTTCTTCGTTTGTTTGCGGATCCATCGCCATAATTTGCATAGCAATATCGTGAGAAAGTTCTTTAAAAATTGGATTTCGCGCTACAAAATCGGTCTCGCACAAAATTTCTACCAAAACACCGCTTCTACCATCGGTATGAATATACGATTCAACCAAACCCGCCTTGGTGTTTCTAACAGATTTTTTTTCCGCAATTTTTACACCTTGTTCTTTTAAAAGCTCTTGAGCTTTATCCATATCACCCTCGGCGCCCTCTAAAGCTCTTTTGCAGTCCATCATAGATGCACCAGTAATATCGCGTAATTTTTTTACTTGAGAACTATCAATCATACTAACTAGCTTTTAGCTATTAGCTTTTTAGGAAACTAGTGAGCTAACGTCCTAGAAAGTTAATTAGCTATTTAATTAAAACTTTTAACTCTTGTTTTATTGTACCAAGTATCAAACCCAAAGACGACAGAGAGTCGTTATTAGCTGGAATTGGGTAATCTATCTTAGTAGGATCAGCACTAGTATCAACTATACCAACCACCTTAGCTCCCATTCTTTTGGCTTCCAAAACAGCGTATTCTTCGGCGTTGGCATCGGTTATAAATATAACCTGAGGTAAAGTTTGAAGATTTTTTATTCCACCCATTTCTTTTTCCATTTTTACCAAATGACGTTCAAAATTTAATCTTTCTTTTTTTGTATACCCACCTAAATCGTTGTTTTTAATCTTCTCTTCTAACTCTCTAAAATACTTTAATCTTTCTTTAATAACTTTGTAGTTGGTATATAAACCACCAATCCAGCGACCAGAAACATAAGGCATATTTAATTCTTTAGCCATTTCGGTAATCATTTCTTTGCTTTGGATTCTGGCACCTACAAATAAAATTGTTCCGCCACTTTTAATAGTTTCCGATAAAAACTTAATAGCTTCATCAAGCTTTTCAACTGTTTTAGTAACATCTATAATGTGCAAACTATTACGAACACCAAAAACAAATGGAGCCATCTTAGGGTTCCATTTAGA
>JAUYOU010000089.1 GCA_030697855.1 bacterium
CTTTCACCAGTTTTAAAGTCAAAATTTGGCTGTAATGCCAGCTTATACTCCTTTGGTTCTAAGGCAGAAACCTTAAAGGGATAGGTTTTTCCTATCTCCATAGCTGCGGTCATATCTTTATAGGTTTTAAACTCGGAAATATGGGTCAAGCCTTGAATTTCGGAGTCTAGCCTTATAAAAGCGCCAAAAGGATTGAATTTAACAACAGTTCCGTCAACAACATCACCTTTTTTATATCTGTTTTCAACCTCATTCCAAGGATTTGGTTTTAAAGCTTTTAAAGAAAGAGAAATTTTGTCTCCTTCTACAGAAATTACCTTAGCCTCTATTTTATCGCCAATTTTTAAGACATCACTTGGCTTTTCAACCAATTGCCAGCCTATTTCAGAAATATGGATCAAGCCTTCTATACTGTTAAATGTAACAAAAGCGCCAAAATCAACCAAACCAGATATTTCGCCTTCTACGTTGTCGCCTATATTATATCCAGAAAGTTTGGCTTCCATTTCTTTAGAAATCTTGGCTTTTTCAGAAAGGATTATTTTTTGATTTTTTTGATCAAAATCAATAATTTTTACTAAAATTATCTGCCCCACAAACTTTTTAAGTATTTTTAGTATTTCTTCTTTGTCTCCACCCTCAACATGAGGATAGTTTTGGCTAGAAAGCTGGGAAACTGGCAAAAAAGCGGCTAGCCCTTCTACTTGAGCAGTTAAACCTCCACGGTTAGCACCCGTTATTTTAGCTTCAATAACGTCACCACTTTGTTTTAGGTTTTTTATAACATCCCAAGATTGGTCCATTGTGGCTTGTATTAAAGACACTTCCACTAAGCCATCCTTGTTTTCGATTTCTGTTATTTTAACCATTAAAACATCATCTTTCTTAATGTCTTGGAAGCTTGTATTGAAAGATTCCATATCGTTCTTATAAAGAACGCCGGTTCTAAAGCCACTTAAATCTAGATATATTCTATTTCTGCCCTTGTCTATTACTAGTCCTTGTAAAGTATCGCCTACTTTAGGCACTACAATGTTTATGTTTTTTTCTAGAAGTAAATCCTTCATGGATTGAACTTCTTTGGGAGAGGTTGTGGAAACAGAGGTGTTGATTTCGTTAGTATTCATATTTTGTGTAGAAACTATAACAGAACACAATAATAAAGGCAATATCGGCTTTTTATGGTAATTATTTTACACAAATCGTTGAACCTATGAAAAAACTATGTTAGATTTATAGCAACATAAATAGGTAAAAGCACCAGAATTACGCAAATCAAAATAGATTTCGCGTGTTGTTTGTGGTTAGCTACTTTATATGAACATTTTTTGGTACGGAAAAAACTCTGTGGGTATAGATAGTGGAGAATACTCGCTTGTGGCGAGTCCTGTTGATTTAGAAAAAGAATTAAAGTCTGCCAAAGCAGCCAATGTTGTTTTGGCGTCTAAAGAAAGTGAGGAAGATAGAAAAATAAAAACTACATCTTTTTTAATAAATAATCCTGGCGAATACGATGTTAAAGGTTTTTTTGTTATGGGGCTTGGCGGTTTTGGCGAAAATATTGCTTACACTATAGAAGTAGAAGGAGTAAGGCTTTGCCATTTAGCTGGTTTAAATAAAGAATTAACCGATGCCCAGTTAGAAAATTTTTCGGATATAGATATTCTATTAATAGATATAGGTTCAACAGATGATTCCAACGAAATCGCTAGTAAAATAGTTAACCAGATAGAACCTAGAATAGTTATTCCCATAGGTTACGATACTGTTAAGAAGGCCTCGGTATTTTTTAAAGAAATGGGTGCTTCGGATGCAGAACCACAGAACAAGTTAAATATTAAAAAGAAAGATTTACCACAGGAAGAGACAAAAATGATAGTGCTGAACATTGCATAACGTGATACCAATATACCCGCTTCGCCAAAGCTTCAGCGAGGCGAGCGAATGCATGCGAATGATACGAATAAATTCATTCGCAGATTCGTATTAATTCGCCCTTCGACTCTGCTCAGGGTCTTGAGCCTGTCGAAAGATAAATTAGCATCGTATTAATGTCTTTATATAATTTCGTTTACAATCTTCAAAGAAAAAACAATAAAGCCAAAAAAAGAATATTGGTTGGGCTTTTAGCCATTTCTTTTTTATTGTTAATGTCTTTTTGGGTGTTAATGTTTAAAAATCAGTTACAAAAGATAGATTTGTCGCAAGGCTCGGGTGTAACTAAGTTACTGGGCGAAGAGGAAAAAATGGTAAGCCCTCTGGCTGCTTTGGTTCAAGGGTTTAAGAGCTTTAAAAAAGAAGCTTCCAGTAAAGTAGGTGAATATGGAAATGTGATTTCGAAAAAAGAAGAATTAAAAATAGAAAATAATAGGCCAGTATACGAATTACCTGTAGAATAGAAAAAAATGGATTCAAAAAAACAAGCTTCCGGCGATATAGTAAAGCAAAATATTCAGGACCGAGAAATAACAAACGAGATGCAAGATGCGTATTTAGACTACGCTATGAGTGTTATAGTTTCTCGTGCTTTGCCAGATGTTCGTGATGGTTTAAAACCAGTACACCGCAGAATTCTTTATTCGATGCACGAAAACGGCTTGCGTCACAGTGCTAAATATAGAAAATGCGCCACGGTCGTTGGAGATGTTATTGGTAAGTATCACCCGCACGGAGATGCGGCTATTTACGATGCTTTGGCTCGTATGGCTCAAGATTTTTCGCTTCGTTACCCATTGGTAGATGGTCAAGGAAACTTTGGTTCTATTGATGGCGATGCTCCTGCTGCTTATCGTTATACGGAATGTCGTATGGAAAACGTGGCCGAAGAAATGCTTACAGACATAGACAAAGAAACAGTAGACTGGAGAGAAACATATGACGGCAGCAGAGAAGAACCTTCTGTTTTGCCAGCCAGAGTTCCAAACATATTGCTTAATGGCTCGGTTGGTATTGCTGTTGGTATGGCTACTAATATTCCACCTCACAATTTGGTGGAAGTTATCGATGCTTTGCTTTATCTGTCCGATAACCCAAAAGCCACAGGCGAAGATTTGATGCAATTTGTTAAGGGTCCAGATTTTCCAACCGGTGGTGCTATTTACGGCAAGAAAGATATTATCCAAGCTTATGCCTCGGGTCGTGGCCCCATGGTTGTTCGTGGAATTGCCGATGTTATAGAAGGCAAAGGATCTAAGGGTTTTCAAATAATAATTAAAGAAATACCTTACCAAGTTAATAAAGCCACAATGTTGGAACATTTGGCTGATTTGGTAAAAGAAAAAAAGATTGAGGGTATTAAAGATATTCGCGATGAATCCGACAAAGACGGTATCCGAATAATGATAGAGTTAAGAAGCGATGCCTATCCTCAAAAAGTTTTAAATAAACTTTATAAACTTACCGATCTTCAAAAAACTTTTCACTTAAACATGTTGGCTTTGGTTGATGGTATTCAGCCACAGGTTTTGTCTTTAAAATCTGTTTTAGAACATTATTTGGCTCACCGAAAGGTTATTGTTGAGCGCCGAACTAGGTACGACCTTAAAAAAGCCGAAGAAAGAAAGCATATTTTAGAAGGCCTATCCAAAGCACTCGACCATATCGATGAAGTTATAAGCACTATTAGAAAGTCGGAAACTCGAGAAGATGCCCATTCTAATTTAATTAAAAAGTTTAAACTTTCGGAAATTCAATCTACCGCCATTTTGGAAATGCGTTTGCAAACGTTAGCTGGTTTAGAAAGAAAGAAAATAGAAGACGAACTTACTGAAAAAAAGAAGTTAATTGCCTATTTAAATAGTATTTTAGACGATGTTACAAAGCTTTTGGGCGTTATTAAGGATGAGTTTAAAGAAGTTAGAGAAAAATATCCTAGCGAGCGCAGAACAAAAATATATACAAATCCTATTGGTGAATTTAGCGAAGAAGATTTAATTCCAGACGAAGAAGTTATTATTACGCTAAGCCGAGATGGCTTTATTAAGCGCTTACCACCAGGTACGTATCGCACACAGAAACGTGGGGGCTCGGGTAAAATTGGCGCAGCTGTTGCAGAGGAAGATTTTATTCAGCATTTGGTTGTAGCTAATACTCACGATAGCGTTTTGTTGTTTGCTTCTACTGGCAAAGTATTTCTTTCCAAGGTTCACGAAATTCCTGTGGCCACTAGAACTTCTAAGGGTAGGGCCTTGGTTAACTTCTTGGAAATAGGCCAAGAAGAAGCAATTACAGCGATTGTTCCTGTTAAATTTGATATTAAAAAATCCAAAACCCAAGAAAATGTTGGTAAGTTTTTAATTATGATAACTCGCAGTGGTATAATTAAAAAAACAGAGGTTACCGATTTCGCTAATGTTAGACGTTCTGGGCTTATAGCCATAAAACTTCACAAAGACGATGAGCTTGATTGGGTTAAGCTAACTTCTGGTAAGGACGAAGTAATTCTAGTTACACAAAAAGGGCAAGCTATAAGATTTTCCGAAAACGATGTTCGTGATATGGGTCGAAATGCTAGTGGTGTTAACGCTATGAGGCTTAAGAGTGGTGATTTAATTGCAGGGGCCGATGTTATAACTTCTCAAAACAAAGATTCCCAAGTCTTGGTGGTGCTTTCTAAGGGATATGCCAAGAGAACCCCTATTAAGTTATACAAAAAGCAAAAACGAGCAGGGTCTGGAATAAAAACTGCCAAAGTTACACCAAAAACAGGCGAAATAGTTTCGGCAAAAATTTTAGGTGAAGAAGAAGATTTAATAGTAATTTCTAAAAAAGGTCAGTTAATTAGAACACCTTTGAAAGATATTTCTGTTTTGGGCCGTGCCACTCAAGGTGTAAGGGTAATGAAACTAAAAGACGGCGATCAAATAGGTTCGACAACAACGCTGTAAACATAATTTTCAATTCTCAATTTTGCAATTATCAATGAATTTTCAATGATTCAATTATCAAACCTGTTTGAAAATTAGAAAATTGGGATTTGATTGAAAATTGAACATTGTAAATTGTAAATTTCTTATATTATGATTCCTCAAGGAGGTTTTCTAAACCCAGATACCATAATTTCTAGTTTGGATATTAAATTAGGCTATAAAGTGGCCGATTTTGGCTCGGGTTCTGGTTATTTTGCTTTGCTTATCGCTACTATTGTTGGCCAAGAAGGCTCTGTTACAGCAATAGATGTTTTGCAAGGTAAATTAGATACATTAAAAACAGCAGCTCAATCGCGCGGTCTTTTTAATGTTAACTATGTAAGGGCTAATTTAGAAGTTATGGGCAGTTCTAAACTTAACGACACAAGCCAAGACATTGCTTTACTTACAAATATTTTATTTCAATCACAAAAAAAGTTAGAAATAATAAAAGAGGCGCATAGGGTTTTAAAGATTGGCGGTGAATTAATAATTATCGATTGGGAACCAACTTCTCAATTTGGCCCAAAAGGAGAGGGTTATAAATTTTCTAAAGAAGAATGCCAGCAGATAGTAGCAGGGCTTGGTTTTTCTTTAGATAAAGAAATTGTGGTGGCAAGCGATCACTGGGGGTTAGTGTTTAAGAAAACATAATTTTCAATTCTCAATTTTGCAATTATCAATGAATTTTCAATAATTTAATTATCAAAGCCGTTTGAAAATTAGAAAATTGGGATTTGATTGAAAATTGAACATTGTAAATTGTAAATTTAAAGTATGCGTTATAAACTAATCATTTTTATAGTCGTGGGTGCGCTGGTATTGTTGGCAGTTTCTGCTTTTATATTTGGTAAAAAACCAGGTGCAAATGAAAAAGCTTCCTTAGAATTTTGGGGTACGGATCCTGCCAGCTATTGGACCGCCATAATTTCTGCCTATCAAACGGCAAATCCCAATATAACCATTAAATATGTTCAAAAAAATTCTTCTTCTTATGAAAAAGATTTTATAAATTCTCTAGCTTCGGGAACTGGTCCCGATATTGTTTCTATAAATAACACTTGGTTAAATAAACATTTAAATAAATTTTCTCCAATGTCGGGAGGTTTAATGTCCCCTCAAGTTTTTAAAGAAGTTTTTGCCGATGTAGCTTCTACAGATTTAATTAGAGCCAATAGAATTTATGCAATTCCCTTCTATATAGATACTATTGGTCTTTACTATAATAAATCCCTTTTTAATAACGCCGGCATAATAAACCCACCAAAAACATGGGACGAATTTAACGAAGATGTAAAACAATTAACACAAAAAGATGGTTCTGGCGATTTTGTTAGATCGGGCGCGGCTTTAGGCACGGTGGCCAATGTTAATTATGCGAGCGACATCCTCTCGCTCTTGATGCTTCAAACCGGCGCACCAATGCTTAGTGCGGATGGCAAAAGAGCTTCTTTCGATACCACTGTTTCTTTGCAAGGAAAATCTTTTAACCCAGGTGAATCTGCGTTAAATTTTTATACCAGCTTTGCTTTAAGTTCTAAACCTGTCTATACGTGGAACGCTAGAATGCCACAAGCTATAGAAGCTTTTAAAACAGGCGCGTCCGCTATGTATTTGGGTTATGCTAAGGATTTAAAACAAGTTACATCTAGCGTTAATAACTTAGGCGTGGCACCTGTACCACAGATTAAAGATTCCTTAAAAGATTCTTCTTATTTAAATATTAATTTTGCTTCTTACCAAGCAGGTGCAGTAACCGGTATTAGTACTAAAAAAGATATTGCTTGGAACTTTTTATTTTTTGTTTCTACAAAAAATGCTCAAGGAAGTTATGTTTCTGCTTCGCATTTACCACCAGCAAGGAAAGATTTAATTTCTTATACCGCGTCCGACGTTGCTCTGAATGTTTTTGCTAAACAAATTTTAACGGCTTCTAGTTGGGCGCAACCGGATGATGCCGAAGTTAAAAAAATATTCGAAAGAATGATAAACTCTGTTTCTTTAAGCCAAGCTTCGGCTAAAGAAGCTTTAAAAGAAGGAGTGGCGGAAGTAACAAATTTGCTTAGATGAAAAAAAATATAACCATTTTTGCTATATTAACCTTATTTTTATTTACTCCTTTCTTTACTTATGCCCAAGGACTGGTTCCTTGTACGGGCATAGATTGTTCGCTTTGTGAGCTTTTTGACTTGGTACAAAATGTTTTTAATTTTATTGTTTGGACTCTTGTTCCAATAGTTGCGACCGCAATTATTTTATGGGCTGGTTTCGATATGATAACTGCTGGAGGTAATCAGACCAAAGCAGGTGCTGGGCGTAAAAGATTAACCGCTGTTATGATTGGTATTGCAATAGTTTATTCTTCTTATATTTTAGCTTCGTTTGTGGTTAGGTTTCTTGCCGGCGATAATAGTACGGCAAATTCTAGTTTTAAAAGTGGGCAATTTGTAATTAGTTGTTCTGGTGGGGAAATTACAGATGTTACAGGATCATATCTTAAAGGTGAGGGCTTTAATTTTAAGGTTGGCGAAGATTTAGCTTTTAGCGAAGAACCAACAGCTATACAGCCATTAGCAATAGTAGCTGAGACCGATATTTCTGGAATTAAAATTGCCGATGGCGACGTAGATCTGATGGGACTTAGGTTAGATGTTCAATCAAAGCTAGCTAACGCTGGGCAAACTGCTGCGGATTTAAATTCGGGCATAGAAATCTTAGTTACAAGTGGAGCCAGAAGTTTACGGGATCAAGAAATACTAGTAAGCCAAAATTGCCCAGACGGAGCAACTAGTTCTAAACAATGTAAACCAGAAACA
>JAUYOU010000092.1 GCA_030697855.1 bacterium
CGGATTTTTTAGATTTCTTCGCTGGTTTTTTTGTTTCTTCTTCCGTAATTTCTATCTCACCTAAAATCTTAATATGCTGATCTAAAATATCTACAGCCTTTTTGAAGGCTTCTTCCGGTCTTATAGAACCATCAGTTTCTATTTCGAAAACTAGTTTGTTAAAATCTGTTCTATCGCCTACACGCATATTTTCTGCGCTAAACATTACCTTCCTAACAGGAGTATAAATAGCATCTAAGGCAATACTACCAATGGCAATTTTATCTTTCTTTCTTCGTTCGATTGGTTCGTAACCTACACCTGGAGTAATTTCGGCCTCTATTTCTAAAGAAGCTTTTTTGTCGGTAAGAGTAGCAATATAGGCATCGGTATTTACAATTTCTACTTCGCCGCCAATTGTTTGAAAATCAGCTGCAGTAACTTTCTTTTCTCCTTTTACAGATAATTTAATTGTTATAGCTTCATCTTTAAAAAGTTTAAATCTTACTTGTTTTAAGTTTAAAAGAATATGAATAACATCTTCCATTACATTAGGAATGGTAGAAAATTCGTGATCCACCCCTGTTATTTTTACAGTTGTAATAGCCGCTCCAGGAATAGATGACAAAAGAACTCTACGCAAAGCATTGCCTAAAGTTGTACCATAACCAGGATATAAAGAATCAACTTCTATTATGGCTGAATTCTCTTCCTTTTTTATTATCTTTGGTGATTGTGGCAGTGAAAATTTTTGCATACTCTTTATTTATAACCGTCCAGATGGATCAATTTAGCCTGATGTTCAAACTAACTTGACTGACTGGATCGGGATTATTTATTAACGTGAATAATATTCCAAAACTTTTGAAACCTCTACCGGTAACCCAGCTAAAAATTCTTTATCGGGTATACTAATCACTTTTCCGGAAAGATTTTCTTTATCTAACTCTAACCATCTTGGTGGATTAAATTTCTTTAAAATTGTTTTGGTTTCAGAAAAAGTCTTTTTAGCTTTACTAGATTCTTTAATGTCTATCAATTCACCAGGGCTAACAGAATAAGATGGTGAGCTAACTTTTTTACTGTTTATTGTAATATGACCATGGCCAACTAATTGCCTAGAAGCGCGTCTGGTTGGAGCAAGTCCTAATCTAAAAACAACATTGTCTAGTCGGCGTTCTAAAAGTTCCATCATTATTTGAGGAGTAATACCACTTTTTTTAGAAGCTGTGTCAAAATATTTTCTAAATTGTTTTTCTCTTAAACCATAAATAAGTTTAAGTTTTTGTTTTTCGGCTTGCTGAACGCCATACTCCGAAAGACGGCGACGAATATTTTTGCCGTGTTGTCCTGGTGGATAAGGTTTGCGAACCATACCGCATTTAGCGGAATCACATACCTTAAAACCTAGTCTTCTGCATTTTTTACAAGTTGATTGATAAGCCATTTTGGTTCAGATATTAAACTCTTCTTGGTTTAGGTGGTTTAGGGCCATTATGTGGGACTGGTGTTACATCTTTTATAGAAGTAACATTTAAACCTTGTCCTACCAAAGCTCTAACAGCTGCTTCCCTACCAGAACCAATACCTTTAACAAAAACTACTACGTCTCTTAAACCAACCTTCTTCATTTTTTCTCCCAAAGTTTCGATTATTCTGTTGGCAGCATATGGAGTAGCTTTTCTTGGACCCTTAAAACCTAAAGCACCTGCCGAAGATTGGGCAATTAAATTTCCTACAGCATCTGTAAAACTGATTAAAGTATTGTTGTAGCTGGCTTGAATATAAACTCTACCTTTTTCTACAGCAGCAACCTTACGGCTCTGTGCTGGAGCAGTTTTAGCTTCTGAAGCTTCGCCTGTCTTTTCTTCTTTTTCTATAATACGTTTCTTTCCCATATTAATATGCAAATCTACGAATGGATACGAATTATACTAATGACTTCACGAATATAATATTTGTGTATTTATTCGTATCATTCGCATAGATTCGTATATTGGTATATTTTATGTCTTTTGTGCTGTTGGTTTTCTGCCAGAGCCCATAGTCTTTCTAGTATTTCCTCTTCTTGTTCGATTATTTGTTTTTGTTTGCTGGCCACGAACTGGCAAACCACGCATATGCCTTATACCTTGATACGAACCAATATCTTTCTTTCTTTTTATATTCTGTGTTATTTCTCTTTTTAATTCCCCTTCTATCTTAAAATTCTTTTCAACGTATTCTTTAATCTTATTAGCTTCGTCCGAAGTTAAATCTTTAGCTCTTTTATCTGGATCAATTTTTGTAGCTTTTAAAATACTTTTAGAAAGTGTTAAACCAACGCCAAAAATATAAGTCAAAGCGACTTCTACTCTTTTATTATCTGGAATGTTTATACCTGCAATTCTCATGAATTAGCTTTTAGCTTTTAGCTTCTTTAGTTTTTAGGTTCTTATCCTAATAAGCTAAGGAAGCTAGTGAAGCTGATTCTTATGCACCCTGACGCTGCTTATGTTTAGGATTAGAACAAATAACGTAAATGCGACCCTTACGCTTAACGGTCTTACACTTATTGCATATTTTTTTAACTGATGGTTGAACTTTCATTTTTAATTTGCAAACAGCAAAGAAACAATCCTTATCTTTTGATAAAGATCATCTTAACTACAGTGTAAATAAAGCTATCTTCCTCTGTATACTATTCTACCTCTTTTAGGGTCGTATGGAGAGAACTCCATAGCAACTTTATCTCCAGGGAGAATACGAATAAAATTTAGCCTCATCTTACCTGAAAGATGGGCTAATACCTCCATGCCATCGTCTAATTTAACCTTAAACGTGGCGCTGGGCAGGGCCTCTAACACGACCCCTTCCTTTCGGATAGCATCCTTTTTCATTATTTAGTAACTGCAAGAGTATAACAAATAGAAACTATAGAGTCAACAACAAGATAATGGCTTAAAACAAGGGTATTTAAAGCCCTATGATGGTCACATTTACCCTATCCGGATTGGATGGAATAGACCTCACCCAGAACGGCCAAAGGTTAACTTCTATACGATCAGCCTTGTAATCGGCGATATCGATATCTGTTTTCTTTTTATTTAATACACTTTTCTTAAAAGTTTCTATATTAAAATCATCCATTACGTCGTATTTAACATTTAAAGTGGCCGAAACAGTTCCTTTTTGGTAATCGACGAGTGGTTGTTTTAAGAAAGAAACATCTTTGGAACTTGTAAGGAGAGTTTTACTTTCGTCTATGTCTTTAGAAATTCTTTTGTTTATATATGAATCTAAATCATCGTTTTTAAAAACTATGGTTCGTGCCACCATTTTTACAGTAGCTGTAAACTTTTCGGCAACCGAGCCAACCTCTGGAGAAACAGAACTTGAAGCAAGTTCTTCGTTATAAGCCTCTGGCCAAAATTTAAAACCCTGTGGTAAATCTTGTTTAAACGAATCAAATTGGGGTTTAATTTTTTCTTTTAAGCTATCGTAGGCCTTTGCAGTATCGTCATTTGAAACAATTTTAGCTCCATTGGCTCCGCCACCTGTCATTGCATCTTTTGAAACTGCGTAAATTTTATCTCCTTTGGCAGTGCCTTTAAATGCCGGCATTGTAAATTTAGAAGCTGCTATATTGTAAGAATCGCCACCTTCAGCTGCTACAACATCGGTTGTAACTTCTCCGGGAACTATTTTTCCACTCTTTGTGGTATAACCAGGAACACTAACACTAGATGCTGTCCAAAATATTTTTCCGCTTTCCGATTGAAACCGAGAAGAGACAAATTTTTGAACCTGTGTTGAATAGGCATTATATATAGTTATTTTGCCTCGTGCTTTACCAGAAGAACTTTGAGTACCTGTTGCTGGAAATTCAATACTTTCCATTTTTTCACTGGTTAAAAGTTCACCAGGTATTAAACCTTTTACTAGATCTGTTTTGGAATCTTTTCCAGAAATAAAAACATCCACGCTTCCATTTTTTGCTTCACGAGTTGGATACACTAAAATATCTGCTTTTGGTAAAACTTGGCTAAATACAACAAAAGAAACTGCTAATGCCACAAAAACAATAAGCCCTACAAAAGTACTAGGACTTAAAAACTTTTTATGATTTATTTTACTTAAATTACTAAAAACATTCGCTTTGGAACGCTCTTCTCTGTATGATTTTAAAAAACTCGCGCCATTTTCACCTTTATTTTTCTTTAAATAAAAATCCTCTGCTTTTTTATCGTTAGATTTAGAACCACCAGAAGACCTTGTTACGGTTTTTGTTCTAGCGGTTAAAACTGCTTGTTGTTTTTTTTCCGAAGATATACCTATTGGTATTCCTCTTTTTCTTGGAATAATATCGCTAATTCTACCGGTTGAAGCCACGGCTTGCGAAACCATAACACCAGATTCATCGTCGCCATTTAAACCAGCTACGGCGAGCCCCGCACGTTCTGAAAATATTTTGCCCATTAGGTCGCTCGTAACCACGGTTAAATCTTTGCCGTATTCATCGGCAATATCTTTTATTAAATGAGCATCTACTATATTTTGTAAGACTCTAGCGCCTGTTGGAACTACTAGGTCTATGGTGTCGGCTTCGGAAAACTGTATTTTTTCAATGGCCGATTGGATATCTTCGTGGAGTTCTATATATATATTTTCTTTTGACATATTTGCTTACATTATACTACATCTAAACAAAATCTATTCCACAGTAGCTCTGATTCTACGAATACCTGCACTCGATGATTCCTCTTTTGTTATTTTAAACCTACCGATTTCACCCGTACTAGAAACATGCGGGCCACCACAGATTTCTCGACTGAAAGGTCGACCAGAGGGAGATCCCGAGTCCAACGAGGGACCAATCGAATAAACCTTAACCATTTCTGGAAAGTTTCCTTTATAAAAATATAACGCACCAGATTTTTTAGCTTCTTCTAATGGCATAGTTTCTATTTTGACTGGATAATTTGCCAAAATAGCTTCGTTTACTAAATCTTCTACCTTTTTAATTTCTTCGTCTGTTAATTTGCGACCAAAAACAAAATCAAAACGTGTGCGCTCGACAGTAATATCTGACCCACGTTGGGAAACTTCGTCACCTAAAACCTTATGTAATGCCGCGTTTAGCAAATGCGTGGCCGTGTGTAGACGGGTTTTTATTTTTAATTCTTCCGGACTCGAGGCAGTCAGATCACCTTCTACTATGCCATGCCCGCCAAACTTCTTTTCCGCTCCCGCGCGCGAAATTTCTTGGTGTTTTTTAAACTTTTCTTCAAAATCTTTTTCATCTATACTCTTACCAGCTTTTCTTGAAAGATCTTTGGTCAAATCAAAAGGAAATCCATATGTTGTATGTAATATAAAAGGATCTACACCTTTCTCAAATTGTTTCAGACCAGAATATAAGGTTTCTCTAAATTTGTCTTCTTCTTTCTTAATTTCCTCTAAAATAAGGATTTTTTTTGTTTTCAGTTCCTGATAAAAGTTTCCATAACTCTCGATAACTGTTTCGGCTATAGGTATCTGAGATTTATCCGGATGAGTTATTCTGCGAATTAAACGCCTTAAAATATAACCTCTATCTGTATTAGATGGCACGATACCATCGCTAATCATAAACACAGAAGCTCTAATATGATCCGCTATTATTCTTTTCGATCTCTGATCCTTCTCTGGCGTATTTTCCTCTATTTTTTTAAAAATAAATTCAAACAAATCCGTCTCAAAAACATTTTTCTTATCTTGAACCATAACCGCCAAACGATCCAAGCCCATACCAGTGTCTACACCTTTTTGTTTTAAAGGTTCTAAAGATTTATCTGGCTTCATATAGTATTCGTTAAATACTATATTCCAAACTTCTACACCCCGAACATAAATTTCTGTGGTTGGACCACATGGACCTTCGGCGCCAGTTGGACCCCAAAAATTATCTTTCCTGCCAAACTTTTCTATTTTTGTAATTCCTAAAGACTTCCAAATTTCTTCCGATTCCGTATCGGCAGGAACTTCGGCATCGCCCTCAAAAACACTAACATAATCAATAGTAAGACCCATTTCTTTGGTTATAAATTCGTAGCCATACGCAATTGCTTCTTTTTTAAAATATCCACCAAAACTAAAATTCCCTAACATTTCGAAATATGTTAGGTGGGTTTCGTCGCCAACTTCGTCTATGTCGGAAGTTCTAAAAGATTTTTGAACAGAAACAGTATTTTTAGAACCAAAATCGGCCATTGGATCTTTCTGGCCCACAAAGTAGGGTTTAAACTGCTGCATTCCTGCGGTTGTTAAAAGAACCGAAGGATCGGTTGGCACAAGCGAACTAGACGGCACAATCTTATGCCCTCTTTCTTCGAAAAACTTAAGAAACCTCTGCCTTATTTCTTGAGAATCCATGTGGCTTTATTGTAACGGAAAAAGGCTAATAAAATCAAAGTTACTCTATAACTCCACCACCTAACATTTCATCTCCGTTATAAAATACAACCGATTGACCAGAGGCGACAGCGCGAACTGGTTTTTCAAAATCTACCCTCCACCTTCTATCATCTACCTTCTCTAGCGTAGCTGAAACTGGTTCTTGGCGGTAACGAATAGCGGCCTCTATTTTGATTGATGTTTGAGATTCTTCATTTATAAAAGAAACATCGATAGCTGTTAATTCTTTTGATTCCAAAGCCGACATATCTGTAACCGGCGAAACTATTAAAGTATTGGTTTCATAATCTTTTTTAGCAACATAATATGGCCCTGTGCCGCCAATACCAATTCCTTTGCGTTGGCCAATTGTATAAAAATCTAAACCGCCGTGTGTGCCAATTTTCTGGCCGAAAGTTGTAACAATGTCTCCAATTTCTTTTTTAACGTATGGTTTTATAAACTCTTTAATATCCACTGGCCCCATAAAACAAATTCCTTGGGAGTCTTTTTTACCTGCTGTTGGCAAACCCGCATCTTCGGCAAGTTTTCTAACTTCCGCCTTAGAATCTATCTCGCCTATGGGAAACAAACATTTTTCTATTTGGCTTTGTTTTAAAGTCCATAAAAAATAGCTTTGATCTTTTTCTAAATATTTTGCTTTTAATAATTTATTATCTGCAGATTTTCTAACATAATGGCCCGTAGCAATAAAATCCGCGCCAAGTTCTATGGCCTTATTAAAAAACAAACCGAATTTAATTTCTTTGTTGCACATAACATCTGGGTTGGGAGTTCGACCAACTGCGTATTCGCGAACCATATAATCTACAACTTTTTCTTTATATTCTTTTGTAAAATCCCAAGTTTCGAATGGAATACCTAATTTTAAACAAACCCGCATGGCATCGGCGCGATCTTCTTCCCAAGGGCAAGGCCAAGCGGGATCACTCCAGTTCTTCATAAATACACCGGTTACATTATAGCCTTCGTTTTTTAATAACAAAGCGGCGACGCTTGAATCCACGCCTCCAGACATTCCTATATAAACTTTTTTTGAAATTTCTTGACCCATATTAGTTAATAATTTCTACCATATTTTTAAATTTTTGTCATTAAAAAAGACAGCTTCCGTAAACTGCCTCAAAAGTCGTGGCGAAATAAAAACTCCTGTCCGGTTTAAGTGGTTGGTTTTATATCCGAAAGCAATGAACGCAAACCTTCTATATCCGCATGAGGTTCTTTGGGTTTATTTTTCTTTTTATTTGGACGAGGATTATTACCTATGTGGTTAACTATGCCACCTTTTTGTAAAGCATCTTGTAAACTAACAGGTTTAAATTGATCGGAAATAACTTGCTGTTTAACTTCGTTTAATTTATATAAATGATTTTTACAATAAATTGGGCGAACACCATCGGGTTTAAATGGCACCCAAACCTTTTCACCACCTTCCCAACAAACAGCTTCGAAAAGATCCTTATCGCCTTTTGGTTTAGCGGAAACAGGAGAAGCTGATGGCGAAGCCTCTGTATCGTAGCCATCACGGAAAGCCGCGTCACTTTCTGCTTTCGCCGCCTTTATACTAGATGGCATTAAATCTTTAACACCAGCCCAATCGGCTATTTCATTTTCTACATCTTCACGTGGAGTGCCATAAGTTTCTCTGGAATGTTTAATAATTGCATCTCGATTATTTACAACTGGTTTTGGATAAGGCGCTAAGGTTGTCGCCGAAAAGGCACGCGAAGCCGCGCCGTCTATCATAAGTTTTAAATAAACATTATATTTGGCTAAGTTAACAATGTCTGTTGCCACAAATTCTGGTGCAAATTCTTTTTCTAAATATTCAGCATCTTCGGCACCTACCCTAAAAGAAATTAGGGTACCCACGTTACCAAATATTGCATCTCGCACTGCCGTGCTTTTAGAACCACCCACGCTTTGCACTAATTGAGCAATATATTGATTAGCTAAAATAAGAGCCAAACGATATTTGCGCGCTTCGGAAAGAATATTGCCAAAAGATTCTGTAGCAAAATTTTGAAACTCGTCTACATATAAAAAGAAATCCTTACGATCTTCTTCTGGAATATCTACACGGCTCATTGCTGCTAACTGTAATTTTGTAACCAATAAACCACCTAAAAGTTTGGAATTATCTTCGCCAATTTTACCTTTGGAAAGATTCATAATTAAAATCTTGCCTTCATCCATAACTTTGCGCATATCCATAGCGCTATTTACCTGCCCCACAATATTACGAATAACCGCAGCCGATAAAAACTGCCCAACTTTATTTTGAATCGCTGGAGTGGCTTCCGCCGCAAACCTATCTGTATATTTAGCAAATTCATCTACCCAAAAAGATTTAACCATTGGATCTTTAATTTGATCCACCACACTCTTTCTATATTCCTTATTAGAAAGCATTCGCATAATTCCCAATATGGTAGCGCCAGGGTAATCCAACAAAGCCAAAATGGTATTGTTTAAAATATATTCCATTCTAGCCGACCAAACATCTGGCCAGATTTTTTTAAACACACCCATTAAACCCGAAGCCACCAAGTGTTTTTTCTCGGCTTCAACGTTTTCTATAGCATTAAAAGCTATCGGCATATCTAAATCGGAAGGATCAAAATAAATTACATCGTTTATTCGTTCCGGCGGAACAAATTCTAAAATCTTTTCGGCGGAATCTCCGTGAGGGTCTATAAAACCCAAACCTTTGCCATGAATAATATCCGAAATAATCATATTTTCGAGCATGGTCGTTTTACCCATACCGGTTTTACCAATAATATAGGTGTGCCTGCGGCGATCATCTTTTTTTATGCCAAACCTCCGCTTTTCATTACGGAAATTTGTTTCAGCAAATAATGTTATTTCGTCGTTCATGCCAATTTTATTTGTGAGCTGGGCGAGCAACTATAAAATTGAGCACCCAGCACCTTTTTATAATAAACTATTTTTGATTCTTTTTTTAACATATGTTCTAGCATTGCCGTAATTTTTCAATTTAAGTTCGCGGTCAATTGCATCTTTCTCGGATTTATAACCTTCCAGATACACATATTCCCAAGGACAATTATCTTTTGTTGAAAAATTACTCCCACTATTATGATCAGCTAATCTCTTATCTATATCCTTGGTTCGACCGAAGTATAAAACCTTATTCTTTTTACTTTGAATTATATAGACGAAATACATAAAAAGGTGCTGGGTAAGGTTTTGTTACCAAGAGCTTCGCTCTTGGACAAAGCCCTTAATAACTCGGAAGCCCTGCTGGTGGTTCGCCTTTTTTGGCCTGAACCCTAGGCAAACTTGGTGCCATAACCACGCGTCCTGGAAAGTGATACAGTGTCGCTAACTCTTCTATATTCATTACAAACATTGTATCTGGTCGCCCGCGAATTCTGTATTTATACAACATCCATTTTTTCTTTTGCATCTCTTTAAATTTTTTAAAAGGAAATTTTCCCGCAGTTAATGTAGCGCCATCTCTTTTAATAGAATTTAAATTTTGTGTACTAAACTGGTTAAAACCGGAAGCCACCTGAAAAAAGGTTGGTATAAAAAAAGCCTCCTTTGTTCCAATATACACAACTCTAATAACTGTCTCAAAACCCACTTTAGAAGTTTTTCTTTCTATGGCCTCTATAATTTCTTTCTCCCCCGAAGTAAGAAATTGCATTAATGAGTGAGGCTTATCGCTTTTAGGCGAACCCCATTCAAAAGGTTCAAATTCTGGATTTTTAAAAGGCGCCTGCACCGCTCCCTTAGCATAATCGGACAATTCTTTTTTAAGTAATGCCAACATATACGAACCTTGTGGCACTTCTTTTTTTGGACGACCAACCAATTTTAAAACAGTTTCCATAGCTACTTTTTTCCAACCATCATCGGCTGGTCTTATAGCAATTTGAATCCAAGCTTGTTCACCTTTTTTTAAGCGTGTCATTGTTTCGGCAATACCCGCCAAAGGATCCACCAAAGAAATATTGGAACCACCTTCTTTACTGCTTTCGGTTTTTAATTCGAAATCTTTATAGGTTCGTATCGGGTAACCATCTTCGCGTGCCAATTTAAGTTCGCAGCCAAAAAGATCGTGAGTTTCGTTTGGAATTATTGCCGGAACATTTGCCGTATAATCTTCGGCATCAAAAATTTCTGCCTGTGGATACTGGGCATAAATTGCTGCCTCTACCAAATTTCTAAATTGCCCTAATGTTCGAA
The DNA here is from genome assembly GCA_030697855.1 of bacterium. Lineage (GTDB taxonomy): Bacteria > Patescibacteriota > Minisyncoccia > JACQLN01 > JACQLN01 > JACQLN01. The sequence continues at coordinate 10,633 of JAUYOU010000092.1, forward strand.
TATAAAAATGTAACTCACCTTCGAAAGAAGTTATTTCTAAACTAAACCATTCTTGAACCCTGCCTTCTACATAACGCTTCCACCAACCACCTTTAAAAAGAGTGCTTTGCAAAATTGCTAAAACCTGTTCCATTGCTAATGGGCTTTTTTCCACATCTGGTGGTAAGCGAAATTCCAACATCTGCCATTTAAACTTTTTTAAAGTTTTAATACGGATGTGATACATATATGCGTCCCATAAAAACGGCGCCAAAAGAACAGGCAAAAAAACCCAACCCCATAACCAAATGTGGTGAAAAACTATTCCAAAAATATCCAATATCAAGCTAAACGGATTTTGGATCATCTTATATATTATTTTATCATTTACCCCGTTTAATCCAAAATAAGTTATGCAGTATAAAATAGAATGATATTATCAATAAAATTAAGTAGCGTGAGTAAATATATAAGAAAGGATTTTACGGGGTTTTATTATCTTTATAAAACAAAAAGAGCGAAGCGGTTTTACGCTTCGCTCTAACAAAGAGCTACT
>JAUYOU010000023.1 GCA_030697855.1 bacterium
CCAAAAACAAATGGAGCCATCTTAGGGTTCCATTTAGACTTCTTGTGCCCAATATGAGCACCAGCCTGCATTAAATCTTGAGCAGTAATCATTGTTAGCAAAGCAACTTTAACAAAAAGGGTGGCTGTTGTCAAAACCCAGCCAATCTGCTACCTTAACTTAGTATGAAAACAGATATCCATCCTAAATACTTCCCTACCGCCAAGGTAAAATGTGTTTGTGGTAATTCCTACACTGTAGGTTCAACCAAAGAAAATATCGAGGTTGAAATTTGTAATTCTTGCCATCCTTTTTTTACAGGCAAAGAAAACTTAGTAGACTCTGCTGGTCGTGTTGAAAAATTCCGAACCAGACTCTCAAAGAAGACTACCACTCCTACTGTTAAAAAAGACCGAAAAGCTAGTAAGAAATAACTAGTCTCGCTAATATACCAATCTCTCTCTGCCAATATAGCTAATTAAATTCATTCGTATATTAGTTTAGATTAGCCATATTAGCGAATACTCATGGAATCCTCCTCTGTAATTATCGAAATTAGGCCAGGTGCTGGTGGCGACGAAGCTGCTATTTTTAGTGGCGAACTTTTTAAAATGTACAAAAATTATGCTGCCAAAAAAGGCCTAGCTGTAACCGTTTTAGATTCCTCGGTAACATCTATTGGCGGTATAAAAGACATCTCTTTCGAAATTTCCGGCCCCGGAACTTACGATTTCTATAAACAAGAAGCTGGTGTACACCGTGTTCAACGCGTACCAAGAACAGAAAAAAGTGGTAGGGTTCACACCTCTACTGTTTCTGTAGCCATATTAAAAAAAGCTAGCGAAAAAGACATTCACATTAATTCTAGCGATTTACGCATAGAATTTTTCCGTTCATCCGGCCCTGGCGGGCAAAATGTAAACAAGCGCGAAACGGCAGTTAGGATAATTCATATTCCAACAGGAACCGTTGTAACCGCCCAAACCGAACGCGGCCAAGAATCCAACAAGCAAGCTGCTATGTCTATTTTAAGAAGTAGAGTTTTAGAAGAAAGAGAAAGAAAAGAGGGTTTAAAAATGCAAAGCGAACGCAGAACCCAAATCGGTACAGCTGACCGTTCAGAAAAAATACGAACATATAATTTTCCCCAAGACAGAATAACCGACCATAGAATTAAAAAAAGTTGGAGCCAGATAGATAAAGTATTAGATGGCAATATGGATCCGATTATAAAGGGATTCGCCAAAGCAGAAATTGAATCTGAACCAGAAGATAAATAAAATACTCCTCCGACGCAAGGTCGAAGGAGTATTATTTTTATATGTAGGATAATTCAAATATTAGCTGTACTAGAAACCATAGACTCCAACAAAAAAAGTTGTTTGATACTATCTAATGTTTCAAGAAAACCCTCAAAACTAAGCTCTCCGCCAGAGTATAGCTTGATCTGTGATGTAGGATTTAAACTAAGAAAGCATTTGGCCTCATTATGATCATGACAGATACACTGGCAACTAGTTAGAATTAGTATTTCGTGAACAGCTTTCTGCCAGAAAGGAAAAACCATAAGACTCAATTCTTCTGGCGGAACAAGCATGGCTTGTCCTGTAGCTGATTCCAAAGCTTCTCTGTATATTCTTTCTTCTGAAACTTTCATTTGATCTCCCCTTTTTGTGATTAAAGAACTATTTTATTAAAGCCTAAGTGTAATATATTATTAGATATTTGTAAAGACTACCTTAACCCATCATCTATTATTCCCGCATCGCACCCATCACATCAACAGTCACTAATTTATGTGATCGCATAAATTAGTGACTGTATTTTCATATTTTAAAATCATTCTTAACATAGTTCACGATCGTAAGTTTTGTTAAGATAGAAAATATATAAAATAATAAAAAAATCCCCGACACCGTAGTGTCGGGGGGAGCAGTAAGGATATTGTTTATCCTTTGACTGCTCACTTTTATTACTTAACAAAGAAAGGAGGCGGAGGGCTATTACACCCGCCGCGGCCTATAGAAGTTTATCCCTCTTGGGCCGATCCGCGCGTCTGGGATTCGCAGTGTCTCATTCGTATCGCCGAGCTTAGCTCAGCAGATATTCCCAGAATGGCCGACGCGAGTAACAAGGTGGTTTCGAACCACCGATACCCGCAATGCCTTTCACGCTTTGGTGCGTAAGCACCTCCGCCTCCTGTACAGTGACGCAGGACGAGGGTTAGGGTTTCGTAAGACCGGCCTATGTGGCAGGTACCATATTGGACCCTCGTCCTAACTTCGCTTTGGCAGAAAATTTGTACCAATCCGAGGCATCGGCATGACCCTCCATTGGCAGTTCGGCTGTGAAAGCACCAAACACAATCTCGGAATTTACCGAAATGCATTAGGTGCTTATGAAACCGAGAACCCTTCAACGCTTCCCTAGGAAGCTCCAGTATTCTCGTTTCGGGCGCTGGGGTCGCGGGCTACCCGGCGGACATGGAGTCCGTAGCGGGCACCGGCAGGCCATCGGCCAGGTCGGAGATCAGTCTCAAATAATTGCGGCCATTGGCCGAGGCGGTACGGGCGCTTTTCACGATGTTCGGGATGAACCCGAACGGGCTTCCACGCTTCATACTGCACCTTCTTTCTTTGAAAAAAATGAAAGAGCTATGATCAGCTAGTGACCCTCGGGGAGGGAAACCACTAACGATCAATGATGCTTCCAGTTTACCACAACCAATAATCCTGTCAATTCCTAAAACCTATAAATCGTCAATATTGGCAGAAAACCGCATAAAACCTGAGTTTTCGCTAATACGCTAATTGACGCTAATATAGCTAATAAAATTAATTCGTATATTAGTTCAGATTAGTATATTAGAGAGAGTATTTAACGCTTTAGCAATTCAAAAAAAACAGAGTTTGGAATATCTACTCTTCCCCTTTCTTTCATTTTCTTTTTACCCTTTTTTTGCTTTTCTCTAAGCTTCATTTTGCGTGTAATATCACCTCCATACATATGGCTAGTTACATCTTTCTTTAAAGCAGCAATATTTTCGCGAGCAATTATCTTTCCGCCAATAGCGGCCTGAAGCATTACTTCGAACCACTGTCTTGGCAAAAGCTCTTTTAACCTTTCTACAATCCTTTTACCTTCTTCTTGAGCTTGATCGCTTGGCACAATCCGGCTTAAAGCATCAACTGTCTCACTGGCTACCAAAATATCTAATTTAATTAAATCGCCTTTTCTAAGTTCCAAAAATTCGTAACTTAACGAAGCATAGCCCGAGGAAACACTTTTTAATTTATCGTGAAAATCCACAATAATTTCGGCGAGTGGTATTTCGTAAAAAATTTCTACACGGTCCTCCGAAATATATTCAGTGTGTTTAGAAATTCCTCGACGATGCGCCAAAAGTTCTAAAATCCCACCAATATATTTAGAAGGCGAAAGCAAAGTTAATGTTACCCATGGTTCGCGAATTTCTAAATAACGGTCGGATGTAGGTAAATCGGCAGCAGAAAAAATATTTTGAATTGTTCCATCTCTTAATACTATTTCATAACTAACCGAAGGTGTAGTTGTTATTAAAGATAAATTATATTCGCGTTCTAACCTTTCTAAAACTATTTCCATGTGAAGCGAACCTAAAAATCCACATCTAAAACCGCGCCCCAAAACTTCTTGAGAATCTAGTTCGAAAGTTAAAGCGGCATCCGAAAGCTTGAGTTTTAATAAAGAATCTTTTAGCATGGCAAATTCTGCCCCATCCTTTGGAAACAAACTGGCAAATACAACTGGACTTGGATCTTTATAACCTTCCAAAGCAAAGTTTTTTAAATCTAAAAATTGAGATTCCGAATTAAAAATAACAGCAGTATCACCTACTCTTATAAGAGATGGATCTTTTAAACCTGTGGCGATAAAACCAATTTCTCCTTCCTTAATTTCTTTCTGAACCGAAAGTTGAGGTTTAAAATGCCCAACCTCCATAATTCCCGCTTCCTTGTTTTGAGCAATTAATTTTATTTTTTGATCCCCCCTAAAACTTCCATTAAAAACACGTACGTACGCCAAAACACCTTTGTAAGAATCGTAAGTAGAATCAAAAATTAAGGCTCTATCTAAAGAACTGGGTGAATTTTTGGGTGAAGGAATCCTTTCTATAACCGTATCTAAAAGTTTATCTACATTGGTGCCATCCTTTGCCGATATTTTAAAAATTTCTACATCTTGGCCTAAAAGATTTTTTAATTCTTCTTCTATTTCTTCTGGGCGAGCATTGGGTAAATCTATTTTATTTACTGCCGCAATTATAACTTTGTTTTGTTTTTGGGCTTGGCTTAAATGCGCCAAAGTTTGTGCTTGTATGCCTTTAGTTCCGTCTACTAACAAAATAACGCCCTCTACAGCAGCTAACGAACGAGAGACCTCGTAAGAAAAATCTACATGCCCCGGAGTATCGATAAGATTTAAAATATAACCATTGTACTGCATCCTAACTGGCTGCATCTTAATGGTTATGCCGCGCTCTTGTTCTAAATCCATCATATCCAAATACTGCGAGTGCATTTGGCGCACTTCTACGGTTTTTGTTAATTCTAAAAGTCTATCGGCTAACGTAGATTTACCGTGATCAATATGCGCTATGATTGAGAAATTCCTTATTTTCTGGGTTTCAGTTTCCATGTTTCAAGTTTCAAGATTGATGTGTTTCTTCGTCTAAGTTCGGTAAAATAATTTTTTTACTAAATTTAATTTTTTCAACAATAAATTTGTATTCTTCTATGCCAGAAAATCCCAAAACAACGAGATACGCTATTAATCCAGCAAGACCCGATAATAACCCTTGTATAATTAAATGTAAAACTTTATGTGTATCTATAAATCTATCTATAAAATAAAGTGTGTAATGAGCCAAGAAACCAGCAACTAAAGCTCCTAAAATAAAAATGCTCACTGGTTTTAATAAAAGTTTTAAAGAAATAGTCTTGATTCTTTTTGTTAAGAACATAAACAAAACAATTGTATTAAATATAGAAGAAATACTCATGGCCAAAGCTAAAGCAGGGACATCCATAATGGGCCCCAAAGACAAAGCGATAACCACACTTATCAAAACACCAAACAATAAAACCCAAAAAGTTGTTTTGGCGTCTTCCAAAGCAAAAAATGCTCTAAGAATAATAGCGAGCATTCCTTGAAAAATTAAACCTATCAAAAATAATCCTAAAGTTTGTATAGTTAAAACAGTATCAAACCAATCAAACTGACCATAGCCCAAAGTTAAGCGGACTATCTGCGCACGTAAAACAAAAAATAAAACAGTGGCTGGTATCATTACAAATAAAAGCTGGCGCAATGTTTTTATAAAAATAGCAGAAAACTCTTCGAATCTTTTTTTAGATATTTCGCTAGCAAAAACCGGAAAAACCGCAACGCCAAGCGGTACCGCTATCACACCCAAAATTAAACCGTTTAAATCGTTTGCAAAACTAAAAATAGAAACTCTGCCCGAACCCAAGAAAGAAGCCACACCAGCCAAAACAACTAAATTAAGTTGTGCCAAAATCAAACTCAAAGAACGTGGAATTATTATATGAAAAATATCCCTTATAGAATTTTCCTTAAAAGAAAAAGAGGGTTTGTAATTAAAACCACTATGCTTAGCTGCTGGATACTGTACTAACATATGTAACAAAGCACCTAAGACAACACCCCAAGCTAAACCAATAGGACCGAGTCTAGTAGCAAAAAATAAAATACCGATTATTATTCCGATGTTATAAAAAATTGGAGCAAAAGCATAAGCTAAAAATCTATGAGTAGATTGCAATATTCCCGAAAACACAACCGACACACCTAAGAACATTGGTTGCAAAAACATTACTCGGCTTAATTTTACAGCAAGGTCTAATTTTTCACCTTCAAAACCAGGGGCTATTAATTTTAAGATCCATGGCGCCGCCAAAAAAAACAAAGCGCCAAACACTGCAAATATTATAAGAGTAATGCTTAAAATATCGCTAGCTAATTTCCAAGCGCGTTCCGAACTTTCGTTTTTAATTTTTATAAATACCGGCACAAAACCGGCGGTAAAAGCGCCAAAAAATAAAAGATTAAAGAAAAAATCTGGCAATCTAAAAGCCAAAAAATAAGCGTCGAGTACATCGCCCGCGCCAAAATAATAGGCTAGCATGGCGTTTCTAGCAAAACCAAGTAAACGACTAAAAAGACCAGACAAAGCCAGAATGCTTGCCGCCATCAAAACACCCTTTGTTTTTTGGCCTAAAAAGCCATTAAAACTGTTTAGAGTCATTGTTATTAGATATTAGCATAAATAGAGATTACAAATAAAAAAGCCATCACTGATCAATACGTGAAAGCTTTATTGTTTATGCCTATTTTTTAAATAAAAAAGTTGAGATCAAATTTAAATCTTGCGAAATATTGCCTTGGTATTCACCCAAGTTTTGACTTACAAAACCATTAGGCTCTAAAGATTCAATAATTACACCTTCTTGCGGAGTAATTACGTAACGAAATGGAATATTATCTTTTTGGCTCGGTCGGATAACTTTTAAAGCATAATCTCCTTTTCCTTCTGTACGCGAAATTTTTATAGCAGAAATATATTCTAAATTAATTGTATTTCTTTCGTTTCGCTTTAAATTAATCCAACCACCAATAACACCATTACCACTTTCATCAAAAGTATCTATGTCACCGGCCTTAGAACCTGTAAAATTACTTATTCTTTTATCCGAAGAAAACCCCTTAACAGCATAACTAAATTCTGGGATTTTTTCTTTAGCCGAAAATCCTTCGGCTTTTAAAACTTGAGCTCCTTTTGGTAAATATACTTTTAAATAATTTAACGATTCATCTCCAGTATTTTGGCGAACCATTAAATTAAGTTTTACTACGATCGAACCATCCTGAAATATTTGTGTTCTATATTCAGCTAATTCCAAATTTAAAGACCCGCCTTTTATGCTGGCCCAAGAAACACCTAGAACATCTTTTGAATTTTCGCTAGCAACTTTAGTTGACCAACCAGAACCTTCAACAAATTTTTCTAATGACGTATCTTTAAAATAAAACTGAACATCGTGAGAACTTAAGCCACTATTTAAAATATTTGCCAAAGAAACCCATCTACCGGCTGGCTTTCGGCCAAAAGCTTCGTAAAAACCATAAAACCAACTAGGCGAAGAAGTATCCAGTGTTAAACTTTCTTTAAAACTTAAATTTTTTAAAAAGTTTTCATTCACTGCAACTACACCATCAATTCTTTTTCCAGAAGTATTTTCAAAAAAATTTGTAATTGTTTTGGCGGATTCTTTAAAGTCCATAAACCAAAAAGATTGCGACGGCAACCAAGAGGTGCTGGCTACCTTAATTGGATCCGGTGGAACAACTTTTAAATCGAATGCAGCGTCTAGTTCGGAAAATTTACCAGACGATACTGTTTCTAAACCTTCTTTAGAAGTACTAACAACAACGTAATTTTTTGGTTCACCTCCACCTGGCCAAGAACGATCAGAATTTAAAACAACTATTAAATAATTTTTATCTGGTACTAAAACCTGATTCCAAAAAGAAACAATGGAAAGGTAGTTTGAAAAACCCGAACTAAGTCTAATTAGGTTTTTATTATTAACACTTAAAGTATTTAAAGCATTTTTAACTTTGGCTAAACTTTCTGTTTCGATTATAGAAAAATTATTATTTATAGATTTACTTTTAAAAATGTTAAACCAAGAAAACTCTGCATTTTTTTGTAAAAAGTTTTCTATGTTGTCGCTTAATTCTTTACCTAAACCAGCTTCTTTAATTTGTGAATTAAATTCTGTTAATTGAGGAAATATTTCGCTTTCTTTGGAATTAACCAGCGTAAAACTAGAAGTGCTTAATAATTTTGAATTAACCCCGCCTAAAGCAGTTTTTACAAAATCCCCACTCCCCGATGCAAAACTAGAAAGTGAAAATCCTCCTGAAATTAAAAAATAAGATAAAGAAACTGGAATTACTGAAAGTGTTAAGTATCCTAAAATAGACTTTAAACCTGAGCCTTTTCCTTTTTTAGATAAATCAAATTTTACTTGCTGAGAATTTAAATTACGCCTATCTTTGTTTTCATAATATTTTTTTAAATCGGAAACCCTAGAAGGCACCGTCGAACTAACCTGAAACCAATCGCTTTCTGCTCTGTAATGTTCAACTAAATCTTTTTTAACAGAATCCTCCGCAACATAAGTATCTTTGTCTCCAAAATTTTTATAAAAATCTTGTTTAGGGGCAATATGAATCTTTAAATTACCATTATCATCAATATCTTTACTTATTAGAGAGGGGCTAACCAACTGCATTGGGACCGAACGAGAAATAGAAGACATTTTGTTTATTCTTCTGGAAAGTTCATCATCTTTTGCATAAATATTTTCTATTTCTGCCAAAAGTTCTTTGCGAAAATCTTCTTCTGTTTTTATTTCGTTTTTTACAATTGTTTGAGGTAAATAATTATTAGTAGAATTAAAAACAACTTTTTCTGACATAAAAATAGCTTGACTCAACGGATCAATACTGCTGACCTGAGCCGCAATATTATTTTCTGGTAAAACACTATCGAGTAAATTAAATTCGGGAACTTCTTCTTGAGATTCTATTTCTTCTTCGTAATTTTTTTCCCAAACTTTAGATGATATTTTCCTAATCTTAAAACGACCAGATATTGCTGGTTTAACCGATCTGCGTGGGGGAATTTTATTAGGGTCTATAAAAACAAAATCCGAGCTCATTTAGTAAGAAAAATAAAAGAAATATGCATTAAGTTTATCAGTAACACCTTAATAATAACAATACCCAGCCTACCCAGAAAGCTAGGTATTGTTATGCTATGTTTGACCTTGACTAATTAAAATAAAAACACTATCATTATCTTGTTAAGAAAGTGAGATAATTGCAGTTCATTTAAAAGTGAATTGAGGAAAGTCCGAACACCTGAAATCCGACATAGGGTCGGAGGGAAACAAGTGGTTGCGAAATGCAACCGGGAGCAGATCTAATAAAAATTAGATTCAAGCCCAGGGAAAGTGTCCTTTATTGGATATAGGTTCATTGATGACAGCTGATTCCGTGAGCCTATGCAACAGAGACTATACTAGCCAGTGCTTCGCACTGGAAATTCCAAATTACAAAACCTAAATATCAAACATATTTTGTTTGTTATTTGTAAATTGTATATTGGTACTTCCACTGCGGAGCAGTGGTGAAAGGTGAAAAGTGTCGCGTCAAACGCGATTCTGTTTAGTAGTAATACTAAATAGTTGTAAACCCCACTTGGTGCAAGACCGTGTCCTTAGTAATCTAAATTATTAAGGAAGAGTCGCCAGAGGTTGTTAGCAATAACAATCCCAGACAGATGATTATCTCCAATTTTTTCTGTTAGCGTATCGAAAAGATAAAAAATAGAGATCCGCCATAGCTTTAGCGAAGGCGGAATACCCTACTTCGCCCTAACGGGCTTCGCAGGGTTCTCAATTTTGTAATTTCGCTATTGCTCAAACAAAATTGGAACAGAATTCGGCTTACGGCTTTCTTAACAGAAAAATCCAGCTCTCTAGGCGAGCTGGATTTTTTGTTTTTAAAGCAATTTTTCATTCTTGCCCTTACCATCAAGAGCATCGTTTACTAACTGATCAGCGTGTTTATTTTTTTCGCGTGGAATATATTTAAAAATTATGTTTGCAAACTCAAACTTTAAGTTCCAAACCTTAATAAAAAGTGCTTGCATTCTTTCCTCGTTGATTTTAAACTTGCCACCTAATTGCGAGGCAATAAGCTGACTATCCATTCTAAATTCTATATCTAAATTTTTTGTGCCATCTTTACCAAAAAGTTGTTTTAGTTTTTTAAGCGCAAAAATCACCGCTTCATATTCGGCTTCATTATTGGTAGAATCTTCTAAAACTTGGTTATATTCTTTTATTATTTTTCCAGACTCATCACAAACCACCGCACCCACCGCAGATGGACCAGGGTTACCTCTAGAACCTCCGTCTGTATAAACAATTACTTTATTAGATTTCATAGAATTAAGAATAAAGAATTACGAATTATGAATAATTTCTCTTGTCTTTTTAATTAAACCGTTAATAATTTTGTGAACATTAATAGCTAGATCACTGCAACTATTAAAATCCAAATCATTAATATAGCCAACATCTCTAGCTATAAATATTTGGTTTTGTAATTCAGTAACAGAACCTAAAGCCATAGAATAAAATTGTAATTTTTCTTTGTAATATTGACGACTGAAACCTTCCGCGATGTTTGAGGTGATTGAAACAGAGCATCTTTTCAATTGACTAGTTAAGCCAAACATCTCATCCTTCGGAAATTTTTTGGTAATTCCGTAAATGTACAAAACTAACTTATGACCTTCTTTCCAAGCAATTAAGTCAGTAAAAGTTTTTATCTTATTGCTTAATTCCTGATTCATAATTCTTAATTCTA
>JAUYOU010000012.1 GCA_030697855.1 bacterium
TTTTAAAAACGTAAAATATTAATGCTTTGTGCCGCTTTTTCGTTCCTTTTGGCCCAAAGTATACCTCCAACAAACTCTAAATCTTAAATTAATACCAAATTAAACTTAACACTCATAAGCCAAAAAAGTAAAGCCCCGTAAGACAACTTTGACCATTAAACCTAGTCGCCGAATATCTGCGTGTATTTTCTAATACCAATTATATTTTAATCATAAGTTAAACAAGCTCACAATAGGTTTAATGAATGAGGCGACTTGTCAAAGTTACTCTACGGGGTAAAGCCCAGCTAGTGAATTTTATCTTTATCTTTTTAATACTTTGCAAAGCAAAGTATTTGATAAAATTCTACTACTGGGTCAAAACGATATATAATTAACCTAATGAAACCTGTAGTGCTTTTAATTTTAGACGGTTATGGTATTGGCGAAGAAAGTAAGGGTAATGCTATAACTCAAGCCAACAAACCTAACTTAGATTTTATAGAAAAAAACTATCCTTTTGTTTTGCTTCAAGCCTCCGGAGTACCAGTGGGTTTGCCGTGGGGCGAAGCTGGTAATTCCGAGGTTGGACACACTGCAATGGGTACAGGCCAAATCTGGCAACAACCCTTAACCAAAATAACCTTTGCTATTCAAAACGGTAGTTTTTTCCAAAACCCTGTTTTAAAAAAAGCGGCTAACCATGCTAAAGAAAATAATTCGGCTTGGCATTTAATTGGCCTCGTAGGTTCGGGTTCGGTGCATTCATATATTGATCACTTGTACGCCTTAATAGAAATGGCAAAAAATGAAAACGTAAAAGAAATTTGGATACATCTTTCAACCGATGGCCAAGATAGTCCACCCAAAGAAGCAGGCACACTTATTCAAAACTTAGTGGAAAGATTAGCTTGGGTTGGTAAAGGCAAAATCGCCAGTTGTATTGGCAGATTTTATAGCATGGATCGCGATAATCATTGGGACAGAATCGAAAAGGCTTATCGTTTAATGATAGAAGGCCAAGGCGAAAAAACTAAAGACTTTATCCAATCAATAAAAAACCAATACGCTAAAAATATAAACGATAACTATTTAGAGCCAATTGTTTTAGTAAACGAAAAGAATGAACCCGAGGGCACAATAAAAGATGGTGATGTGGTTATATTTTTTAATTTTAGAGAAGACAGAGCGCGTGAACTTGTAAAAGCCATCGCCGTACCAGAATTTAAAGAATTTCCAAGAAAGGAATTAAAAAACAATTTTTATGCCATGCTCACTCTTTACGAAAAAGATTTACCGGCAGAAGTTATATTCCCTCCTCTAGAATTAAAATATACTTTATCGCAAATACTTTCGGAAAATGGTAAAAAACAATTTAAAATCGCTGAAACAGAAAAATATGCTCACGTAACTTATTTTTTTAACGGTGGAAGGGAAAGTTCTTTTGAAGGAGAAGAAAGACAACTTGTTAAATCCTCTACCGCCTCTCATTTTAACGATGTTCCCGAAATGAAGGCTTTCGAAGTAGCAGAAGGTTTAACTTCTGCGGTTAAATCGGGAAAATACGATTTTATACTTGGTAATTTTGCTAATGCCGATATGGTTGGTCATACCGGAGATTTAACTGCCACAATAAAAGGTATAGAGGCGCTAGACTTGGCTGTTAAAAAAGTTATGGATGCGGTTTTAGAAGTTAACGGAGTTTTAATAATTACCGCAGACCATGGCAACGCCGAACTTAAAATAAGTGCATTAAGCGGCGAGATAAATACCGAACACACCACAAATCCAGTACCATTTTATCTAATAACGAACCAACTTAAAAAAGAAAAAACTCTAGAGAAAATAAAAGAATTACGCCAAGAACAAACAGGTGTAAAAGGTATTTTGCAAGACGTAGCAGCTACAGTGTTAGATTTAATGCAAATAGCACCACCCAACGATATGGACGGAAAAAGCCTTTTGCCGATTTTGTATAAATAAAAAAATTAAATTTAATGGAAACCCTTCAACTCTCAGACTTGTTCAGGGTATTTTTTGAAAACAAAAAATAAAGAACGGCTGTTTGCCGTTCTTTTAAAACCGAACTCTATGCTTTTTTTATGGGTTCAATAGTAGCATCAGGGAAACACCTCATTCTGAAAGAATCCGCATCGCCATAGGTCATCTTCCTAGCTAAAACACTAAAAACAGTCCATGTATTCATTTCTGTAAAAAATAAACCATTCATACAAAGACGATACTCTATTTCCATATCCTTACTAGCCATATCATTATCTTCGTCGCCATCCATTTACTCATCTCCCCTTTTAAGGTTGAAAGAACTCTCCCGCCCTTTGGGCGAGGCTCGCTGGCGAGCAACTCGCCAGGCGGCTACTTCTTAGCCGAAATTATTTCGTCTACAATGCCATAAGCTTTTGCTTCTTCGGCACTCATGAAAAAATCTCTATCTGTATCTTTATCTATATCTTTAAAGCTTTTTCCAGTGTGCTTCGCTAAAATTTTATTCAATCTTTCTTTTACCTTAAGAATGTGACGAGCTGAAATTTCGATCTCTACCGCCTGCCCTTCCGCGCCACCCATTACTTGGTGAATCATAACCTCACTATTGGGCAAAGAAAATCTCTTTCCTTTTTTACCACCAGCCAATAAAACAGCGCCCATAGAAGCTGCCATGCCCACGCAAATTGTAGAAACATCGCTTTTAATAAGCTGCATCGTATCGTAAATGGCGAGCCCAGCCGTAACAGAACCACCTGGGCTATTTATATATAGTTTTATTTCTTTTTTAGGATCTTGGCTTTCTAAAAACAAAAGCTGAGCTATTACAGTATTAGCAACAGCATCATTAATTGAACCGCCCAGAAAAACTATCCTCTCTTTAAGTAGTCGGGAATATATGTCGTAGGCTCTTTCGCCGTATGAAGTTTTTTCTATAACTGTTGGTATAAGATTCATGGGTTTACTGACTTTCTAAAACCTGAAAAACCTTTTCGTTTCTTATTATGTTTTTAACATAACCCCTTAAGGCTGTCAAATCAAGGTTTTGATTTGGTGCCAAAGGCGGAGCTTGGCGCATCATAGACGCTAATTTTTCCTCTATCTCCTTATCACTAACTTCTATATTTTCTCTTTTAGATATTTCCTTTAATACCAGGGCAGCTTTTACTCTTTTTTCGGCTTGAGGCTCCCAATCTTTTTTAAGTTCTTCTGGAGTTTTAGCAATATGGCTTAAATAGTTTTCGAGCGTTAAATTCATCTGACGCAACGAATCAGCAAGTTCCGCAGTCATTTTCTCGAACTCCATTTCTACAAGTTCTCGAGGCAATTCTACTTTAATATTTTTAACTAATTCCTCTATTATTTTTGCCCTGCGTTTTTCTTCGGCTTTAGATTTTTTTTCTAATTTAATGCCTTCCGTAATATTTGTTTTAAGATCTTCCAGAGAAGCAAATTTACCTAAAGATTTTATAAATTCATCTGTAAGTTCTGGTAACTTTCTTTCTTGAACCAAATTTACCTTAACCTCAAAATCTATCTTTTTACCGGCCATATCTTTGTTATGATAATTTACCGGAGCGGTTAAAGAAAAGTTTTTAGTTTCGCCTTC
>JAUYOU010000017.1 GCA_030697855.1 bacterium
ATTGTTTTCATTCATGATCCCCAACCCATAGCGTTAATAAAAAAGAAAACTGCCAATAAATGGATATGGCGCTGCCATATAGATGTTTCAAATCCTGATTATGAGGTATGGAACTTTTTGAAGAGTTTTATAGTTCAGTACGATGCGGCGGTTATTTCCGCTCCCAGTTTCTCTCAAGGATTTCCTGTCAGGACATTTCTTATTTCACCATCGATCGATCCTTTGAGCGATAAGAATAAAGAATTGCCTCCCGAAATCATAAATTCTGTATTAGTAAAATATGGCATTCCGAAAGATAAACCAATACTTACTCAGATTTCCCGTTTTGACAGGCTTAAAGATCCCGTAGGCGTCATAGAAACATATAAAAAAGTAAAAAAATATATAGACTGCCGTTTGATTTTAGCCGGAGGCACGGCGGCCGACGACCCCGAAGGAATTAAAGTTTTAGAAGAGGTCAAAGAAAAGGCGGGAAAAGATTCCGATATACATATTCTGCTTTTACCTCAGAATGATATAGAGGTTAACGCTCTTCAAAGAGCGTCAACAGTTGTTATTCAGAAATCGCTAAAAGAAGGTTTTGGGCTTACTGTTGCGGAGGCCCTCTGGAAAGCAAAACCCGTCGTTGCGTGTAACGTTGGCGGTATACCGCTTCAGATAAAGAACAAATATTCAGGGCTTTTGTGTTATTCAATTGACGGCGCGGCTTTTGCCATAAAACAGCTTCTAAACAGCCCCAAATATGCCAAAAAGTTGGGCGAAAACGGCAAAGAACATATAAGAAATAATTTCCTTATCACCCGCCATATTAAGGAGTATATGCTTCTTTTTCTTTCTTTATATCATAAGGAAGAGGTAGTTTATTTATAAAACTGTTGGAGGGAAAGGTAGCGGCTTTTTATTTTATAACAATATACTAAGCATAGGGGGGTTAATATGAAAATGGTTATGTTAACATATAGTGAAGCTGTTGACATTGAAATTATGGAAATTGTGAACGGCTGTGATGTACAAAATTATTCAAAAATAACCCGCACATATGGAAAAGGAACAACATCTAGTACTCATTTGGGTAATACCGTTTGGCCGGGACTAAATAATATTTTATATGTAGCTTGTGAAGATACGCAGGCAGATCAGATCGTTATTGGCGTAAACAAGTTGCGTAAATCTCTTGGTAAAGAAGGGGTTAAGGCCTTTGTTATGCCACTGGATCAAATTACTAAATCCTAATAAGCGCTTCCACAATAAAGAGTGTTTTGTAAGGGAGAGTACAATATGAAACTTAGCGGTTGGATATTTATGATATTAACATGGGTATCTATTTTAAGTCTTATGACATTTTGTTTTAAAAGGATATTTAAAAGAGGTTTGGATAATGAGGAGTCGGAAGATTTAAAAAACCAAAATAAAAAGGAGACATTAAATGATTGAACGTTTATTGAGGGACTGG
>JAUYOU010000022.1 GCA_030697855.1 bacterium
AGTAACAAAACCTTATGGTGAGCTTGTCGAACCATTACATTAAAGTAATCCTTCGATCATACTCAGGATGCTCAAATTTAATAATTAATCGCTTCGCTCTTAAATAAATTTAGCATGCCCGAACTACCAGAAGTTGAAACAATAACTCAAGATTTAAAAAAGCGCCTTAAGGGTTTTATTTTTGTTAGTATTTGGAGTGACTGGTCTAAATATTTTTCTTTAAGTGGAGGATTAGCAACTGTTCAACGTTCTATTAAAAATAAAAAAATTATTAAAATAGAACGCAGAGGTAAAAACATTCTTTTTTACTTGTCTAGCGGATATATGTTGGCTATTCATTTAAAAATGACTGGGCATTTTTTATTTAATGAACCCGAAAGAAAAAGTTTTGTTCATTTAATTTTTAACATTAAAAAAGGCAAAAAGCATTTAAAGTTATATTTTTCTGATGTAAGAAAGTTTGGCAGAGTTATTTTTGGCGAAAAAAGTAAAGTTCTAGCCAGACCAGAAATTAAAAAACTTGGCCCAGACCCTTTAGAAATCACCACTAGGGATTTTTTGCAATTAATTGCTAAACGTAAGGGTAAAATAAAAACAGTTTTATTAAACCAAGAATTTTTAGCGGGTGTGGGTAATATTTATTCCGATGAGGCTTTGTATATGGCCAAGATACATCCATTAAGTTTAACCGAAAAAATTCCGGATAATAATTTAAAAATATTATTTATAAAATTAGTATCTGTTTTAGAGCGATCAATAAAGTTGCGTGGCACCACTAGGCAGGATTACCGAGACACATCTGGTAAGAAAGGAGATTATTTTAATCAGCGTTTAGTTTATGCGCGTAAGGGTGAAAAGTGTAAGTTGTGTAGCAGCAGAATTAAAACAATAACAGCCGGTTCGCGCACAGCCCACTTTTGCCCCAAATGCCAGAGGATATATCGCTAAAAATGGCATAAATACTCGCTTTTTATCCCTCTTGACATCTATCTATATAGGGTGTATACTATAAACACAGTCATGGATAGTTTCTTCAATCATTTTTTAGGAGGAATAGAGTAATGACCAATTTCATCGTCCCTCTTTTAATCGTAGTCGCCAACATGGTTGGTATGAACTACGATGATTCCACGTTTCTGCATTCCTATGGAATGAGGAGCGTGGACATGTCTTCAGGGATAGCTTTGAATCCCATGGATTCTAATGTGGGCTCGAAGAACTTTCTCTGGACGGTGGTCTACGACAGAGTGTACGAGACCATCTGGAAGTCGGGCGAAATGAAGGGGGTAGAATTCGGGTATCACCCACTGGCAGCCCATTCTTTTCAAATAGGTGTATCAGCCGGCATGGTCTCCAAAAGGGAAATAGGTATTCACCCTAGGGGATGGAGTATGGGCGCTAGATTAGAACACAAATCTGGGTTGTTCGCCCAAGCTATGCGAGCCGATGGGAGCAATAACATTTTTGTGGGTTTGCGATTGGTGACTTTCGGAAGCATCGATGCCAGTCGACGACCCATCAAACTCATCAAACGACGTTGATGAGTTGCTGAATTATAGAGATTATCACAACAGCGGTCCAAAAAAGGCCGCTGTTTTTTTATTTTGGAATGTGATAATTTATAGTTATGTTAATGGAGTTTATAATTGAAAAAATAAAAAAGGCTAAATTTGAAGTTTTGGAGGATAAAACTTATTATGGTTATATTCCTGGCTATCGCGGGGTTTGGGCGAATGAGAAAACCTTAAAAACATGCAAGATAGAATTGGGAAGCGCTTTTGAAGATTGGATTTTATTTACCTTAAAAGACGGTGGAACTGTTCCTGGTCTGAATGTTGGCAAAAAAGTTTCTATTTCTTTTTGCAATCGGGAATTTGCCAGATATGCCTAAAAGTATTTCTTGGAGGAAGTTGGTGCAGAAATTTAACCGGATTGGTTTTGGCGGTCCCTATGCTGGCGGTCGTCATTTGTTTATGAGAAAGGGCGATATAAAAATTATTATACCCAATCCTCATCGTGGCGATATTTCAAAAGGAATGGTGGCTGTGATCTTAAAGCAGGCTGAGATTTCTTTAGAAGACTGGAATAAAATATGATCTACACATATTATGGTGAAAATTCATTTTTAATACAGGAAAAAATAGCCAAGATTAAAGAATCTTATGAGGGTAAATTTAAGAGTGGTTTAAATTTATTTAAATTCGATTTAGACGAAAACTGCGACGAATTAAAATCTGCTTTAGAAAGCCAGTCTATGTTTAGCGAAAAAAAGATAGTTTTTTTACGCGGAATTCTTTCTGTGCCCGAAGTTAAGTTCGAAGAAGTTAAAGAAATTATAAACAAGAACAAATTTTTAAATAAATCGGATGATATAATTTTGGTTTTATACGATATTTTGGGCGATTTAAAAGAAGGCATAAAAAAGAGAGTAGAGTTTCTAAAAACATTGGGCGAAGTTAAAGAATTTAAGAACTTAGATAAACCCAAATTAATAGATTGGTGTTTAGAGAAAGCCGAAGAAGAAAACATAAAAATTTCGCGCGCAGATTTAGCTTTTTTAATAGATAATATAGGTTGCGATACTAATAGGGTTTGGAATGAAGTGGCTAAACTATCGGCTTACAGCAACGGCGTTGTAACAAAAAAAGACATAGAAAATTTAGTTGTATTCGATGTAACTGCTAGCAGTTTTAAAGTTACCGATGCTTTGGCTCAAAGAAAAGTAGCGCTAGCCTTAGAAGGCTTAGAAGAACTTTGGCAAAGAAACGAAGAACCCATTGTGGTTTTAGGGGCTTTGGTTTGGCAGTTTAGAAATATGATTAAACTTGCCGATGTTAAATTAACGCAAGCTGAGGCTGTTAATAAATTTAAATTAAACCCGTGGGTGGCACAAAAAACATTAAGTGCTTTAAAAAACTTCTCTCAACTAGAACTAAAAAACATCTACCAGGGACTAGCAGATGTTGATTTAGCCATAAAAACAGGCGGGAAAGATGGCCGAGAAGCTTTAGCTGATTTTGCTTACAGCTTTTTGAAATCGTGATTTTTGGCGGGCAACCGTATTCTTAAGAAGAACATGGTTTTTTACAGCTTTGTCTAAAGCTTGCGAAAAAGCACTCAAAGCTTGAGCAGCTTCTTTTTTGTTTTTAGCCGAAATTTCTTTAACAAGTTTCTTTTCCAAATCTTTAATATTAGACTTTCTGTCTTTATTAACTTTGGTTCTTTTTTCTGTTTGTCTTAAGGCCTTTTTGGCCGATTTTTTGATAGGCATAATTTTGTCTATAAGCGTAGCGTTAGCTACAAAATTACAGCCCCGCTAGTGAATTTCCAACTCGTATCCATTTGGCGCCAAAGGCGTCTTTTGGAAATTCTACTACGGAGCATAATTGCGTTTAATAAGTAGGTTTGATAATATCAGAATCATTGATTTTAGGCAAGTTCCTAAACCTGTTCCTTAAAAGAAAGGTTCTAAATATGCCAAGCGATAAAAGCGGTGCTGGGTTGATAGCAGAACTATATGCAAAAGGTCATCCGAGTGGGCCAAAAGTAGATTTGGGTTTTTTAACAAGTTCAATCGATGAAAGTATTTATAAATCCAAAATAACTTTTTTAGTTTTATCGGCTTTTTGGTTTGTGGCTATCGTGTATGCCACTACTAGTTTTACTAATTCTGGTGTGAGTTGGTTAGAGATGTTACTTTTTGATATTATTATGACGCTCATTTGGATTAAGCAATATTTCTATCTACAAAAGCACGAAGAATTACTGAAAATTATTGAAAAACTAGAGATGGGAATAGAATCCTCACTAAGCCCATAAAAGGAGATTGGATATGTCGGAGGCTTTGTCTTGTAACAAGTATGGCGAATTAGTACGCCTTCTTTTCCTTGTATCTAGACGAAAACTTCTAGAAGAGGTTAAGACTCCAAGCTTGAGAAGCTTGATAGGGCGTCATTTTGTTGAAGGAAAAATACCGATGGTTTTATCTGTACAGGAAATACAATTTGTTGTAGCTTCGATGGAGGATCTAGATGTTTTAGAAGAAGCACTAGAGGAAGGTATTGAAGAAATGCTGAACTAGTTACTTTAAAGCAGGTTAAAACGACCTGCTTTTATTTTTGCAACATTATTTTAAATATAAATGAATGCAAAAATATCCCGAGTGAGCGAAGCGACGAGGGATTACTGTTACTCTAATGTTTTTAAATAATCTCTAATTAAAATAGATTTTTCAAAATCCCATTCGGCGATGGCGGCTTTAAGTTCGCGTTCTAATTCTTTTTTGGTTTTAGATTCTAACCAAATTCTTTCGGGTTCGGGTATAACAGGTGTAAGTTTAATATCTTTTTTAATAGCTATGGGTTCGAATCCATTTTCTTTATTATATTTTTCTTGAGCAGTGCGGCGGCGAGAAGTTTCTCTAATAGCTGCCTTCATAGAACCTGTTAATTTATCGGCATACATAATAACCTTGCCATCTATATGGCGAGCAGCTCGGCCGATGGTTTGTATCATAGTAGTTTCGTTTCTTAAAAAACCTTCTTTGTCGGCATCGAAAATCAAAATTAAAGAAACTTCCGGCAAATCCAAACCTTCACGCAATAAGTTTACGCCAACTAGGGCATCTATTTTTCCGCTTCGTAAATCATTCAATATTTCGGGGCGGTTCATGGTTTTAATTTCCGAATGCAAATATGCGGCTTTTATTCCGGCTTTGGCTAAGTGCTCGGCCAAATCTTCGGCTAAACGTTTTGTAACTACAGTAATTAAAACTCTTTCGTTAAGCTTGGCTCGTTCTTTGATTTCTTTTAACGCATTATCTATTTGCCCTTCAGTTGGTCGGACTTCTACCACAGGGTCTAAAATATGCGTCGGCCTTATTAGTTGTTCGGCTAAGTATAAATTTTGTTTGTTACTAGATTTTTCTAATTCGTAGTCATTCGGTGTGGCCGAAGAAAATATAATTTGATTTGGTTTTTCTTCCCATTCTTTAAACATCATTGGGCGGTTATCTAAGGCCGAAGGCATTCTAAAGCCATGTTCAACTAAAGTTGTTTTGCGCGCGCGGTCGCCGTTATACATTCCCCGTATTTGGGGAATGGTCATATGCGATTCATCTACAATAAGTAGTGCATCCTTAGGAAAAAAATCTAAAAGTGTATAAGGTGATTCGCCAGCTTTTCTAAAAGCTAAATGGCGAGAATAGTTTTCTATGCCAGAACAATAACCCGCTTCAGAAAGCATTTCTATATCGTAATGCGTGCGTTGTTCTAAACGCGCGGCTTCCAAAACTTTATTTTCTTTTCTTAACTCTTTTAAACATTCATCTAGTTCTGTTTGAATATTGGTTAATGCAATTTTTAATTTATTTTCCGAAGTAATAAAGTGCTTAGCGGGGAATAAAGTGTATTCGTTTAAAATTCCCAATTTAGAACTCCATATTTTTTCTATCTCGCTTCCAAAAAAGTTTACACGTATAATTTCGTCGCCGGTAGGCAAATTAATTTCCATTGTTTCGCCTTTGGTTCTGAATGTTCCGGGGAGCGGCGCAATATTGTTTCTTGAAAATTGCATTAACACTAATCTTTTTAAAAAATCTTTTCTAGAAATATTAATACCAGTTTTTAAAAACATAGCCGCGTTTTGGTATTCGTTAGGGTCGCCAATGTTATATATACAAGAAACCGAAGCCACTATTATGGTATCTGGATTCGAAAGTACTGCTTGGGTGGCGGCATGCCTAAGTTTATCTATTTCTTGGTTTATCTTGGCATCCTTTTCTATATAGGTATCGGTTTGAGGCATATAGGCTTCGGGTTGGTAGTAGTCGTAGTAGGAAACAAAATAGTGGACTTCGTTTTCGGGAAAGAAATCTTTAAATTCTTGGTATAATTGCCAAGCTAGTGTTTTATTATGAGAAACCACCAAGGTTGGTTTTTGAACATTTTCTATAACATTAGCTAGTGTAAATGTTTTGCCTGAACCTGTAACACCCAGTAATGTTTGGGCTTTTGCGCCGGCTAAAACTCCTGCAGTCAATTTTTTGATTGCTTCGGGTTGGTCTCCGGTAGGTTTAAATTTTGATACGAGTTTGAATCGGGACATATTCGCGTTATGATATTTTATGATGATCGGCTACTTAGAGGGTGAATTAATAAAGAAATACGATAGGCGCTGCATACTTAAATGTGGGTCGTTGGGCTATCGTATTTTTATGACTAACAGTGCACTTGGAAAAATACAAGAAAATGGCGAACTTGTAAAGGTTTTTACACATCCATATCAGCGCGAAGACACACAAGAATTATATGGTTTTCTAAATACAGAAGAATTAGATATTTTTGAAATGTTGATAACAGTTTCCGGTGTTGGGCCGCGTAGCGCTATGGCTATGGTAGATGAAGTCCCTTTCGAAATGATTATTGCTGCCATAACAAAAGGTGAGGAAGGGGTTCTAAAAAGAGTTTCTGGTATTGGTGCAAAAACAGCACAGAAAATAATAATAGATTTAAAATCGAAAGCGTTAACTTTGGCATCGCTCGCTACAAGTATGGCTTCTCAAACTATTTCCGAAGATTCCGATATTCTAGAAGCTTTGCAAAGTTTGGGCTATACCAGTTATCAGGCACGCGATGTTATTAAAAAAGTTCCGGCCGAAGTTAAGGGAGTGGAACGCAGAATAGAAGAAGCCTTAAAATTATTATCTAAATGATTTTAGAAATTAAAAAAATAATAAGAAAAGTTTTACCTAAAAGATTTTACGATTATTTTCATTGGTGCGTTTCTTTGGTTGGGGCTATAAAAAATAAATTTCCAGCGCGCGAACTTACAGTTATTGGTGTAACGGGTACAAACGGAAAATCTACAGTGGTTCAACTTTTGCACGAAATTTTTACAGATTTTGGTTTAAATGTAGCGTCTACTTCTACCATAAGATTTCGTATTAAAGATAAATACGAAGACAATAAACTTAAAATGACTATGCCGGGCCGTTTTGCCTTGCAAGATTTTTTGCGAAAAGCTGCCAGCGCCGGCTGCCAATATGCGATTGTAGAAGTTACTTCGGAAGGTTTAAAGCAGAACCGTGCTGCCTTTATAAATTTTGATGTTGCTGTTTTAACCAATGTTCGGCCGGAACATATAGAAAGTCATGGTTCGTTCGAAAAATATAAAAAGGCCAAAGGCATACTTTTCGATTCCTTAAAGAAAAAAACTATAGACAAATTTTTAATACCTAAAAAAAATAAAAAAATAAGTGTAATAAATTTAGATGATCCCTCGGCTTATTATTACTCTGGCTTTAATGCAGACGAAAAAATAGGCTACGGTTTATTAAAAGAAAATATGCGTTCGGGTGTTAGAAATAATTTTATTCCAGAAAATATTAAGTTTTCTGCTGGTGGTGTAGAGTTTATTTTAGAAGAAGAAAAATATGTGAGCCCGCTTTTGGGCGACTTTAATTTATATAACACTTTGGCTGCTATTGCTGTGGCTAGGGCCTACGAAATTCCACACAAGCACATTAAAAAAGCTATAGAAAACTTTAAGGGTGCACCGGGTAGGCTAGAAATTCTTCAGGAAAAACCTTTTTTGGTGGTTATAGATTACGCTCACACGCCCGATGCTTTAGAAGCGGTATATAGGGTAGCAAAATCTTTTTGGGTTAAGAATAATCATAAGTTAATTGGTGTTTTGGGTGCGGCGGGTGGCGGGCGCGATAAATGGAAAAGAAAAGAAATGGGTACAATTTCCGAAAACTACTGCGACGAAATATTTTTAACAGATGAAGACCCTTATAACGAAGATCCAGAAAAAATTGTTAACGAAGTTGCTAAGGGAATTAAGCATAAAGAATACAGAAAAATTATGGATAGGCGATTGGCTATTCGCGAGGCTTTAGAAAAAGCAAAACACGGCGATGTGGTTTTAATAACTGGAAAAGGTGCCGAAAAAACAATGATGACTAAGTTTGGCGCTATGGATTGGGATGAAAAAGCTATAGTTTTAGAAGAAATAGATAAGTTGAATAAAAAATAATATATCAAAACAAAAGTATGAAAATAAAAGAAATAATTTTAGCGTTGGCGATAGTAGTGGTGTTGAATCTGTTTTTTAATTATGGGGTTTTTACTTTTTATAAAGAACCTAAGCTTGAAAACTTTTGTTCAGCCGAACTAACTCAAAAAGTTTATACCGAAAAAGTTTCGTGTGAAGCCGCGGGTGGGCGATGGTACGAAAGTAGTCAGGTTAATTACAATGGGCAAATAGTGCCTGTAAAACCAGATCCTCAAGTAGTAGGTGCAACTAGTTGGTGTGATTCTACAGATAAATGTCGTAAAGATTATGATACCGTTCGAAATGTTTATAACAGAAACGTGTTTATAGTTTTGATTGTTCTTGGTTTGGTATCGTTAGGTTTGGGTTTTCTTGTTATAAGCGCATCGGCAGTGGCTAATGGATTTTTAGGTGGTGGTTTACTTTCGCTTATAGTCGGTACGATTCGTTATTGGTCGGATATGAATGAATACTTACGATTTATAGTTTTAGGTATTGCGCTCGCAATGTTGATTTGGTTGGGGTATAAAAAGATTAAGAGTAACTAAGTAATTGGGTAATTACGTAATTACAAAACCCGCGCAAAGCGGGTTTTGAGTTACCAATTTACTTTTAAAATTGCTTGAATTTGGTGTGTTGTAAATGGTAATATCGTCTAATGCAACAAGATAAAAGATTGGTTTTTGATGTAGAAACTCAAAAAGAACTCGCCGAAGTTGGTGGTTTTAGAAATGTTCACTTGTTGGGTATTTCTGTGGTTGGTGTTTACACTTACGCCGACGATACTTATAAAGCCTACGAAGAAAAAGATTTACCGGAACTCGAAAAGGTAATGGCAGACGCCAGCTTAATAATTGGTTTTAATACCAAACATTTCGACAATCAAGTTATACAACCTTATTTTAAAAATTTTACTATTGCCGAAGCCCCCACACTAGATTTAATGGAAAAACTGGAAGCAGTTTTGGGGTACAGGCCGGGTTTAGGTGCTTTGGCTAGTGCAACATTGGGCGAGCAAAAATCTGGGCATGGTTTGGAAGCTTTGCAGTGGTACAAAGAAGGCAAGATAGACCAAATTAAAAAATATTGTTTGCAGGATGTTAAATTAACTAAAGAAGTTTATGAATATGGTTTAAACCATGGCTCAGTGTTGTTTGAATCTAGGGTGAGCGGTTTGCAAACTGTGCCGGCAAGTTGGTTTAACGATAAAGAAAAAAAAGATATCCAAGCAATTTTAGCCGATGCATATAAGAATAAAAAATTAGTAGAGATAGATTATGTTTCTATGAAATCTGAAGACGGCGAAGAAGCTCGCAAGAAAAGAAACATAGAAATTTATTCTATAAACAAAGATACTATAGAGGCTTATTGCCATACCAGAAAAGATAAAAGATATTTTAAAGTTCACAGAATTTTAGATGCTAGAGTTATAGACGAAGAGCATAAAATTCCAAGTTTGTTTTAAGGGCTTACCCCAAGAGCGTTAGTGATTGGTTGGTAAACCTTACCCAGCACCTTTTCAAAGTAAAAATATCTTTATCTTCAAAAGGTGCTGGGTGCTCATTTTGTGACTGCTTGTAAATTCGCAGACAAAATGGCATATTACTAAAACTGATGATAGACAATAAATTTAATAGCCCGTCTAAGGGTGTTATGCCAATAGCCGAAGTGATTAGCGATGTTTACGATTACCTTCACGAAAGCGCTAAACATAAATACCAAGTTATAGTTGGTACCGATTCCCAAGTATATATAGACCGCACAGATTTTGTGACGGCTATTGTTGTGCGCCGAGTTGGTTCTGGTGGCAGATATTTTTGGGCGCGCCAAGAACATAAAAACTTTAAAACACTTCGTGAAAGAATTTATACCGAAACTTTAAAATCTTTAAGTGTGGCGGAAGTTGTTTACAAAAATTTATTTGAATCTTTAAAGAAAGAAGATTTGTTGGATAATTTTAATTTCGAAATCCACGTAGATGTTGGCGAAAATGGCGCTACACGCGAAATGATAAAAGAGGTAGTAGGTATGGTTAGGGGAAATGGTTACGAAGTGAAAACTAAACCAATGTCTTTTGGGGCTTTTGTTGTTGCTGACCGTCACACTTAAACAAGTTTTTTAACTAAGTTATGCTGGCTTGACAATGGCTATAAATAGTGTATAGTTAAACTATTCAGCAAAAGAAAGCACCTTTTAACCTCTTGGGAGGGAGAAGATGGGTACTGTTAAAAGCTTGGAATTCTGGGTGGTCATGTTGACGACCATCGCCGTAGGGTCAGTCACACCCTTCATTGCGCCGATTTTGGTTGGTGCTGGGGTGATGTTACTTTCTATCCTAGTCATCACTTTTTATGTGAGAGAGGAGTCAGGAAAGGCTTATTTGTCTCCGGTCTTCACAAAAATGGGTCTTTTCATGGGATACGATGGCGGAAGCGCCGAGTACCCAGAAAAGCCTGGCCCCATATTCAGGGGAATCGGGATTGGGTCCATCGTATCCTGGTTGGTGATATCCATCGTTGGATACTACCAGCTACATTAGACAAAATCATAAGAGCATGATGCTCTTATAAATTCTACGGAATGGATTCCAAACAATTTCATACGAGGGGAGAAATCGTATGAGCATACACAGTTCTTCAGTGAGCGGCAATCATCAGACTAGGCTACCGAGTAGCTTTGGTCATAATGACAAGGCTCGCGACAAGAAAGCGAATGCAGCGAAGCAGGTTGAAGTGAGTCAGGTGAGGGCTGTTCAGGGCGCCGGTATCTATGGCGCTCGTGGACGGGCAGTTCTCGAGAGCTTGAACATTCTCATCTGGACCGCTTAGATGTTGATCGATGATCTTTCTGTGCCGGAGTGGAAACACTCCGGTTTTTTATTTTTTCGTCTGCGAAAAAATACCCTGCCATCGACTTGGCTCTGAGGGGCCGCTCAGGCCCTCGAACGGGAACGAGCCCGCGAGTTGAAGGGTTCCCTTAATTTTTTGCGCTATAATCCACTCATGCATGATTTAGTTTTAGGCATAGACGAAGCAGGTAGGGGTTGCGTTATTGGTCCGCTCTTTTTGGGAGGGTTTTTAATTTCCGAAGAAGATTATTTAATAGATAAATTAAACGATCTTGGTGTTACGGATTCAAAATTACTTGTGGCTAAAAAAAGAGAAAGCATAGCTAAAGAGATTAAGAAAATTGCGTATGGCTACAAAGTTATTAAAATTAGTCCAGCCGATATAGATAAATATTCAATAAACGAATTAGAAATTAAATATTCAGCAAAATTAATTAATCATTTTTTACCAAATAGAACATATTTAGACGCACCGGTTTCGCGCGCTGGAATAAAAAAGTATTGTAGTTCGATAAATCATCTTTGTTTAAATAAAAAACATAAAATTATTGGGGCAAATAAAATGGACAGCACAAATATTGCGGTAGCTGCTGCGTCCATTTTAGCTAAGTCGGAACGCGAAAAATATGTTAAAATTTTAAAAAAGACCTACGGAGATTTTGGTTCGGGCTATCCATCGGATTCAACAACAATAGATTGGCTTCGTTGGTGGAAAGCTAAAAAAGGCGAATGGCCGGTAATTGTTCGTAGAAAATGGCAAACTCTAAACAATATTTAAAATGAAACTATATTTTTATGGTGGTGCAGGTGTGGTCACCGGTGCTAATTATCTTTTAGAATGCGCAGGCACAAAAATTTTAATTGATTGTGGTTTGCAACAGGGTGGGCGAATGGCCGAGAAAGAAAACTACGAAAAATTTTCATACGATCTATCAACTATAGATGCTGTTTTTATAACTCATGCTCATTTGGATCATGTTGGCAGAATCCCGAAACTTTATAAAGAAGGTTTTAGGGGCAAAATTTTTAGTACTCACGCTACGCTAGATCTGGCCCGTGTTAATTTGGACGATTCCCTGCATTTATTAGAAAGAGAAGCCGAAGAAACTGGTTTGGAACCGTTATTTAATGAAAACGATTTGGTTGAGTCTTGGAAACTAACGCACGGCCGTTCTTATGGCGAAGAAGTTAAGATTAGTAATAATGTTAGAGCTTTTTTTAAAGATGCTGGGCATATTCTAGGCTCATCAATAATAGAATTTTATCTTACGGAAGAAAAACGCAAAGTTAAAATTGTTTTCTCGGGGGATTTAGGAAATTCTCCAACGCCTCTTTTAAAAAACACAGAGGTTATAACTGAAGCTGATTATGTTTTGGTGGAGTCGGCTTACGGCGATAGAATTCACGAAGATCGTTCTCAAAGAAAAGAAAAATTAAAAGAAGTTATCGAATCTGTTGTAAAAAATGGCGGAACATTAATGATTCCAGCTTTTGCTTTAGAAAGAACTCAAGAATTACTTTTCGAACTAAACGACTTGGTAGAATCTGGCAGAATTAAAAAAATGCCGATTTTTATAGACAGTCCTCTTGCTATAAAGGCAACAGCGGTGTATCAAAAATATCCGGATTATTTTAATAAAGAAGCTAATTATTTAATTAAATCGGGCGACGATCTGTTTAATTTCCCAGGCCTACAGTTTTCTTTAACCACCGAATCTTCTAAGGCTATAAACGAAGTTTTGCCACCTAAAATTGTAATTGCGGGTTCGGGTATGTCGGAAGGAGGGCGGATACTACATCACGAACGCCGTTATTTATCCGATCCAAAATCTGTTCTTTTAATGATTGGTTATCAAACACACGGCACGTTAGGGCGTAGGCTTTTAGATGGCGCGCAAGAAATAAAAATGTTTGGCGAGGTTGTTCCGGTGCGTGCTGAAGTTAAAGCTATTGGTGGTTATTCGGCTCACGCCGATCAAATCGGTCTTTTAAAATGGGTAAGTGCTATTAAAGGCGTTAAGAAGGTTTTTGTGGTGCAAGGCGAAGAAGGGCCAGCGACAACACTAGCGGGTAAAATCAAAAATGATTTAGGCATAGAAGCAATTGTCCCGCATGCGGATCAAATGATTGAGTTATAAAAATCCTAAACCTAAAATCTAATTTCTAAATAGCGACTAATTTATTTTCTATTGAAGTCTCACTTCGATAGAAAATGGTATGTACATACCATTTTAGCTATAGGGTGGTCACAAAGTATTGAACCATAACATGGGGTTGACTTTTATCTGGTTATTATATATACTAAATACAGTACTTAAAAACTGGTTTATCTAGCGCTCCGGCAGATGTCCGTGAGCAAAAAGATAGCCAAAAAAGAAAGGATATTGACCATGTCTAAAGACATGCTCGATACTAGCGCTCTCGCTGAAGTGGCGGGACCGCTCAAGGATTTCGCCGAGAAGCTCGGCGGAGAGGATGGGTCGATGTGGCTGGCAGGGTTCAAACGCTTTCTTCGCAAGGAGAATCCGTGGAATCCAATGGCTCTCTGGCACACCCTCACCATCGGTGGTGTTCTCAAGGATGAGCTGTTGAAAAAGTTCGGAGATGGATTTTTCATCTCCGACTGGGCCAAGGACATCATGTCTAAGCCCGAGTTCACCACTTTCCCTGAATCCACAGGAATTCAGCTCGCCAAGGTCATGGTCAAAGATCTCGGTTTCACTGAGATGCCGACCACGACAGAGCTGTTCAACCGCATCAAAGAGGTTGGGAGTCTTTGTCCAGCCGAGGTTGGCCCTCATCTGCGGCTGGCTTTCACTGACCAGCCCAAGGGCGATTGGTTCTCGGTTGCTATGGAGCCAATTTCCGGCTCCGATGGTTTTCTGCTCGTCTTCAGCGTCCGGCGGGTCGATGATGGCCGGCTATGGTTGATTTCGCGCTGTGCCGATCCTGACGACCGCTGGGGTCTTGAGAGCGGGGTTGTCTTCTGTCTTAGCAAGTAGCGTTCCTAGGGTTTTTGACCTAGGGTACTTAGATTCTTTGGATTTTGTTCTTCCCCGCACAGAAACTGTGCGGGGTTTTTAATTTTCTGATACCATGAAAACTGGTAATAGGCTTATGAACGGAAGATTACGGTTTTCCGTCGCCGAATCCAGTTTCTATATATTGAGATTATTTCAGATCAAGGTTTGGAATAGAGTGATGTATAGCAAATTTTAAAAAAAGTAGAAGCTACTTGGTGTATATACCTGGGCCATTTTGATGGCGAATAAGATTCAATCCCGAGAGTATTCGAGGGATGGTGGTATAGATGGGTGTATGCACGTTACCGACTCCGATGGTAATCTGAACGTCTTCAACGTCAAGCGGAACGATGATGGCAAGCAATGGTTGAATACGAACTATGCCGATCCTGACAACCGCTGGAATCTTGAGAACGAGATTGTCTTCTGTCTTAGCAAACAGCTTCGTTTCTCTCCCTACTTTTTGTTGGGAGAGTTTTGTTTATCCCGAGCTTGTTCGAGGGATTTTAAAAGTTGCCCAGACCATCCGCCCAGCATTTTTCCAGTCTCTTCCAAAGATTTGGATAGAGTGATGTATTTTTTATCGTCTAAAGATTTTGTTTCCCAGAGCACCTGTAGAAGAATTTTTAGAGTATCAGTTTTTCGGAGAGCGTGTTGAACAAATGGTAGTTTCTTTTCTCGCGCAAGAAATCCGGCTGTAACCGTAGCTTCAATTATCTCAATAAAAATTGAATCAATCCTACGACCAAGCGTATAACGATGTGCTTTTGGCAGAATTTGGTAGTATTGAAACCAAATAAGATAGAGATTCTTGATTTTCTCTACTATTGGTAGAGTCGTGTGTGTGTGTGTGTGAATAAGATTGCTTGGTGAATCTTTATGAACCCCGTTAGAAATATTAGAATGCTGGTTTAAAGAATTTTGCATAATACAATAATTTTAAATATTATTAACTTTTTATAATTTATTAAATAAAATTTCTAACGGGGTGAAAACTCAACTGATCCATAGTTTTGAAGATGTTATTAGCCTTGATAATTTGTTATTAGCTTGGCAGGAGTTTATCAAAGGCAAGAGAAAAAGAAAAGATGTCCAAGAATTCCAGTTTAGTTTAATGGATAATATTTTTTCTTTGCATTCCGACTTAACTTATTTTATATATAAGCATGGTAAATATACAGCCTTTAACATATCCGATCCTAAACCACGAAATATACATAAAGCCACAGTTCGGGATAGATTATTGCATCATGCCATATACAGAATTCTTTACCCTTTCTTTGATAAAACATTTATAGCAGATTCTTTTTCTTGCCGAAAAAACAAAGGCACACATAAGGCCTTAAATAGATTCAGAAGTTTCGCCTACAAAATCAGCCAAAACAATACTAAAACCTGCTGGGTCTTAAAATGCGATATTAAAAAATTCTTTGCCAGTATTCATCATAAAGTTTTGCTAGAGATACTAACTGAATATATACCCGATAAAAATATTCTTTGGTTACTTAACGAAGTTGTATCTAGTTTTGAAACAAAACTTAATATTGGTTTGCCCTTAGGCAATCTAACTTCTCAACTCTTGGTAAATATCTATATGAACGAGTTTGACCAGTTTGTTAAGCATAAACTTAAAGCCAAGTATTATATTAGATACGCCGACGACTTTGTTGTTTTGTCGCAGGATAAAGTATGTCTGGAAAATCAAATATTGTTAATCCAAAAATTTCTTACAGAAAGTTTAAAACTTAATTTACATCCCAACAAGGTTTTTATTAAAACTTTATTTTCTGGTGTTGATTTTTTGGGCTGGGTGCATTTTTATGATCACAGAATATTAAGAACAACAACGAAGAAACGGATGATTAAAAGAATTAGAGAAAATCAAACGAAAGAAACTCTAAATTCTTATTTGGGCTTGTTGAGATGGGGAAATACCGAAAAATTAAAGTCCGAATTATATCAGTTTTAACTTTTTATGTAGTGGTGTAACATAAAGATATGCTTGAGTCATCAACATTTACTAAAAAATGGTTTTATACTGGTTTGATTATTGCCATACTTAACCCAATTTTTTCGGGTTTAATTTTGGGTGCCGTATATTTAACCGAACCGGGTTTAAAAAAATACGGACGTATTATTTTACCAATAGCTGTTGTTTGGGGTGCTGTAGCTTTTTGGCTGTCTTCTAAATATTTACCGGTAGGTGTTATATAAAATACTGTGCTAAAAAGTTTAAGTAATTTCACTTTAGCTGTTTCTACTCTTGTTGGGACAATAATTGGAGTGGGAATGTTTAGTTTGCCTTACGCCGCCGCAATTTCTGGAATTATTCCAGTTATTTTTTATTTAGTTGTTTTAGGTATTTTAGTAACATTACTTCATTTAATGTATGGCGAAGTTGTTTTAAGAACATCTGCTAAGCATAGATTGGCGGGTTACGCTGAGGTTTATTTTGGTTCATCAGGGAAAGTAATTGCCAGTGTGATATTTCTTATAAACTTATACTTAGCTCTTTTGGTGTATTTAGTTGTAGGCGGAGAATTTTTAAGAATTATTTTTTCCGGTTTTTTAAATTTTTCTGCCCAAACTGGTTCTATAATTTTAGCTATTATTGGTTTTGGTATCGTTTTTAAAGGTATAAAACTAGCAGGAGTCACAGACTTTTTTATGACGACCGCAATTATCTTATTAATTGCTATATTTGGTTTTTATGCTTTTGGTTTAGCTAGTACAGAAAATTTAATTAAATTTTCTTCGGTTGATTCTATATTTTTTCCATACGGTATAGTTTTGTTTGCTTTGGCGGGCGGTTCGGCCATACCAGAAATTAGATCTTTTTTTAAATCTAACGCTAAAAATTATTCAAAAGCCATAATATTAGGCACAGTCATTCCTGTTTTAGTTTATGCAGTTTTTACAGTAGCGGTTGTAAGTATTAGTGGTGTTTTTACATCTAGAGAGGCAATAGCTGGGTTAAGCGGGTTTTTGGG
Organism: bacterium; assembly: GCA_030697855.1. Taxonomy (GTDB): domain Bacteria; phylum Patescibacteriota; class Minisyncoccia; order JACQLN01; family JACQLN01; genus JACQLN01. Next base: position 16,917 of record JAUYOU010000022.1, read on the forward strand.
CAGTGGTTTTATAAAGTACGGCGCTATTGTTGGTTTTTTGGCCGTAATAACTTCTTTCTTTACGATAGGTTTAAATTTAAAAAATTCTTTCCAGTTAGATTTTAAACTTCCCATTTTAATAAGCTTTATTTTAACGGTGGGTATTCCTATGTATTTATTTTTCTCTGGTTTTTCCGATTTTATTAAGCTGATTTCTTTGGCTGGTGGTGTTATGGGTGGGTTGGAGGCGTTACTTATTATTTTTCTTTGGTTGCAAGCCAGAAAAAAAGGTACACAAATTCCAGAATATTCTTTATCTTTAAAAACTGGCCTAGTTTTTATTTTAGCCGCAATGTTTTTATTAGGAATTGTATACGAAGTTATTTATACTCTTTAGGATGTCTAAATTAAGTAAATTAGAAGAACTTAAAAAAGAACTAGAGATTAATAAATCTTTACCTTTGCGTAAATCAAACTTGGTTTTTGGTGAGGGGAATATAAATTGTAAAGTTATGTTTATAGGCGAGGCGCCGGGCGCCAAAGAAGACGAACAGAAGCGCCCTTTTGTGGGAAGGTCGGGCGAACTTTTAAATAATTTAATAAATAGTATTGGTTGGAAAAGAGAAGATGTCTATATAACAAATATTGTGAAAAGACGTCCTCCAGAAAATCGCGATCCACTACCTAACGAAATAGATTCGTACAGACCATATTTAGCTAAACAAATAGAAATAATTAATCCGGTACTTATAGTTACACTAGGAAGATTTTCTATGAATTATTTTTTGCCCACAGCTAAAATCAGCCGAGATCAAGGCAATGTTTTTAAACTCGGCAGTAGGTTTATTGCTCCTGTTTTTCACCCTGCGGCGGCTTTAAGATCGACCGGTAATATGGAGGCGCTAAAGGCGGCTTTTAAAAAGATACCCAGAGCTCTTAAGAAGTGCGAAACCCCGGTTCAATAAGTGTCTGTGGAAAATGATGTTTTTATGTTAAAAATAGCCCCATTTTATGCCTGTTTTTGCATAGGGTTGTAGGCTTGACTTCTGCAACCCCAAAAGGGTACAATTGACGAACAATCTGCTTTTAATGTATAAAAAACCACAACTTAGGTTTTTTCTTGTTTTAACAGCTTTTTTAGCTGTTTTTGTGGTTTCCTCGAATATAGCCCTAGCTGCTTCTAAGAATACTAATTTAGAAAGTGGCCGATATTTAATTTCAACCAAAAGTTACTTTATTAAGTCTCTATTTGGAGTCCAGCACGAATTTGATTCTGGTTTTACCGCCGATTTAACTACGGGGGAAGTTTGGACACTAGAAAAAATATTTAAAGTTAATGTTTCTTCCGTACCCTTGTATAAAGTTAATGGAGTGAGTGCGATGGATAGTGCTTCAGCTAATGTTGTTGGGGTTGTTTCTGAAACAGTTGCTTCTTTGCAAAAAGATACCCAAAAAATAAAAGATAGGACTATTTTACCTACAAATGCAATTTCTTGGGGAACTGTTTTTGTATACGGTGATAATTCTATAACTTCTACATTCGGAGGTAAGAATGTTAATGTGGCTATTTTAGATACAGGTGTTAATGCTGTTCATTCTGATTTAGTAGATAACATAAAAGACTGTAAAGATTTTACACGTGGCCCTGTAGCTCGTTCTACTTGTGAAGATAAAAATGGCCACGGCACACACGTTGCTGGAATTATTGCAGGCAATGGTGGTTTTGATGCAAAGGGTGTTTGGGGTGTAGCCAGTGAAGCCAATTTATTAGTTTATAAAGTTTGTAGGAACGATGGAACCTGTTGGGCTGACGACGTAGCCGCTGCTCTAGATTATGCCGCTGGCGCAGGCAAAGCAGATATAGCTTTTATTGGTTTGGGTGGTAATAACGAAAGCTCTATTTTAAAAAATTCTGTAGATTCTGCTTTAAATAAAAATGTTTTAGTGGTTACTGGTGCTGGTAATGATGGCCCAGACAAAGCTTCTATAGATTGGCCTGCTGCACATAAAAATACAGTTTCGGTTGGTGCTTTGGCCGAAGATAAAACCACAACCACTTGGTCTAGCAGAGGTGTAAATGATGGAGATTTTGTAAAAGAAGAAAGAGAGATTACTTTTGTTGCTCCTGGTGTAAACATAGAATCGACTTGGGTTGATGGTGGTTATAGATTTCTTTCCGGAACATCTATGTCTGCTGCTTTTGTTTCTGGTGTTGCCGCTAAAATATGGAATGGTTCGGCTACCAGTACTTTAGTTAATTTAGAAAAATTGAGCCACGATATTGGTTTAATAGGTGATGATAATGCCACGGGTTTTGGAATTATAGTATTACCAAAAGCTAAAGTAGAAACCTCTTCTTCGTTATTGCCATAAATTAAGTAAATAATTTAAAAGCATAACTTATCCCGACTATTTAGCGGGATTTTTTGTTATACTATAAGAATGTTCACTGGCGTAAATCGTATTATAAAAGTTATTGTTGCGGCAGATTTTTTTTACAATTCTGCCTTTGCTTCTTTTGGTCCAGTGTTTGCAATTTTTTTAACCAATCAAATTGAAGGCGGTTCAGCCAAGGTAGCTGGTTTTGCAGCTTCGATTTTTTGGATAGTTAAATCTATTTTTCAATTGCCCATTGCGCGTTTTTTAGATAAAACTGATGGCGAACGCGACGATTTTTGGGCTTTATTTTTTGGTTATTTTTTAAGCTCGCTTATTCCTATTGCATATATCTTTGTTACAACGCCAATGCACTTATATATTGTGCAAGGTTTTTATGGCTTTATAATGGCGTGGGCAGTACCAGCATGGTATTCCATTTTTACGCGGCACGTAGATAAATGGAGAATAAGTTTTGAATGGAGCTTGGATAGTGTTTTTTCTGTAGGACTTGCGGCTTCTGTGGCTACAGCAGTGGGTGGTTATGTGGCCGATAAATATGGTTTTGTTACACTATTTATTTCGGCAAGCGCCATATCGCTTTTGTCTTCATTTTTATTGTTAGGTTTGTTTAATCACCTTGATCCTAAAAAACGTTATCAAGACAGAACCATACCCGAACGTCATCGCAAAATAGTCCAGTAGACTTATTTTTATGTATCTGTTAGTTTCTGGTCAGGAGCGGTTTTATGTTCTTTTAAAAAAGGAGTTGTTTATGAAAGACGATAAGAAAAAAGACCAAAAACCAGAAGAAGAAAAACTTGGCTCAAAAATAGAGCTTAACCAAGAAGAGTTGGATTATTTTCATAATCTTCTTTTGTGGGAAGAATTTTCTGGAAAAACATATTACGTGTTTGGGAGGGGAAAATGCATAAACTGAAAATTCCGGGAACGTGGAAGTTAATAACTGTAGATGGTTGGGAACCCGAAGGTTTGCAGTACGATTACTCTCTTAAGCGAGAAATTTCTTCTGAATGTAGAGTACCTAGGCTTATTTCTCCATCCGGAAGTTTTTGGGAAGGCAAAGAAAAAATCAGAGCGGTTGTTAGTGCATTCAAAAATCAGAAAAAGAGAAAGGGGTAAGATATGAGACTAAGAAGTCTTGGAAAGATTATGCTTGTGTCAATTGCCCTTGTTCTTTGTTTGGGCTGGGGTTTGATTCGTGGCTATGCTTTGAATTGGATCCGCCCGATTATGGGTAAAGGAGGTTTTTTTGTGAAAAAATTTCTGCGCAATAATAGGATTTGGCTATACCCATCTATGTTTACTGTTGGATGCATATGTTTGATAGCGGCGTCTGCTGGATGGAGTTTCGGTTTTATATTGGCATTTTTTCTTATTCCGCCTTTTGTGTGTAGTCTTGCTGATGCGACATAATAAAAACCACTCCGAGCAGGAAAATCTGCTCGGTCTTTTTATTTTAATAACTTTCTGCTAATTTAAACCCAGGTTTGTTCGGTAAGAGTTCTTTTAAAAAGGAGCTTAAAATGCCTAAAAGGGTAAAAGAGGTTAATTCTGATGACTGTTCTAATTGCGGTAGATCAGAAGATATTGGCACTAGGAAGAAAAGGTATGGTCTTAAATGTCCTTATTGTCATAGCTTATTCTGTGGTGCCTGCTTTATAGTTAATTTAGAAAATAAAACTGGTGATACGGGAATATGTCCTGCGTGCAAAATAGAGTTTCTTTTCCCAAGAAGGAGAGATCCCTAATGATAGAAGAAATTCGTGTCGGCATATGCGATTGTAATCCGTATTATCACGGAAGAATATTTGGCCGTAAAATATATTTTCCCAAAGCAGGAATAGAGTGCGAAACTATTTTTAAGTTAGCAGAATGCCCAATTCCTTTTAGCTATGAAAGAGAGGCCTTACTTACCCTAAGGTGTCATTTTTTCTTAGATCTTCATGTTGCTGGTAATGTTTTACATACCGATGTAAGAAGGGTTGATTTGGTCTTTAATTCTAAAAGAGTAAACTGGAACGTATACTTGGGCGGCTTTTATTGTGGAAGACTAGCTAAAAATTTTCGTTCAGGGGTTAGAAAGTGGTCGGGTGAGACACCTCCTAATGTGGATGAGGTAATTATTGGAATATCGCAACTCTTAGGGAGTATGAGTACACCTAAGTTTGAAAGATGGTTAGATATAATGACTCCCCAGAATTGGCAAGTTATAAGAAGATGAAAATTAACCGAGCAGGAAAATCTGCTCGGTCTTTTTTATTCCCCACCATTTTGTTAATCTTGAGTTAATAGTAAACAAGGCAGTTCTTTTAAAAAAAGGAGATCCGCAATGTCGTACGTACATATAATAGATGGGCGAATGGCGGCGTTGATAAAAAAAAGGACAGGTCTAACTGTAGAGGAAATCAGGAGGATGCCACTGGAGGAAGTCCATGCGGCGATAGAGGCTAAGATAGGGCATAAGCTTTCTCTTGAACTTGAGCCGGGGTGTATTTCTTCTGGAGATGTACTTATAGATATGGGCAGAGTAATCACCAGTGAAGAAATCGAGAGGGCGGTAGATAAAATCTAAAAAAGGAGGTGAGTTATGAGAAATAAAAATGTTAAACCTCCGAGGTTTAACAAAACAAAGCCGAAAGGAAGGGCGGTCCTTTTTAAACCACGAGCCTGATGGAAAATTCATCGGGCTTTTTTATTTCTACATAAAACTGCTAGTATTTAAATGAGTTTTAAGTTTCACGCTTCAAGTTTTATGATTAATAGCGAAATCGCCAAGATATTCAAAGAAATTTCCATATTGTTTGCTATGCAAGAAGTGGCTTTTAAGCCGCAGGCTTTTGAACGCGCGGCCACTAACATAGAAAACTTAGGCGAAGATTTAAAAGATATATATAAAAGAGGTGGCACTAAGGCTTTAGAAGAAATTCAGGGTGTGGGTAAAAGCATGTCGGAAATGATAGAAGAATATATAAAAACAAAAAAAATAAAAGAACACTTAGCTTTAAAAAAGAAAATTCCTGTAGATATTGAGGGTTTAACCAGTGTAGAAGGTATCGGTCCAAAAGGTGTATATAAACTATATAAAAAATTAGGTATTAAGACTTTAGCTCAACTAGAAAAATCGGCTAAGGCTGGTTTAATTAAAAACCTAGAAGGCTTTGGTGAAAAATCGGAAGAGAAAATTTTAAAAGGTTTAGAATTTGTTAAAAAATATAGTGGCAGATATGTTTTAGGTTTTGTTTTGCCGGAGATTCGGCAAATAATTGTGCGCTTAGAAAAGAGCCAATATACAGAAAAAGTTTTGCTATGTGGTTCGGCGCGTAGAATGCAGGAAACTGTGGGCGATATAGATATTTTAATAACTTCTAAAAAACCAAAAGAAGTTATGGATCTGTTTATAAAAATGCCCGAAGTTGGGCGGGTAGTAGCCAAGGGCGAAACCAAAAGTGTTGTTAAATTAAAGAATGGTTTAGAGGTGGACTTGCGTGTGGTGGTGCCCGAAAGTTTTGGTGCAGCCGCGCAATATTTTACGGGTGATAAAAACCACAACGTCGAACTGCGAAAAATTGCCATGGATAAGGGCTATAAGTTAAACGAATACGGGTTATACAAGGGCGATAAAATTGTTGCTGGAAAAACCGAAGAAGAAATTTATAATAAACTAGGTTTAAGTTATATAGAGCCAGAACTTAGAACTCTAAATGGAGAAATCGAAGTCGCTCAAAATAATAAGTTACCTAAGCTAATTAATTACAGCGATTTAAAAGGTGATTTACAGATTCAAACCACTTGGACGGATGGTGAAAATACAATAGAAGAAATGGCAGAAGAGGCTATAAAAATTGGTTTAGAATATATTTTAATTACGGATCATACAAAGTCGCTTGCTATGACGGGCGGGTCGGATGAAAAAAAATTAGAAAAGCAGATGGCGGAAATTGATAAATTAAATAAAAGCTCTAAGTTCCATGTTTCAGGATTCAAGATTTTAAAGGGTGCCGAGGTTAACATTATGAAAGACGGCTCGTTAGATATAGACAATAAAACTCTAGCTAAACTAGATGTTGTTGGTGTGGCAGTCCATTCGTTATTTAATTTGCCAAAAGCCGAACAAACCAAAAGAATAATTAAAGCGATGGAAAACTCAAACGTAGATATTCTTTTTCACCCAACAGGCAGAATTATTAATAAACGCCCAGCTTACGAAGTTGATATGGTGGAGATCATCAAGGCCGCTAAAAGAACGGGTACGGTTTTAGAAATAGATGCTTTTGCCGATAGGCTGGATTTAAAAGATGAACACATAAAAATGGCTTTAGACGCTGGTGTAAAACTAGCCATAGATTCCGACGCGCACCATACGGATCACTTTAAGTATTTAGAACTGGGTATTGCGCAGGCGAGAAGAGGTTGGGCGACTAAGGCGGATATTATAAACGCCCATCCGTTGGAAAAGATGTTAAAATTTCTAAAATGAGTTTTAAAGATAAAGTTTATAAATTTACACAGAAAATTCCCAAGGGCAAAGTCGCAACCTACAAATCAGTCGCGATTACTATCGGTTCACCTCGAGCTAGTAGAGGAGTAGCTATGGTGTTATCTAAAAATTTTGATCCTAAAATTCCATGCCATCGTGTTGTAAGAACCGACGGTTCTTTGGGTGGTTACAACCGCGGAGGTTCTGCTTCAAAAGCAAAACTCCTTCGGAGTGAAGGAGTTTTGGTAGATGGTTTAAAAGTTATTTCTAAAAGTTTTATTTAACTTTTACTTTTTCTACAATCTTGGCAAATATTTCTGGATTGTTTTCGGCGATGTCAGCTAGAACTTTTCTATCTAGTTCAACATTGGCTTTCTTTAAGGCGTCTATAAACCTGCTATAAGAAATTCCATTTTGTTTAGCCGCGGCGCCAACTTTAACTTGCCACAAAGTTCTAAAATCACCCTTTTTCTTTTTGCGATCGTGATAGGCTTTGCTCCAAGCGTGCAACAAAGCTTCTTTAGCAGCTCGGTAGTGTGTATTACGAGCCCACTTAAAGCCTTTGGCATATTTTAATAAATTCTTTCTGCGTTTAGACGCAATTGTTCCTCTTTTTACACGTGCCATATTTTTTTAACTTAATCTTGCAAACGGCATTTTTTCCATAATGTTTTTAACTTCTGGTTTTGCCATTGCTGAACCTTTTCTTATACTTCTTTTTCTATTGCTAGATTTTTTAGCTCTAAAATGGTTTTGATTTGGAGTTCTATGCATAAGCTTTCCGTTTTTTGTCCTACGGAATCTTTTTGCCATCGATTTATTTGTTTTTGCACCCATATTTTTCTAT
>JAUYOU010000024.1 GCA_030697855.1 bacterium
GGTAAAGTCCTTCAACTTATAGTAGAAATTATTGCCGTCTATAAAGACTAGGGCTCGATTTTTAGCTTCATTTTCCATATAAACAAAACTGCCGTCCTGGCTTGCGCCAAGAAGGCAGTGGGATTAGTACTTGCAGTATAGCAGGTACAGACCCCAAAAGTCAACTTGGCTGTTGATAACTATTATACAGGAATAAACAATATCTTATCACAAAAATATGGATTTTAATAAAAACTCCCGCTGTGGATTTAAAAAACGCTTTTTGCCCATCTGTAGCCTCGCCAAGGCGGGATAAATGATAATTTTTTATCCCACAGAGTCAGTATCAGCATCTAATCTATCTTAAAATAAATTTCCATTAAACAACTCGATGCACCCTCTAGTCGCTTTTTTAAATTCGAGTTGCAAATTTCCTTTGCAGAAACAATATTATTGTTTTCTCTGCCAATATGACCAAACCATGTATGCCTTGTCGTAATCATATCTTTGACAATTTTATCTTTTTGTAATTTTACTTTGAAATCCCTAAAGGAAATGCCACGTTTATCGTCAAATATATTTGTAATGCGGACACACAACAAACAAAGCAGTGCTCTTTTTAAGATAGGAATGTCTCCATAGCCACGCCCAGCCGCACGGCGATCGGTTTTCATTTCCACGCTAATTTTTTCTTCTTTTCCAACGAGACGGCAGAGCGCTTCAAGTGCTGGGATACATTCAGTATTCAATACGTGGTTTAGCGCAGTAAATTTATTTCTAGTGATTTTGGATCGGACATCTTTCTTCATTTTTTATTAGTTACAAATTGTTGGTTGAGAGGATTTGGCATAGACCTTATCATACCTATCACTGCCAATCAAACCCGGCACAGAAAAAGTACTCGGACCTATTTTATATTCTGAGCCAATTTTGTCTGCAGTTATACTCACTTCTCGCTGTCCGGGCACTAGCCCCACACTTGTAACTTGCGCCGATGGCACGACTATTGTTTTATCGACTCTAAATATCAATCCGGCGGGCGGAGTAATCCTAGTGCTCGTTATAATAATCTGCGGCGTGCTATTTAAATTAAAAACTGTTACCAATCCTCTGGCTTTTTGGTTAGCGCACTCAGCAGTAAATAAAGAGGTGGATTTCATTGTGAGTTTTAGTTTAGGAATTAAATCTTTTGCTACATTGATAGAGATAGCGAACTTTATTGATTCTCCGAGTATAATGCCGTTTATACTTTTACCAACAGCCAGAGTATTTATACCCACAACCTTGCCCAATTTATCAACCAGTGGGCCACCGCTATTGCCGGGATGAATCTCTGCCGACGTTTCGATATAACTTAATCCGCTATCGACAAGCTTTCTTGAGATAGTACCTTCCTTAAAACTCACGTCTCCTTTTATGCCGAATGGGTAACCAAAAGTAAAAACTTCGTCGCCCCGTTGTGCGACGTTGGAATCCCCAAACACGACAACCGGCAAATTATTTGCATCTATTTTTAAAATGGCGATGTCTGCATCTTCGTTATAAGACATAGCAGAAATTGTAAAAGATCTTCTATCAATAAGATAAACTTTTACAGAGGCGGTTTCTTTAACAACATGGGCATTTGTTAAAATATAGCCATCCTTTGTAAAAATCATTCCGCTACCAGAGCCATAGGGAGATTCTATATAGACAATGGCATGCTTTACCGCTTTAATTATGGCAGCATTGGTTAGTTCGTTTTGAGTAACCCGCGCATTTTCTACTTGTTCTTTTTTAAGTCCTTCGACTTTCTGTTTTAAATTTTCGACCTCCGAATCTTTTTGCTGTTGAGCCTCTTGCGTTATTTTTTCTTTATTAATTTTCTCGGCTTGATAAGTTTGATATTGAGTAAAGCCAAAATATCCGCCGCCACCCAAAATTAAAACGCCCGCGATGATGGT
>JAUYOU010000028.1 GCA_030697855.1 bacterium
AGATGTTGAAAAACTTGGTACAGAAGAGTTTACCAGTGAAAAAGTTGAACAATTAGCGGCGGAAGCTCCAATAACTAAAGTAGTGGCAGTTATGTTGCGCTATGCGGTAGAGGGTAAAGCTTCCGATATTCACATAGAGCCATTAGAAAACGAAACAAGAATCCGTTTCCGTTTGGATGGAGCTTTGCATTCATCTATAACCCTGCCTAAAAACACTCATAACGCTATAGTAAGTCGTATAAAGGTTTTATCTAATCTTAAGATAGACGAAACAAGAATTCCTCAAGATGGTAGGTTTCGCACCAAAGTTGGTGCCAACAATATAGATTTTAGAGTTTCTTCTTTGCCTACAACTTTTGGAGAAAAAATTGCTTTAAGAATTTTGGATCCAAACGCAGGCGTTGGAAATTTTTCGGATTTAGGTTTGTTTGGAAAAAGTTTAGAAATTTATGAACGAGCGATTAAAAATCCTTTTGGCGTAATTTTAATTACGGGTCCTACTGGGTCTGGTAAATCTACAACTCTTTACACTACGCTTAATTATGTAAATAAAGAGGGTGTAAATATTATTACCTTGGAAGATCCGGTGGAATATTATATTCCTGGAGTTAACCAGTCCCAAATAAAGCCAGAAATTGGTTATACTTTTGCTTCTGGTTTAAGAAGTATTTTAAGACAAGATCCTAATATTATTATGGTAGGCGAAATTCGCGATAAAGAAACTGCGGGTTTGGCTACGCACGCGGCTTTAACAGGGCACTTAGTTTTTTCTACGCTTCATACAAACAATGCTGTAGGTATAATTCCTCGTTTGGTAGATATGGATGTAGATAAATTCTTGATTCCATCTACGTTAATTGCTGGCATGGCTCAAAGGTTAATTAAAAAAATGTGCAAGGAATGTGCGAAGCCAATTCCTTTGCCAGATAAATTTTCTAAGGTTGTTAACGAAACATTAGCCGAAGTTCCAGAAGCCGAAGCCGAAAAATATGGTATTAGAAAGCCATATAAGATTTTTGAGGCCAAAGGATGCGCTGTTTGTGGCCACAAGGGTACAAAGGGCAGGTTGGCTATTTTTGAAGCTATTGAAATGAACAAAGAAATGGAAAAAATTATTTTAAGTAAAGAATTATCGGATTATATTATTGCCGAAGAAGCCAAAAAACAGGGGATGATTACCATGAAGCAGGATGGTATAATGAAGGCATTGGTCGGATTAGTCTCTATAGAAGAAGTTTTAAGAGTAGTAGAGGAGTAAAAACAGCTTCGTTAGTTTGTTAGCTTCATTAGCTTTTAGAAAAGACTAACGAAGCTAAAAGCTAAAAGCTAAAAGTTAGCATGGTCCATAAAATATTGTTAGTAGAAGACGATCCATTTTTGTTAGATATGTACTCTACAAAATTTAAAGAGGTTGGTTTTGACGTGGTTGTTGCTCAAGATGGAGAGATGGCTATTGTGAAGGCAAAAGAAATTATGCCAGAACTTATTCTTTTAGATGTTGTTTTACCCAAAAAAGATGGTTTCGAAGTTTTAAAAATATTAAAATCCGATTCTGTTATGGCAAAAATTCCGGTGGTGATGCTTACAAATTTAGGTTTAGATAGTGATGTTAAAAGAGGTTTAGAATTGGGCGCACAGAGCTATATTATTAAGGCGCATTTTACACCAACGGAAGTAGTAGCAAAAGTTAAGGATATACTTAAGTAGCTTCGTTAGCTTGTTGGCTTCATTAGCTAGTTAGCAGTTTTTATCTAATCAGCTAAAAACTAACGAAGCTATTGAAGCTTTTTTTATGGATAATAATTACCAAAGAGAAATAGAAGAGTTAATGTTATTGGCGGCTGAACAAGGGGCGTCGGATTTGCATATTGCCCCGGGGCGTCCACCGGTGTTACGTATTGATGGCGAATTAATTCAACTTTCTCAAAAACAAATTGTAACTCCAGAAAGATCTGAAGGGCTTTGTCTTGCTTTAATGGATGAAGAGCAAAAGATTCGTTTTAAAAAATTTAAGGAAATAGATTTTGCTTTTAGTTTTAAAGATAAAGTAAGATTCAGAACGAATATTTATATTCAAAAAGGGTATACTTCTGCGGCTTTAAGATTAATTCCTAACAAAATAAAAAATATAGATGAATTAGGTTTGCCCCAAGTTATAAAAGATTTTACTCGGCCGAGCCAAGGTTTTGTTATTATTTCTGGTCCTACCGGGCATGGCAAATCGACAACTTTGGCGGCTTTGGTAGATGAGATAAATCATAAACGTTCGGACCATATAATTACTATCGAAGATCCAATTGAATATATTTTTACACCAGATCGTGCCATTATAGAACAACGTGAGGTTGGAATGGACACTTTAAGTTTTAACAGGGCATTAAGGTCTGTTTTTAGGCAAGATGCCGATGTAGTTATGCTTGGAGAAATGAGAGACAAAGAAACTATTTCTACAGCAGTTACTGCGGCTGAAACTGGACATTTGGTTTTTGCGACGCTTCACACAAATTCAGCCTCTCAAACTATAGATAGAATCTTAGATAGCTTTCCATCAGAACAACAGTCGCAAATAAGATTACAACTAGCGGGCGCTCTTTTAGGGGTAGTATCTCAACGATTGGTTCCCAAGGTAGATGGTGGTTTGGTGCCTGCGGTAGAAGTTTTAATAGCTAATTATGCGGTCCGTAATTTAATTAGGGAAAATAAAATACATCAAATAGATTTAGTTATAGAAACAAGTACAGACAAAGGTATGATTTCTTTAAACAGATCTCTTTCCGAACTTGTAAGACAAGGTCAAATTTCTTTAGAAAATGCGGAAATATATTCTTTAAATCCATCAGAATTATCAACCTTACTTTCTCGTTAAGGGCTTTGCCTTCGGTGCAACGCATCGAAGTTGCAAAACCTTACCCAGCACCTTTTTACGGATGATTCAAAGCAAGAAAAATAATGTCAGGATATATAAAAAATAATTTAAATAAAAAGGTGCTGGGTGCTCAATTTTATAATTGCTCACCTAGTTCGCAAATAAAATAGGCATGAAATTTAATTATCAAGCTAGAACAGCGCAAGGTTCAATCCAAACTGGTGTGGTAGAAGCGCCAAATAAAGACGTAGCTGTAGAAACTCTGCATCGCTACGGTCTTGTTATTTTAGAAATTTTGGAAGAGGAAAAAGGTTTTGCACTAAGCTTAAGTGGAGAACTTCCTTTTTTTAATAAAGTAAAAAATCAAGATCTCGTAATTTTTTCTAGGCAACTTTCTGTTCTTTTCGATGCACAGGTGCCGTTGGTACAAGCTTTACGAACTTTATCGGAGCAGTCTTCGCCGGCCTTAAAAAAAATAATTAAAGAAGTGTCAACGGATGTTGATTCTGGTACTTCTTTTTCTCAATCACTAGAAAAATTTCCTAAAGTTTTTTCTTTTTTCTATATTTCGGTAGTAAGGGCAGGTGAGGTTTCTGGTAGATTGCAGGAGGTTCTTAGTTATTTAGCAGATCACGAAGAAAGATCCTACGATTTAAATAAAAAAGTTAAAGGCGCACTTACTTACCCAATTTTTATTATTTCATCTTTAGTTGTTGTGGGAGCAGTTATGATGATTTTTGTTATTCCTCAACTTACAGGAGTTTTGGTGGAATCTGGCCAAGAACTTCCTATTATAACAAAAGGAATAATTGGCCTTAGTAATTTTTTGAGAAATTATTGGTGGCTCGCTCTTTTAATAGCTGGTGGGATTGGGACTGGTTCTTGGTATGCGCTTCAAACAAAACAAGGTAAAGATACTTGGGATAAAATAAAGTTACATTTGCCAATTTTTGGAGGAATATTTAGAAAAATATATTTAGCAAGATTTTCAGAAAACTTAGGAACTTTAATTAAAGGTGGAATTCCAATAATTCAATCTTTAACAATAACAGCAGATGTGGTGGGAAACTTTGTTTTTAAAACTATAATATTAAAAGCCAGGGAAGAAGTAAGAAGAGGGAGTACTATAAATTCTGTTTTTGCTTTAGAAAAAGATATTCCACCAATAGTTTCACAAATGGTCATGATTGGTGAACAAACTGGTAAGCTGGATCTTTTGTTAGGAAAGATAGCTACCTTTTTTCAAAAAGATGTGGATAACATAATGGAAAACTTAACATCCCTTATTCAGCCACTTTTAATTCTTATCTTAGGTATCGCCGCAGGAGTTTTAGTTGCAGCTATTTTACTTCCAATATATAATCTAAGCAGTGGCCTATAAGGTCTATTTCTTAATAATCTTAAATTAAAAGTTAATTTGTATAATATGTTTAAAACAAAGAAAAGTTTTGGTTTTACCTTGGTCGAGTTATTAGTCGTTATTGCTATTATTGGTATTTTGGCTTCGGTTGTTTTAGTTTCGTTAAATAGTGCTCGTTCTAAAGCTAGAGACGCCAGAAGAATTGCCGATATACACCAGCTTTCGCTGGCTTTAGAAAGCTACTACGATTCTAACCAAGGTCACGATGGTGCTGCTGCCGATACTGGCCAAGATTACCCAGCTATTAGCAGTACTGTTCTGGATTCTCTAACTCTTTTAGTTACTGGAGGTTTTGTTAGCGCTGTACCCAAAGATCCTCAAAGTGCCGCTGTTTATTTTTACGGCGCTTTAGGTTCGGGCGATTCTTGTTCTAGCTATCACTTAGGCGCTACTTTAGAAAATGCTGGTAACACAGCTTTTAGTAGTGATGCCGATGCTGCAGCTGGTACTGCTTGTACTGGTAGCCCTGCTGATTTTGCTGGAACTGATCCTATTTACGATATTAAGCCTTAAGTAAATGAACAAAAAAGTTCTAAAACAAGGATTTACTTTGGTAGAACTTTTAGTGGTTATAACCATTATTGGTATTTTAGCCACAGTGGTTTTGGTTTCTTTAAACTCTGCTAGATCAAAGGCTCGAGATGCAAAAAGATTGGGCGATGTTAGGCAAATAGCCTTGGCTTTAGAGTTTTGCTATAACGATATAGGCAAATATCTGCCAGCTTCGACTTTTCCAGCGGTAGCCGCCCCGATGACTTGTTCTGGCACTACCTATATTACAAATATGCCGGCTGATTCTTCGGGCAATAACTATACTTATGCGGTAGATAACGATTCCAACCCTCAAAAATATGTTATTGCTTCTATATTAGAAACGCTAAATTCAGCTTTAAACACAGATAGGGACGGTACGGTTTATGGTGTTGATTGCGAAGATCCAGTTTACTGTTTGTCTCCATAAATTATTTTTTAAACCTCCCGCCGATCAAAATCGGCGGGAGGTTTTGTGTTACAATTGATGTAAATGAATCCTTTCATCGCCTTGGTTTATGGTTTAATCGGAGGAAGTTTTATAAACGCACTGCTTTGGCGAATTCCAAAAAATAAAAATATCGCTTTTGATAGATCGGAGTGCATTAAATGTGGTCACAAGTTAAGTTTCTTGGATTTAATTCCAGTTTTAAGTTTTATTTTTTTACTTGGTAGATGCCGTTATTGCCAAAAAAAAATCAGCTGGCAATATCCCTTAGTAGAGATTGTTTCCGGATTGGGTTTATATTTTTTGGCTTTAGAATTTAATGGCAGCGAACTTATCTGGCTTTGCGGAATATTTTTACTATCGGTTTTTATCTTTGTTTATGATCTTAAGAATTTAATAATTTTAAATGGGTCTGTATTTTTAGGAGTTTTATGGATTGCTTTGGGTTTATGGTTTTTTAAAATAGAAAATTTTGAAAATAATATATTAACAGGTTTAGTAATATTTTCTTTTTTCTTTTGTTTATACTTTTTTTCAAAAGGGAGGTGGGTTGGCGGCGGTGATGCAAAGCTAGGTTTATTTTTAGGATTATGGTTGGGTTGGCCAATGGGTTTAATTGGGCTTTTGTTTGCTTATATTTTAGGTTCGATTGTTGGTATCCCTCTTTTAATTTTTCGTTTAGTTAGTTTAAAAAGTAAAATCCCGTTTGGTCCGTTTTTAATAACAGGAGCTTGGGTAGCATATCTGTGGGGTCAAAAAATAATTGAATGGTACGGAAATATTTTAACAAGTTAAATAAGAGTGGGTTTACCCTAGTAGAAATTATAGTGATTATAGCTATAGTCGGTTTTTTGTCGGCTACAGTAATTACAGGCGGCAACAAAGGAACAGATCAGCGTAAAGTAATTTTAGAAACTAGGCGCTTAGCCGAAGAAATAAGACATGTTCAGAATATGGCTTTATCGTCTATTGCGCAAAATTGTGCCGGCATAAATAAAGTTGTTCCTTCTGGTATAATTTTAAGTACAGCTTCTCCAGACAGATATTTACTTGCAGCTGACTGTGATGAAAATAAAATTTATGATGCAGGTTCTGATACTTTACTTTTTACGATTGTATTGTCGGCGACTCAAATAAATTCTGTAAACCCAGCCAGTCCTCTTGAAGTATTTTTTATCCCACCTGTACCGGTTACCGCTATAAACACAAGTGAACTAGATTCTGCTAGTGCAACCATAACTCTTTGTGGAATAAAAGATGCTACTGTTTGTAAATATATATATATAAATTCAAAAGGCTCTGTTAGTGTAGAATAATATGAATCTTAAATCTTGTATCTCAAATCTCAAATCAGGATTCTCTCTGGTAGAAGCTATTGTTGCGATTGGTGTAATTTCTGTTGGTTTTGTCGGCTCCCTTGTTTTAATTTCTAAAAGTTCTGCCCAAGCTTCGGTTTTAAAAGATCGTGTGGTGGCAGCACATTTAGCAGCCGAGGGGATCGAAGTTGTTCGTAATATTAGAGATACAAATTATTTAAAAGGCTCGCCTTGGTTAACAGATATCCCAGACACAACTTCTGGTATAGTCGATTACGATAGTGATTCAGTGGACGATTCCGACACTAGTGATTCTAGAAAGTGTATGAACTGGGATGGTAATGCTTATAAACACGCAGCCTCGCCTTCGTATGCTTGTAGTACTTCTTTTAAAAGCCATTTAGAAATTACAACTAAAACCGAAACTATATCCGGAAATAATATAAGTTATTTAGAAATCAAAAGCATTGTGGAATGGAAGGAAAAAGCCTTAAACCAAAGTTTAACAGTTATAGAGCATTTATATGATTGGAAATAATAATAAAAATTTTCAATTTCCAATTTTCAATTTCCAAAAATCAAAAGGGTTTACTTTGATAGAGTTAATTGTGGCTATGGCTGTTTTTTCTACAGTGGTTACGATAGTCAGTTCTATTTTTGTAAGTACAATGGGTTCACAAAGAAAAAATGTTAATCAGCAAGAAGTTTTAGAGAACGCTCGTTATGTTTTAGAAATAATGGCGCGATCCATAAGGCAAAGCACTGTTCAAACAACAGATGGTACTAGTTCTGTGCTTGCTATAAATCATCCTGTTAAAGGTTTAATAACTTACCAATTAGATAGCGATCAAATTAAAGAAAGTACAGGTGTTAATCCAGCTTTAGCTTTAAGTTCTAGCGAAGTTATTATAGATAAGTTAAGTTTTATTGTTCAGGGAAATAGCTTATCGGATAATGCTCAACCCAGAGTAGTTATAGTTGTTTCGTTAAGAAATACAGAGGTTGGTGCGAATATTGCTAGTTCGATTAATTTACAAACAACAGTAACTCCACGTAATTTGCAAATACAATAATGAATAATCAAGGCATAGCTTTATTAATAACAATGTTGTTGTTAGGTACAATAATTTCCACAGCTCTTGGTGTTACTATTTTAACCACAAGCCAAATTAGTGTAACAAGATTAGTGGATGATTCTATTTCTGCTGTTTTTGCGGCAGATTCTGGAGCAGAAAAAATGTTTTATGCTTGCTCTGGTAAGATAAGTCCTTATCCTAGCCCAGCTAGTTTTACAAATACGGATATGGGTAATGGAGCAGGGTACACTGTTTTTATGGCAGATGCGGGCGGAACAGAAACAGATGATTGTTCCGATTCTATAATAAAAAGCACAGGAAGTAGGGGTTCGGTGCAAAGATCTTTTCAGGCCTCTTACTAAATTTTATGCATAGCACTCATATTAAAAAGGGTGCTATTTTTGTTTTGGTTTGCTATATTAGTAGTGTTAATTATGGACAAAAAACAAGCAAAATTAAGGGTAGAAAAGCTTAAGGTGGAGATAAACCATCACCGGTATCTTTACCATGTTTTAGACAAACCAGAAATTTCTGATTCGGCTTGGGATAGTTTAAAACACGAACTTTCCGAATTAGAAAATAAGTTTCCAGAATTTATTACACCCGATTCCCCAACGCAACGTGTCGGTGGTAAGCCTTTACCGTTTTTTAAAAAAGTAGCTCATCGCGCACCAATGCTTTCGCTAGAAGATGTTTTTACCACAGAAGAATTCGAAGCGTGGCTTACTAGAATTTCTAAAATTGTACCAACCGATAAACTAGATTTTTTTGGAGAACTTAAGGTAGATGGTTTTGCTATGTCTTTAACTTATAAAAAAAGTGTTTTGAATATTGGTGCTACTCGTGGTGATGGTAAAACAGGTGAAGATGTAACCGAAAATATAAAAACAATTCAATCTATTCCCTTAAAATTGCGCGAACCAAAAGAATCCGAAATAAAAAATATAGGGCTTAATGCAGATAAAGTTTTAAAACTTATTTCTAGTGGTGAAATAGAAATTAGAGGCGAAGTTTTTATGACGAAATCAGTTTTCGAAAGTATAAACAAAGAACAAAAAAAATTGGGTTTAGCAGAATATGCTAACCCTAGAAACACGGCAGCCGGCACTGTTCGCCAGTTAGACCCTTCTATTGTAGCTAAGCGCAAACTAGATTTTTTGGCTTACGGTTTAGTTACAGATCTTGGTCAAACAGAACATAATCAAGAACATTTGTTACTAAAACTTTTAGGATTTAAAACCGATATCGAAGCCAGAGAATTAAAAAATATTAAAGACGTTACAAATTTTTGGAACGAGATTCATAAAAAAAGAGAAAAGATGGCTTGGGAAATAGATGGTTTAGTTATTTCGGTCAACAATAATCAAATTTTTTCTAAACTTGGTGTGGTGGGTAAAGCACCACGTGGAGCTGTAGCTTTTAAATTTCCTGGTATAGAAGCTACTACAAAAGTTTTAGATATTATTATTCAAGTTGGACGCACAGGAGTTTTAACTCCAGTTGCAGTTTTAGATGAAGTAGATATTAATGGTGTAAATGTAACCAGAGCCACGCTTCATAACGAAGATGAAATAAAAAGGCTAGACATTAGAATGGGGGACACCGTTATTGTTCAACGTGCGGGCGATGTCATTCCAGATGTAGTTAGTGTTTTAAAAAATTTACGCCCAAAAAATTCTAAAGAATTTAAATTTCCTAAAAAGTGTCCGGTTTGCGATGGCGAAGTTATTCGCCAAGAAGGGGAAGCTGCGCATAAATGTATAAATAAAAAATGTTCGGCTAAACACAGAGAAGGCTTGTATCATTTTGTTTCTAAAAAAGCCTTTAACATTGTAGGCTTAGGGCCGGAAATAATAGATAAACTGGTAGATGAAAGTCTGGTTAAAGATTCCAGTGATATTTTTAAATTAGAACCAAAACATCTTTTGGGTTTAGAGGGATTCGCCGAAGTTTCGGCCAAGAAATTAGTCTCTTCCATACAAAAATCTAAAAAAATATCTTTGGCTCGTTTTATCTATGCACTCGGCATAATTCATGTTGGCGAAGAGACAGCAAATCTTCTCGCAGTGTATTTTAATAGTATTGAAAATTTAACTTTAACAAGTGAAGAAGATTTAAAGAAAGTTCCGGGTGTGGGCGAAAAGGCTGCCAAAAGTATCAAACAGTGGTTAGAAGATAAAGATAATAAAGAGTTACTAAAAAAATTAGTTAAGGAAATAGATATACAAAGTCCACCAAAGATTTCTAAAAAGTTAGCTGGTAAAACTTTTGTATTAACCGGCACATTAGAAACTTTGAGCCGCGATAGCGCCAAAGAAAAAATCCGCCTAATGGGCGGAGATATTTCTTCTTCAGTATCAAAAGAAACTACTTATGTAGTGGCAGGGGAAAACGCAGGTTCTAAATTCGATAAAGCAGGGAAACTAGGTGTAAAAATAATTTCCGAAAAAGAATTTTTGAACCTGATGGATTGACTTGCATATCATATATGATATATACTTTCTATGTTAGAATATAAGGTTAAATTTTATCGGGATAGTTTGAATGGCAAAGAACCTATTCTGGAATATATTGATAAATTGGATATTAAGAATAAAGCCAAGGTTCTTAAATATATTGATTTTTTAAGAGAACACGAAGGCTATTTGGATGAACCCTATTCTAAACACATTACAGGCAAGATAAGAGAATTAAGAGTTGATTTTGCTAGAAACAGACATAGGATTTTCTATTTTACTTTTGTGGGAAAGAAAATTATTTTATTGCACGTCTTTTTAAAGAAAACAAATAAAACGCCTTTATCGGAAATAAAAAAGGCAACTGAAAATTATAAGGATGTTATAAATAACCTAAATTTATATGAATAAAAAAAATAAAATATCGAAAGCTACAGATTTTGGTGAATATCTAAAAGGGCAGTTAAAAGATGGAGAACTAAGAAAACATTATCGTTCTTACGGTAAACAACTTGAAATTGCTTACCAGATTTTGCAGTTACGCATAAAAAATAATATTTCTCAAGAAGAATTTGCTAAAAGGATTGGTACTACTCAAAGCAATATAGCTAGAATGGAAAGTGGTAGCCAAAACTTTACCATAGAGATGTTAGATAAAGTGGCCGAAACTTTTAATAAAAAATTGCAGATTTTAATTAAATAGTCGTTAGAGTAACCCTTCGACTCGCGGACTCACTCAGGGTATTTTAGCTTCTATTAGATAACCTCGTCGCGCAGAGCGACGAGACAGCGAAAGCTAAAATAAAAATCCCAGCGGCGCGTTGGCCGCTGGGGTGTGTAGGATAGCTCGACTATGGGCTGGAAGCTTGAAGTACAGCAGGTGAGAGATTCTCAACCATCTGTATCAGTTTGCTCATATCTTCTTGAAATTTTGGCGGAGTGTGCTTCAGCTTGTCTTCCCGGAGTAACTCGAGCAAATCAGCCGAATCCTTTTGAGTAGAATCGCCATCAGCTTGAATGGCCTCGCAGGCGATTTCCACATGTCGCCGATATTCCTCCTGATTCTCTTGGCTGGATGCCCATGTGTATGGGGCTCTGTTTTCCATGCAGCAGAGAATGACGGACACAGCACCCCTAATGAACTCACCTTCAGGGGTTTTGATTCTACCTTCTGCCCATTGGTCGACATCTTTTCTGGCCATACTGTCCTCCTTTTAGGTTTGAGTGTACTGATGTAAACAATATCAACGATACTATAGATTTGTCAAGTTTCGGGTATGTATTAAACTTGCTATTATAAACCTATGATTTCTAAAGAAGAAGTTAAAAAGATCGCGCAATTAGCCAGAATAGAAATTTCCGAAGACCAAGTAGAAAAATACCAAGCCGAGCTTTCGGCTATTTTGGATTTTGTTGGTGAACTTTCAAAAGCAAATACTAAAGGTGTAGAACCCATTAGGCAAATAACTGGTTTAGAAAGTATTTTTAAAAAACACGAAGACAGAGGTCTGTTAGGTCAAAACGATGGAAAAAGTTTAGTAAACCAAGCTCCGGAACACAAA
>JAUYOU010000030.1 GCA_030697855.1 bacterium
AACAATAAACGGAACTTTGCTTTCTAAAACATGTTTTATAACTTCTTTGGTTTGAGGCTTTACGCCGTCGTCGGCCGCCACTACAACCAAAGCAATATCGGCAACTTTTACACCATGTTCGCGCATAGCAAAAAAAGCTTCATGCCCCGGAGTATCTATAAATGTTATTTTATTTCCAGAATGATTAACTTCGTAAGCACCGATGCCTTGTGTTATTCCGCCAGCTTCCCTTTCGGCCACATTGGTTTCGCGAATAGCATCAAGAAGCGTGGTTTTCCCGTGATCCACGTGACCCATAACAACAACAACCGGAGGCCGCTCTGCCACAGCAGAGCGAGCCTCGCCCTCTTCTGGGGCGGGACGATCTGTATTCATATTTTGGGTTTGAGTATCGGTAGACATGGGTTTTAGCAGATAAAAATTATACCCAGCTAGTAAACTTTGGCTATTTGACAATTAGACCCCGACGGATGTCGGGGTTGCCGAAGTTTTACTACTGGGACGCCTTTTTTACAAGGCAAAATCTAGTAAAGCAACATTACCACAGTTTAATGAAAATATCCACCTTGACACTTTAAACAATAAAGAGCTAACCTTTGAAAGTTCTTTTAAACTCTCTAAAATAAGGAGGCTTAGTAATGGCCAGACAGAAAGGTGGATTGCTAGATCTTCTGTATAAGTGCAGACACCATGCGGTAGTAGGATCTCTGAATCATGGAGGTAGAATGCTCTATATCTCTTTAGGTTTAGAGGAAGAAGAAAACGAAATCGGAGACGCTATTAAATATAGATTTGACCTCATGAGGGAAAAACTACAAACCGATGTAGATCAAATCGAAAAAATAAGGAAACTGGCTGAGGAAAAAAGATTATCCGAAGTTACAGCGATCTTGAATGAGGAAGTTGAATTCGGCCACGATTTTTCTGAATCACAGGAGACACCCCAAAAACCAAAAACTCCCCCAATTGGTATGATAAAAGAAGGAGAAAGTGAACGCAGACCTAAAGTATAGACACGACCCGCGTGCGGTTTCGCACGCGGATTTTTTATTTAATAATCACTAAATTGATAATTTGACAACCTTTAATATTAAAGGTTAATCTTAGAAAGTTCTTTTAACCTACGGAAAGGAGGTGAAATGACATGGGTAAGCCCAATCGTCTCAGTAAAGGCTGGAGGGAGATGGATACCGAGAAAAAGCGTCAGAAAGAGGATCGCAAGTTGGGGCCGGCTGGTAGAGCGGAGCGGGACAGAATCTACCAGCAATATGCAGAAGCAGAGAGAAACCGCCCAAAATAGGCGGAGATCTCACCCGCGTGCGGTTTCGCACGCGGGATTTTTATTTCAAAAAATATTTTCTAGCCAAAGTATCCAAATCCCCCGCACTCATAAACACAATAACCGAATCGGAATCAAAATCAGCACTAAGAAAATTTAAAACATTTTTAAAATCTTCTGCGTAAAAAACATTATCCTTCTTTATAGCCCTAACTAAATCTGCTGATGTTCTACCAACCGTGTCGCGCCCTTTAACTTTATATAGAGGATATAAAATTGTTTTATCGGCCACATCAAATGCAGTTACAAAATCTTTAAATAGCCTATTTAACCTATCTTGTTGATGTGGTTGAAACACACAAACTAGTTTCTTTTTTGGATACTTTTCTTTTAAAGCTTGTAATGTGGCTTTAATTTCTGTGGGGTGATGAGCATAATCGCTATAAATCTCGCAACTTGAATCTCGCAACTTGCTTGCCCCTCGAAGCCTTGGCGAAGTGGGGGAACTTTTTTTGACATCTAATTTTTCTAATCTCCTCCATGCTCCTTGATAAGTGTGAAACACTTTATCGGCAACAGTCTTTTTAACCCCAAGCAACTTAACTGCTTGCCATGCCGCTTCGGCATTAAATTGGTTATGAATACCCGGAATAACAAGTTTGTGTTTACCTTTTCCATACCAAACAATGCTAGATGTGGGAAACCTAAATTTGTAATCTAAAACTTTTTTAATATTATTGTCTTCCTTATTTGCAACCACCCAACCATCAACTTCTACGTTATTTAAATATTTTTTAAACCCCGCCAAAACTCCATTTAAATTTTTATAAATGTCTAAATGTTCTTTATCTATATTGGTTAATACCGCAATTTTGGGAAAATAGTTGTGAAAAGACCTAACATATTCATCAGCTTCTAAAACCAAATATTCGCTTTTTCCTAAAAGAAAATTTGTGCCATCAAGTTCTTTTAATTTTGTACCAACTATAATAGTTGGGTCTAATCCCGCCTCTTTTAAAATTAAACCAATTAAAGCTGTAGTAGTGCTTTTGCCGTGCGAACCCGAAACCGCAATTGTAAAATATTTTTTGGTTAATTCGCCTACTGCTTCGGAATATAATTGAGTTTTAATTCCAAGTTTTTTTGCTTCCAAAAGTTCTGGGTGGTCGAGCTTAATAGCTACAGAGTGAATAACCAAACTAACATTTTTTAAATTAATGTTTTTTGGGCTGATTAAAATTCTTACGCCTCTTTTTTTAAGATCGTCCGTTATTTCGCTTTTTACTGCATCCGACCCGCTCACCTGCCAACCAGTAGCCAAATGGTATTGAGCCAAAGATGACGTGCCAATCCCGCCAATTCCAATAAAATGTACTTTAGCCATTAGAATTTTTATTTTGCTTACCACATTCTAAAACAACTAATCCTGCTGCCAGCAAAACAATATTTTTGGCCACAAATTCCCCAGCTAAAGTTAAAAATGGAAAAGCTTGGTTAAACATCAATTCTGGCGCCGAAAAAAATACCGAGAAAGTTCCTAAAAGGTGAACCACCAACACAATATGAACCAACCTCGGCAACACATTAAACAAAAGCCCTAAACCGATTAGGGTTTCAAACGCCGCCAGAAATTTTAAACCTACACCGCTAGCTAAAAAAGGGAAACTCGCGTTTAAAATATCGAAAACTGGGTTATAGCTGGAAAACTTTAATAACCCAAACCACAAGAAAATTACTCCCAAAGAGATTCTTAAAATTTTTATGCTTAAATTTATTTTTTTCATAATATCAGTACATTCACACTATTGTGCTCAGTACCTCCTCACCTTCGTTCGTTGGCGGAAGCGGGAGGATTCGGTCACGGATATTTTTCTGTTGAAAAATTCCGCTACCCCGCCTCGGCGCCGTCGCGCCTGCGGCTTTCTCATCCTTCCTTTTCACGCACTGATGTTTCGCGCAGACAGCATTAAGCTGTCCTTGCGAATCATTGCGGAAGCGGGAGGATTCGAACCTCCGATACCCTTGCGGGCATACCGCATTTCGAGTGCGGCCCATTCAACCACTCTGGCACGCTTCCTTATTTCTCGGCAAAGCCTCGATCAAAAATCAGAGCCAGAGAGTTTGCCCGGGTTGCCTTTGTAACCCGCTTAAAGAAAATACCTTTTCTTTAAGCCCACTCTGGCACGCTTCCTTGAGTCAAACTATACACCATCAAAAAAAACCAGCCTAGAGCTGGTCTTTTTTGTGGAATTATTTATTATTTAGAAAACTTTTTATAATTCCGTCCAAATTACTACCAGACGGAATCATTTTCTGTAAATCACCCACTTGCTGGCTTATGCCTAAAAACTGATTCAAATACGGCTGAATAGCCATATAACTCCAAACAGTGAAACTAATTATTAGCACCCACTTTAATAAACTAAAAAATCTTGCCCATAAAACAACTCTATGCATTTTCTCTACTAAATGCAATGTTCGTTCCGAAGCTTCTAAATTCTTTTTTAATAATTCTTTTATATCGTCAGACATACCTTAATTAAACACGAAAAAAGCCCACCTGGAAAGGGGGCCTTTCATACTATACTTTTAATATCGACCATCACCTCCAGTAGTAGAACTTTGGCAACCCGACTATTGTCGGGATAAAATACTTAGCCAAAGTTCACTAGCTGGACTGCGCTCACCTTTTTAAAATATTGGTGATAAAAGCTATGCCCAGTAAGTGATTTTGGATTCTCTTTTTCCTTCTATATTTTGTTTACAAAATATTTATCCAAAATCTACTTCTGGGTTATTTGTCGATTCTGATTGCAGACTTTGCATTCATGCCAGACAAGACTAAAACATTTCTTGCAATACTGTTTAAAGCGAGTACGGTAAACAAGACTATCGCTACTCCCAAGAAAGCAACCAATGGTTCTGCATTTTGAAAAGCTGTAACAACATAATTTACTGCACTCGATGGGCTTTCTAAAGAAGTTAATGCATTACTAGCAACTGCTCTAAAAGCAACATATTCGTGTTGTATGGCCAAAAATATGGCGGCCAATGGAAGTTGTAAAAACAAAACAGGCTTAGATTTATTCCAAAACCAAGTGGCGTAAACCCTGCGCATTATTTTATTTTTTAACTGTTGATTATTCATTGTTTATTATAACTACTAGTTTTAATAAAAGTTTCTAATCTAATTCTTTTTCTTCTAAGGTTTTTTGCATCAGCTTTCTACCTCTAAACAATCTCATTTTAATAGCTGGGATACTTAGCTTTTCTTGTTTGGAAATTGTTTCGTAAGAAAGATCTTTAAGATAATGCATTTCTACTATTCTTTTTAATTCATCTGGTAATTCTAGTAAAACTTTACCTATTATCTCTTTTGTTTCTAAATCCCCTTTAATATTTTCCTTTTCATCCATTATGTCGTATTTGTATGTTTCAAAAAATTCCATCGAAACCGCCTGCTTCTTTTTTAATTTTTGATAAAAAGTGTACGAAGTATTAACTAACACCTTATACGCCCAGCTTTTAAATTCTATGCCTTCCTGCTTTTTAAACTTTTTGGCGTTTTTATATATCTTAGCAAAAGCTTCCTGCACAATATCTTCGGCGTCTTCACGAGTTTTTACCACTCTTTGTGCCGAGCGCATAAAGGCATCTTGATACCTATCTACCAAAACCCCAAACAAGTTGGGGTTTCTTAAGGATGCAGTTAGTATCGCTTCGTCCTTAGCTTCAGCCAAAGGCCTTCCACCAACTAAACGATCTTTTACAGGTTTGTTATCTAAATAAGCCATTTAAGGAGAAAAACAAATGAGTTATTTTTGTTTTTGTTTATTGGCCTATTTATACTATAAAACACACCAAAAATCAATATGGTCACAACTCTAATGGGTTTATATAAATGGTCTAATTTGGTATGATTCTGAGGTGTTTAGGCGCATAGCCCAGTTCAACTTGCCCACCTAAATTTTGTCCCTGTAGTTCAACGGATAGAACGAGAGACTCCTAAGCTCTAGATGGAGGTTCAATTCCTCCCAGGGACACATGGACAAAATTTGGGCGGGTGAAGACAGAACAGCACATCTAACCCCGTAACTTTGTTTTTCTTGAAAAATACTGAGTTACCATTTATTTAGTGTGGGATTATTCCGCCTAACAAATTATAAGTAGTTGCAAAGTTACGGGGCTCCGCGTGCGGATCCAAGTTCGATTCTTGGCGGGGGCACAGACAGTAACCCAGCTAGTGAACTTTGGCTAAGTATTTTTACCCCGACGATAGTCGGGTTGCCAAAGTTCTACTACTGGGAAGGTCGATATTATTAATAAGTAATTTTAAAAACACATATATGATGAACGGACTTAGTTACGGTTACAACAACATGATGGATCCAATTTATTGGAACACGTACTTTGGAAACTGGACTATTCCTATGGCAATTATTGGTATAGCCTTAGGAGGTTTAATGTTAGCTTTCTTTGTAGTTTGGAGCATATATTGGAAAGGGCGCGCTCTTTGGAGAGCTTCTCATTTAAACAGCAAGCCTTGGTTTATAGCCTTGTTAGTAATCAACACTCTCGGTATACTGGAAATCTTGTATATTTATATCTTCAGTAAAAGGAAGAAATAAACAGATACGAATGGGCCTATAGTAAACATAGGATTAACGCTCCGACACGGGTCGGAGAGGGCGGTAAAAAAATGAATTGCCCAGTTGTTTATATATTACAAAGCCTTAAAAACGGCAGAGATTATGTCGACAGTACTATTAACTTGAATA
>JAUYOU010000034.1 GCA_030697855.1 bacterium
GGCCCAGCTTTTTATGAAAAGGCTTTGGCTTCTTTTTCTTTAAAATCTAAACAGGTGGCTTTAAGCGCATCTACAAAATTAGTTTATAAACTTAAAATAACTTCTCTAAAAACAGATAACTTCTTTTCTAAATTACTTAACGAAATTAAGCATCATAAAACAAATATACAAGAATCTACTATTTCTTCTGTCGCTACAAAAGAGGGGTCTAATGTTTTAGAAGACAGAATTTTTAAGGTTCAATTAACTTCGGTAGCCGATGAAGAGGGTATTGTAAGCATAAGAAAACCGGAACCGCCTTTTGGTGTTAAGAAAGAAGAGATAAAAATAGAAGTTCCTCTGTCGTCTTTCGAAAGACAAGAAGAACAACTTATTAGCCAGTTATCTTATAATGCCAAAGATGTTTCGGCTTATAAACGTTTAGGTTGGTTGTATTTGGAAAATAATAAACCAATCGAAGCGAGACAGGCTTTTAAAACAGCGGTTAAACTAGGTTCTAAAGATAAAGTTATTGTAACTAAGCTTTTAGAGATGGGCGGAGTGGTTCACAAAGAAGGTACGGGTATACATAGGCCTATACAAGAAACAAAGCCTGTTTTGGCTAGTATGGCAACCCATGAGACTAAAATAGCTAAACAAAAAATTAGAAAATTGAAGGTAAAGAAGGGATAACCCAGTAGTAGTTGAGCTGTAATCAAACCAAGGTTTTTAAATTTTTATTATTTTTACACAAAGATTCTCATCAAACTATTGGTCATAACTACACTCCCAGATTTGGTTTGATGTTAAAAACCTTCAGCTCAAGTTACTACTGGGATAATTGCGGACTCTCCGCAGCTTTGATACCATATCAAGGCGGTATCTAATATTATAGATTGTGAGTAATAATGCCACCTTAGCTCAGCGGTAGAGCAACGCTTTTGTAAAGCGAAGGTCCTCGGTTCAAATCCGAGAGGTGGCTCACAGTAGGTTTTAAAATATGCGGCGGTGGTAGAGTGGTCAATTACAAGAGACTGTAAATCTCTCGGCTTTATGCCTACGCAGGTTCGAATCCTGCCCGCCGCACAAATAAATTTAACCATCTTTTAGATGGACTAATTTATTTCATGGGTTAAGATTCGAACCTATGAAAGGGGTCGGGAAAACATTTGTTTTCCCGAGGCGGAAATATTAAAACCGAAGGGTTTTAAAGAGTCCTGAGTGTTAACGAAGGACAACAGGTTCTAGCGAAGCGGAATCCTGCCCGCCGCACAAAGTTAATAGTTGGCCGTTGTAGCTCAGTGGTAGAGCAACTCCATGGTAAGGAGTAGGTCGTCGGTTCAATCCCGACCAACGGCTCAGGCAGTAAAAATATGTCAGGTAGTGAAAATTTGATAAGGTTATGTTCTACTACATTTATGTTTTAGAAAGTGTTAAATTTTCTGGTAGGCTTTATGTTGGCTATACTAAAGATTTGGTCAAAAGATTAAAAGAACATAACCTAGGGTTAAATTTTTCGACAAAATCTTGTAAACCATGGAAAGTTATACATTACGAAGCTTATATTAATGAGATTGATGCTAAGCGTAGAGAAAAATATATTAAATCCAGTCAAGGTGCGAGATTACTTAAACGCATGTTGAAAGAATATTTCTATGATAAAAAATATCTGTCGAAAAATTAATCAAATTTCTACTACCTGATATGAATAAAAATTTTAACAGAACGAACGCGGTTTTATTAGCTTCATTTTGTATTTTTGTTTTCTTTGTTGGTGTTTTAATTTTTCAACAAGCCAGAGGAAGCGATTATACACTTAATCGAGGCGATGTTATAAAATTTTTTACTGAAAGAATAAATGAAGTTTCACCAGAAAAATCTGTATTAGGTGGTAGTTGGCATATAACTAGGTTTCGTTTTGTAAACGAAAATAATGTGTATGTTGAATACGAAGATGGCCATATTGCTAGAGCTTTTTTGCTTTCGCTCGAAAAGAAAGTTGGCTCTACACCCGATTACAAAATTATAGGATTTTTTGAGCCAAGCTCTTTGGGTTATACTTTATTAGCGGGTGAGGATAAGTTTAAAGATAAGCCACAAGAAATTATGGAATATAATCAAACGGTCGGAAAATGGATAAAAGTAAATTAAAATTATGTCACAAGAAAGTTTAATAAAATTAGCTTGCACAGTTTGTAAACGTATCAATTATTGGACGCGTAAAAATAAAAAGAAAATTACGAAAAAGATAGAACTTAAAAAGCGTTGCAAATGGTGCAGAAAACAAACTCCGCACAAAGAAACTAGATAGTTTCACTAGCAAGACTTCGGTCTTGATAGTTAGGGGTGTAGTTCAGT
>JAUYOU010000051.1 GCA_030697855.1 bacterium
GTATATTGGGCGAAGAGAAATTAAAAACTATCGAAAGTAATAAAAAAAATACAACTGGAATTATAATTTTCATAAAACTTTGAAAACAACCTCTAAGCCATTTTTTGCATCAAAAACTTTATCAAAACGTTTATCGGAATCTAAAAATTTGTAGAGTTTTGGGTTTCTGGCAGGTTCTACAAATATATATTTAGCATTAAAATTCTTTTTTAAAGAATCATAAACCGTGCTCACACTGTTTTCTTGGCAAGGATTTGCACCGCAGGTATAAGCTTCGCCGTTTACCATTAGTATTTTATCTATTTCCAAAAAGTAATGTTGTAAGTATAAACTTTTGTTGTTCGTATATTCAAAAATTGGATCCATACCATTTATAAAATGGTTATGCTGGTTCCAAAAAAACATAAAAGAGAAATTATCCCAGCGAGTATTAAAAACAATATCTTCTTTTTGGCTATTTTCTTTTAACCAAGTAGCAGGCTCTTTAAACATATCTTGTGGTGGTAAGCCAGAAATATAACCAGAAACAATTTTTAGTGTTTGAGCCCCAAAAGCAATTATAGCTATAAAAAATATGGTTAAAAATATCTTTTTAAACTTTAAATATAGTTCGTTGTTTTTAAAGACTATAGAAAAAGTTACTGCAGCCAGTAACACAGAAAACAAAACCCAGATGTCGGCGGTACGGCGAGCAAAAGAATAAAACAATATGCCAAAGATTATATAGAGAGTAACCAAGCTCCAGATAAGGGTTTTTTCTTGGTTCTGTAAGTTTACTTTTTTATTTTTTAGAAAAATTATTAAACTGATGATGCCTGCAATAACAATTAAAGATATTGGTAAAATTTCGAATAAAAATATACTTAAGCTATTTCCTGGGCGAAGTTCTGTACCAAATCTTAATGGCGCGTTATTTAATTTTTCTAAACTTAATTGTACAACCTGAACATAGGCAATTTTTAAGCTAGATAAAGCGTTTGGCCTTAAAATTGCGCCGATTATTAAACCCAAAAGTAAATAAATGTTATTTTTAATCTCCCAGCGTTTTTCGAATATTCTTTGGCAAATAAAAATAATAAAAGCTATAAGCAAAGGTAACCATAATAAAGAAATATGTATAAACGAAGCTAAGGTTGAAGCAATAAAAATATGTTTACCCGATCTTTTTTCTATTAGCAGATAAAATATTATAAGCAGTAAGGCAAGTGTTAAAACATGTGGGCGAAGCATCATTAATCTAAAATGAACATCGGGTACAGAAAAAAAGAAAAATATAGTCCACAGAAGTGGCCAACGAACATTAAATTTTTTAAATACAAAATAAATTGCAAGTAGTGTAAAAGAAGTAACAGCTACGGTTGCAAACTTGATTCCCAAAAGAAGATCTGTAAAAAAAGTAAAAGGAATAAGCAAAATATGGAAACCGTACCAAATATCGCCACCTAGTTTTCCAATGATCGAATTTTCTAACCAAGGAAAATCGCTATTAAACATTCCTTGGGTTTGGTAAATCCATGCATGTCTAATATGGTAGTAGTTGTCTATGCCAACAGTGGGTGGGTAGTAAAAAGCAAAAAAAGTGGCTAAAGCAAATAAAGCCACGATCGGCAATATTTTATATAGTCTTTCTTTAATCATTAAAATGGAGTATAGCATTTAAGGCTTCTGGAAGTTCGAAACATTCATTCGAAGCATTTATGTGGCCCAAGCCCTGAAGTGTTATTAACTTTGCATTTAATTTATCTTGGATAATTTCTGCAAATCTATAAGGCACAGCCATATCGTCGGTTGAATGAATAGCTATTATTTTATTTACAGATTTTTTAACTTTCTCATAGTTTAACGGTTTTTCAGTAAAGCTATATAATGGAGAAAAATTAATATCTTCGGAAAAACCTGCAACTAAAACTACGCCACCAGCTTTTTCATTTTCTGGTAAGGCTTCTAAAAAACGCAAACAAGTTATGGTGCCTAAGCTATGCCCAACAAAAAAAGTATCTTCATCGCAAGTTCCAACAATCTGTTGAATATGCAAAAGCCATTTTTCTAGTGTTGGCGCGCCGGTATCTGGCATTTGAGGTGCAGTAACACTGAACCCTCCTTCTTCTAACTGTTTTTTAAGCCAAGGAAACCAATTGTCGCTAGGCGTGGCATCGTAGCCGTGAATAATAAAAACTCTTTTCATTTATTTAACATTCTCAAGAATGTTGGAATGTTATTATTAATTTATTTTTTCCTTTTTATTTCCAACCAATCAGGAACAGGTTCAAAAGTTATTTTTTCCCAACCATCTATTTCTTTTTCGGTAACATCAAAATACTTTTGGTAAGCTGTCTCTACACTACCATGCATAGCTTGCTCCCAGTCTAAGCTCAGTTTACCAGCTAGATTTTTGATTTTCTCTTCTGTAGGCGCTTCTAGTTCTATAAAAGTTGGAATCCATGGCCATGTATCTATAGTTATTTCACAATCTTCAAGTTCCCATTTTTCACGTTTGGTTTCTTGAAAGGAATCTTGAACGAAACCCAAGGCTAAGAGAAAGTTACAGGTTTGATCAAAACTATCAACTATAACTGTGATCTCTTTAGTTCCATGAAGTGAACGATCTATTAATCTCTTGTAACTTAGAGTGATTTTGTCTCCCTCATTTCTAACTCTTATCCATGCACCATCCTTTTCTAATTTATGATCAGAAAAGTCAAAAACCTTGCGAGTCATCAATCGTTCCGGATAAATAAGCTTCGCACCAATATTTTTTAGTTTTTCTCTTATGGAAGCTGGATTGATATCTAAAAATTTAGCCTCAATTTCTGTTTGCATATTTTAAAAATATATCTTTATATTTGTTAAAGCTATAGGCAAAACCTGTATGCAGAGGATTAGGAATATTATCTAATTCGAACCAACCAATTTCGTCCATACTTTGAGGTTCATTTAGCTTAACTTGAGATGGATCAACTTTTACAAAAAATGGAATCATCAACCAATGAGTTTTTTGATTATTCCATTCTCGAAATAATGAATAAGGAGGAAGACATTCAGAAATATTCCCATGACAACCATATTCTTCCATTACTTCCTTTAAGACATTCTGTTCGGGTGTTAAACCTAACTCTAACTTACCCGAACCAGTGTCCCATGTGTTGTGTTCATCTCGGCAATTTTTGCTTCGTCTATGAAACAAAAACTTACCATTACCATCGTGGCAATAAAATGGAGTAGCAACACCTACATAATCAATTCCCGGTTTCATCTTAAATATTTTTTCCCTCCTAATTCATCCGGTAAAAAACTATCATCTGTATATTTTTCATAACCTTTGCCGTAACCAATCTCTTCCATTAATTTTGTTGGGGCATTACGAATTTTTAAGGGAATAGGTAAGTTACCAAATTTTTTAACATCGCTCATTGCTTCCTTATAGGCATCATAAGCTCGGCGATCTTTCTTACATTGTGCCAGATAAGCCACTCCGTGCGCTAGGTTAATACCACATTCGGGCAATCCTATGGTTTCGCAAGCACGGAAAACATCGTTAGCCACCACTAGGGCTGTTGGTTGAGCGAGGCCAATATCTTCGCTCGCAAACACAACCATCCTACGAGCAATAAATTTTGGGTCTTCGCCACTGTCTATCATTCTGGCTAAATAATAAATCGCCGCATCGGGTTGGCTGGCCCGCATGCTTTTTATAAAAGCCGAAATGGTATTGTAATGTTCTTCGCCTTTTTTGTCGTAACGTAAAAATTTAGATTGCAAGGCATTTTTTAAATTATCGATTGCGATTTTGCCGTATAAGTTTTTCGTAGCTTCTAATAAACCAATAGCTTGCCGAGCATCGCCATTAGCCATAGCAATTAACCATTCTTTGGCTTCGGTATTTAATTTTAAACCAGTGCGGTTAATTATTTTTTCCATTTCTGTATTAGAAAATTCGTTTAAAATAAAAACTCTACAACGTGAAAGTAGGGGAGATATAACTTCAAAACTTGGGTTTTCGGTAGTAGCGCCAATTAAAGTCAAAACCCCACTTTCTACATATGGTAATAAAAAATCTTGTTGGGCTTTATTAAAACGATGAATCTCATCTAAAAATAAAATTTTAGGTTTGCTAGATTCATCTTTAATTATTTTCTTAATGTCATCTTTACCAGCCGAAACAGCCGAGAGTTCATAAAACTTGGCATCTAGCGCGTTGGCATAAATTTTGGCCAGAGTTGTTTTGCCAACTCCCGGTGTACCCCACAAAATAAACGAAAATAAATGCTTTTTTTCTATAGCAACTCTAATAGGTTTATTTGGCCCAGCCAAGTGTTCTTGGCCAATATAATCGGTAAGGTTTTTTGGGCGAATTTTAGAGGCTAAAGGTTCCATATATAATACTAAACTACACCTAAATAGACATAAAATCACTATTGACAAAGATATATTAGTTGACTATAGTATGGCAAGTAGAGAAAGATTGATCCTTAAAAATCAAAACATATAAGAAAGGAGAGGGCTATGCCTGTTTACGTCTGCATGATCATGTTAGTGCCTATAATTATCGGCCTGGTTGGTCTCACAACCTCAAGAGGCAGGATTACACTGAAAGAATTTTTTGCTCAGCAAGGGGTTTTGTTGGTCGTGGTTTTGATAGGGTATTTTATATCCAGATGGACATCGACTCGAGATGTTGAAGTTTGGAGCGGAGAAATAGTAAAAAAGGAAAAAGATAAAGTATCTTGTAGCCACTCTTATCCTTGCAATCCTCATTCTTGTAATTGCGATAAAAATGGTTGTGACACCTGCTGGGATACATGTTACGACCATAATTACGATTGGGACTGGAATATTTTTACCAGTAACAAAGAGGATGGAGTTATTAATATAGAAAGAATTGATTCACAAGGAAACAAAGAACCACCCAGATGGACACAAGCTAAAATTGGTGATCCTACTGCTCAGACTCATTCTTTCACTAACTATATCAAAGCTAATCCGGGGAGTATTTTAAGAAGAACCGGAGCGGCTGAATTGTATAAGGGTTATATTCCAAAATATCCTAATCAAATCTATGATTACTATTATTGCGATAGATTTTTGGTGGTTGGTGATATTGGAATACCAGACATCAAAGAATGGAACCGCCAGTTAAGTGAAATAAATGCTGAACTCGGTGCTAAGAAAAAAATGAATATAGTTGCAGTTGCAGTGGCACTAAATGAACCCGAATATGCCTATGCTCTGGAAGAGGTTTGGATTGGAGGCAAGAAGAATGATCTGATAATTGTTATGGGTATTCCCAACTATCCCAAGATTGAATGGGTGAGCATCTTTTCATGGAGTATAGCTGAAGATCTTAAGGTTGAATTGCGTGATGCTATTATAAAAATCGGAACCATGGAAAGGAGGGAAGAGATTGGAAAAATAATCTACCAGATGACCGATGACAAATTTATTCATCGCGATATGGATGATTTTAAATATCTGATGGCGGGAGTACAGCCGGGAACGACGGGAACAATCATTATGTTCATTCTAGGCACGTTGCTTTCGGTGGGCATGACCTTTTACTTTCGGGCATGCGATCCCTTTGGCGACAGATACAACTAAACCCAACCCTTAAAAGGAGGCTGAAATGAGAAAGGCATTAATTATTCTTGCGGTTACAGCAGGGATTTTGACCATAATGGCAATATCTCTTGGTATGGGCTTTATCGGATTTCAGAATACCTGTAAAGATTTTGAAATCCAAATCGAAGCCCAGTATACAGATAATCAGAATGTTTATGACAACGGCTATAAAGAGGTTCTGGAAAAATCAGAAGTGCCCGAAATGTACACTGATCAATTGAAAGAACTTTATTCTCAGGTCATGAGTGGAAGGTATGGAGAAGAAGGTTCGAAAGCCCTTTTCCAGTTCATTCAGGAACAAAATCCGACACTAGATGCCGAGATATTCAGACAGATTCAACAGTCAATCGAAACGTTTAGGAGAAGATTCACTCAAGCCCAACGAGAACTGGTTGCCAAAAAGCAGGCTTACCAACAATATTATGCGGCGACCACTTCTGGACGCTTCTATAATATGCTGGGTGGTTACCCCAAGGCTGATATGGCTCGCTACGATATCGTAACCTCCGGAAGAACAGAGGAAACATTCTCAACAAAGAAAGATGAACCTTTGAAGTTGAGGTAGGAAACTTGTACTTATTTTGGAAACGCGGACATAATAGTCCGCGTTTTTTATTAGCCCTTTTCTATTAAAAAATCTAGGTTTGATGCTATAATGCAAAAGAAATATTTATGCGAAAGTATGTGTTAATTGGCTTAGTTTTTGCTGGAATTGGTTCGTTTTTTGTTTGGAATCAAACGTCTTCAGTGAAAACTGAATATATTGCTCAAGTTGTAAAACCGACAACCCCATCGGTTACTATTAACAAACTAGAAATTCCGGTAGAGGTTATGCGTACAGAAGTCGAGGTTCAAAAGGGCTTATCTGGGCGTTTAAGCTTAGGTTCAAAAAACGGGATGCTGTTTATTTTTAACATAGCCGATTATTACCGTTTTTGGATGCCAGATATGCATTTTCCCATAGATATTATTTGGATAAACAACAATAAGATAATAGATATTAGCCATAATGTTTCTAACAAGCTTGATCCGTCTAAGCCTAAATTCTATTTACCTACCAAAAAAGCCAACTATGTTTTAGAAGTTAATGCTGGGTTTAGCAAAAAAAATAATATAAAAATAGGCGATAGTGTTTTTTTGAACAATGTTAAATAGTGAAATAAAAATAAAAGCAGTTATCGATAGTGAAAAAGAAATTTGGAATGGTTTTGTTTCAAAAAATTACCCGCCCGTAGGTGCTTTTATGGCGTCGTGGGAATGGGGTAATTTTCAAACTGCGCTGGGGCGAAAAACCGAGCGTTTTAAAATAAGTTTAAACGAAAATATAGTTGGTTTATTTACTTTGGTTTACTGTAACCTACCTTTAAAGCAAGTTTACGGTTACAGCCCTCGGGGTCCGGTACTCGATATAAATTTTTTTAATACAACCGAAAAAATAGATGAACTTTTTAAATCGCTACAAGTTTGGGTTAAAGAAAATTTCCCACAGTTTATTTTTGTAAGATTTGAACCACCAATAAAAGAGAGATTTAAAATAAAGGGTCTAGCAGTTTCTTTTCCAGAATATTATGTTCAACCGCGCCATAATTTAGCTATTAATTTAAATAAAACCGAAGAAGAAATTTTAGCCGAATTCCACCCGTCTAATAGAGCTAATGTTAGAAAAGCCGAAAGAAAGAACGTGACCGTAGAAACAAAAGAATTCTTAAATACAGAGGAATTAAACCAGTTTTTTAATTTAGCTAAAGATACAAGCTACAGAAACAAAAACAAGCATATTTTCCCCAATATAGCTTATTTTGAAACTATACAAAAAATTGCACTTGGTGTTAAAGAAGCCAAGAACAATGAATTAGCCATATGCTTTTTTGTGGGTAAACACGAAGAAAGAATTGGGGCTATTAATATGGTTTTATTTTTTGGTGGTACTGCTACCTATTTGTTTGGTGCTTCGGCAACGTTAGAGCTTCCTTCTAAAATAACTACTTATCTGCATTGGTATGGAATAAAAGAATCTAAAAAGATGGGTTTTAAATATTATGATCTTGGAGGCATAGACGAGAAGCTCTGGGTTTCGTTAACAACGTTTAAAAGACGTTTTAAAGGAGAGGAGTTTGAATATATTGGCAATGTTGATGTGGTTACAAAGCCTGTGCTTTATAAATTATTCAACTTGGCCAGAAAAATAAAAAAATCACTATAAAATCACATCCGACAAACTCAGGGATGTTTTAGCTGTTCTTTTTAACAAACGGAACTAAAATAACACTGGCGATTAAAGCGCCTACAGTGTTACTAATAAGATCTAGCCAAGTATCGTTCGCACTTTTGGCAAAAGAAAAGCTTAAATAATTTTGTAAAAAATATTCTAAAATTTCGTTAGCAGCACCCAAAGAGATTACAACCAAAAAACTAAAAGTAAAAAACTGGAAACGGCTAATTTGTAATTTTGTATTTTTAACCACCAAAAAACAAACAAGAAAGGTTATAAAACCTCCGCCAAATGTGTGCAAAATTCTATTGCTTAAATCTAAATCTTTTACGCTAAAGCTGGCGGTGAAAGCAACTAAACAGGAAATTAATATATAAAATAAAGAAACAAAAGAAAATTCTTTAGACGAGGGGATCGTATTTTTAAAAAACAAAGGAAACAAATAAAACAAAAAAGAATAAACCAGAAAAAATCCAAAAGTTATTAAAATTAAATATTCCATTTTTTAAGCCTTGGCACCAACTGCTTCTTTAATACTGTTATAACCGTCTCTTTTTAATAATGTAACCAGATCTTTATTTATTACGCCTACTTGTTGTGGACCCATAAAAATCATACCAGTAATTAATTGCACCACTGATGCACCGGAAAGAATCTTTCTATAAGCATCTTCGGCAGTAAAAATTCCACCAACACCAATTAGCAAAAATCTATCGTGACATAATTTATAAGCAAAGCGCAATAATTGATTAGATTTTTCTTCTGTAGGTTTTCCGCTAAAACCACCTTTACCAGCTTTTTTAATTTCTTCGGTGTTAAAGGTTGGGTTTTTACGATCTTTGGCTAAGTTAGCAAATATTAAACCTTTTATAAAAGAAAAGGGGCTAGCTGTTTCTATAAGTTCTTTGGTTTCGGTTTCACTTTTCTCCAAAGGCATTTTAATAAACACAGGGCGTTTAATATTTAATTTTTCTAAACTAGTAAGGACTTGCTTTAAACCAGAATGGGAATCTAGTTTATTATTTAAGTTTTGAATATTAAGCAAATTAGGGCAACTTATATTTAGTTCATAATAGTTAAAGTTATTAAAATTTTCGGCATCACGAAAACCACTAACTAAATTTTCTACCATATCTTCAAAACTGGAATATGGTTTATTTGTGGCTCCAATGCTTATGCCCAATAAATTGGTATTTGACCTTATAGTGCTTAAGACTTTAGTTACGCCTTTATTTTTAAAACCTTTGTTAACCAATAAAGATTTTGATTTTGGTAATCTACCAAGCATCGGTGGAGAATTACCTTCGTAGGCTTCATGTGTAAGCGTGCCTGCTGTGTTAAAGCCAAAACCAATACTGGGTAAAATTTCTACTAAATCGGCATCATAATCAAACCCAGCAGAAAGCCCAATAGGGTTTTTAAAAGTTAAACCAACAAGATTTTGTTCTAAAATAAAATTATCGTACCGCCAAAGTTTAGCGATGAGAGTTTTAAAAAAACCTAAATTACCAAGTTTTTTACCAAACTTAAGAAAAGCTTCGTGGACGCTGTCGGCGGGAAACAAAAATAAAACCTCTTTTACAATATTCCTATACAGAAACCCACTAAACATAGCTGCGGGACCTGGATTCGAACCAAGATACTCGCCTTCAAAGGGCGATGTCCTACCATTAGACGATCCCGCAATATAAAGGTATGATAGCAAGATAAGGTAGGATTTTCAATATAAATTAGCAGTTCTTTATATCTCAAAAAAGGAGGAATTGGTTATGAGCGAAGTCATGGTTTCAGAAGAATATTGGTTGGATGAGTTCCTAAAAGAATTTCCTATAAAACCTTCTAGACCAATAGCGTTTTATGACAAGAAACGCGATGCTATAGTATTTCAGCTTAGAGATTGCAGTGTTACCGAACACGAGATAGATGAAGATCCTATTATACTTCTTGAAGACAACCATCCCAAAGTAGGTCAAGAGCGTTTTATTGGTTTTGTAATAGAACATGCCGAAGATTTATTTAAAACCATTGAAGCGACTGGGCCAGAGATTTTGAAAAACGGTGCCAAATTACTTGATGTCTTAAAGGAAATGTTTAGGTTATATCCTAATCCAATAGCAGAAGCTGCCTTGGCTCAATTCGTTCCTTTCCTTAGGGAAACCGAAATTCAAATTTCTTTTCAGAACTAGAATAACAAAAGACTCCCATAAAACGGAGTCTTTTTTAATAAATTTATTTTTTAAAATAATTATTAATAACAACATAGAGCCATACCGCAAGTACTGCCACTATGTTCCAAATAATAAAACCCGTAACAAACACTGCGGGAGTTATTATATTTGTACCAATATTAACTTCTGTATGAAGTGCATATTTCATAAACCAAGGACGCATACTCGGTACTAAAGCAATACCACCAAAACAAACCACATAAACAATACTAATCCACGAACAAATGATTTTGAGTGCTTGTGTTAAATTAATCATAAAGTTTTATTAAATAATAATATTTTCATTATATACCTAATCTTTTACATAAGAAAAACTTGATTCTTGACTTAATACCCCCATAGGGTATATCATTATTAAACTACTTAATTAGATCTATTAATGAAAAACGCTTTTAAACAAGTCTTCGTTGTTTCTTCAATTCTTGCAATAGCAGGTGCTACCTTGTTCTGCGCTTTTTTCTCTATGTCATCTATGGACAATATGTTATCAAATCAAGACGGAATCATCTTGCATACTCTTCATGCAAAAGAATTAACACAAACCATAACAACTTTAATTTCTCCATTTTCAATTATCTTTATACTTTTAGCTATAAGTTTAATAGCATTATCTTTCTTTCAAAAAATTGGACAATATTTACAACTTAATATATTAAGTTATTCAAAGTGGAAGCACTGGAGTAACCTATGTAGTATAAATATAATTGAACCAGCCGTTAGAAGCTGGCTATCTTTGTTTGAAGTAAGTCCAAACTTTATAAAACCAACATAAACAACATTGTTTTAGCTATGTTGTTTATGTTGGTAAAATCCTTGTGTGATACAAGGATTTTTTTGTTAATTAAAAAATTATAAAAATATATAAACAAATGAAAGAAAAATTAAAATATCTTGTACAAAAAATAAAACAACGCCATCCACGCACTCTTACTTTGCTATCCGCGCTGGTTCTATCGGTTATTGTGACTATTTTTAT
The DNA here is from genome assembly GCA_030697855.1 of bacterium. GTDB lineage: Bacteria > Patescibacteriota > Minisyncoccia > JACQLN01 > JACQLN01 > JACQLN01. Next base: position 11,033 of record JAUYOU010000051.1, read on the forward strand.
ATTATTTTCCTTTATAAATAAAGCGGAAGTAACTAAAGCAGATAGTGAAGAAACAATCGCCCCTTATAATCCTTTAAACGATACCTCTATTGTTGGGGTAGTGGATGCAGATGACAATAAATTAAATAATTCTTGGCCTGGAGAAATTATTTCTTCGGAAGTATCGCAAATACAACCTCAACGAGAAGGTGTAATTATCGACTGGAAAGTACGTATTGGAGATACTGTTTCGGCAGGAAAGGTTTTAGGAAAAATATCTGCCGCGCCAGCTACTCCCGAATTAATTAAAATGCTAGCCGAACAGGCCGAAGCAGCTAATCGATCTAAAGCGCAAGCGATTATTGCTGATGAGTTTTCATCCAAAGAGAAAAAGCGCCTTGATGCTTTAAAAAATGCTCTTAGTGGCAATAACACTTCAAGTTCTGATCTTTCTTTTATGGCGCTCGATGGTATGCGTAAAAAAGTGGCATCCCAAAAAAGTACTGTTCGATCTTTTATAGAAAGAACACTTTCAAGCCATGTTAGTGTTCTGACCAATTTTACCGATTGGCGATATCTTCGTTTTGGTGGATTAAATCCACAATATGGAATTTATAGCCCAAACACTCAAAGCGCTTATGAAATTGCACTTCTTAAATTAGCCGATAAATTAAAAAATTCTACCGATTTACCCATAGAAGCTGCAGAAAATTACTTTTTGCTTGTAATACAACTCGCAAATAATTCTTCAAATTCTGCAGAAAATTCAGCTATAAACGAATTTAAATTATCTGCTATCGAAGATCAAAAAGAATTTTTAGATATGCTTTCTGATTATAGAATGATTCAAGCCGAATTAGATGATAAAGAAACTGAATACAAAATTATGGTAAATGAAGGAGGATCAATGGTCGAAAAAGATAGGCTAATGGCACATGCAGAAGCAGATGCAGCAGAAGTAGCCTATAACACAGTGGCCAAAGAAATTAACGGTGGATCATACATTATATCTCCGCGAGCAGGTACTGTATCGGCAATTTATAGAAAAATTGGCGATCTTGTTGATCCTACAATGCCAATTGCTGTTATTTCTGGATTCAACGACAGCAATCTTATTGTAAGAATGAATATTCCAAATAATATTGTTAAACCTAAAAAGGGAGATGAAATTTCTGTTGTTCGTCCTGGATTTCCAAGAGATATATATAAAGCCAAAATACTTGGTGTTGGTACTACCCTTAACGAATCTGGTTCGTATATGGCTGATGCTGTTCTTATCGATAAAGTTAATTGGCCGGCTGGAGCATCAGTGCGTGTTATTGCTCCAGAAGATTCAAGTACTCCTGTTATTAAACTTTCCTCAATTTTATGGAACGAAGAAGGCTTGCCTTATATGTTTGGCATATCCGAAGGAGGTAGGATATTTATTAAAAAAATAACTATTGGTCGAACTCTTGGCACATCAGTAGAAATATATAGCGGAATTAAAAATGGCGATCGCTATTTAATAAGCCCAACACCCGACATTAAAGAAAATATGTTGCTCGAAGACATATTACCCAAAGAAAGTAATGTAGATCCTTCTGATAAAAAAGACAAAGAATCGATGGGTGGAATGGAAATGTAATAAATAAAAATATGTTTAATAAAATAATTTCATGGTCGTTGGGCAATAAAATTTTTGTGCTTCTTGTTGCTGGATTTATGACAGTAATAGGTATTTGGAGTGTTAGCACAATGAAGGTAGATATTCTGCCCGACATAAATAAACCCACCGTTACAATTTTTGCAGAAAACCCTGGTATGGCTTCGGAAGAAATAGAAAGATTAGTTCTTAACCCTATCGAAGCAGTTATCGCTGGAGCTCCTGGTATTGAAAGATTAACGGGTAATGCCTCGTATTCTCAGGCAACTGTTAATATTGAATTTGCTTGGGGAAGCGATATTTTACGCAATAGGCAAATAGTGCAAGAACGCTTAACACAAGCTGTGTTGCCCCAAGGTGTAAAACCGGTGCTTGGTCCATCGACTTCTCTTTTAGGAGAAATAATGTGGGTTGGAATCAATTCTTCTGATCCAAACATAACTCCAATGGAACTTCGGACGCTTGCAGATTGGACGGTTCGCCCCGCGCTTCAAAAAACATCTGGTGTAGCCAATGTGCTTGTTATGGGCGGAGATGTTCGCGAATGGCAAATAAATATTAATGCCGAACGTATGCGCCGTTACGGAATAATGTTCGACGATATTCGCAAAAGTATAGAAAACACTTTAACAAATAGAAGTGGTGGATTAGTTACACAAGACGAAAAAGAATATTCCATACGTATTCTTACTGCACCTACCGAAATATCTAATTTACAAGAAGTAGCCATTGGACGCAGTATGACGAGTTCGCGACCTATTCGTATTGGAGATATTGCTTCTGTAATTGAAGGTGCAAGCCCCATCCGTGGCAGTGGTGGAATTGACGGCAAGCCAGGCGTTATTTTGCGAGTTATTAGGCAACCCGATGCACAAACAATAGATGTTACAGATGCCATAAACACAACATTTGAATCTTTATCAATTAGTTTGCCCAAAGGTGTTGAATTACATTCGGATCTTTTTAGACAAGAAAAATTTATTAGTGCAGGGTTAGATAATGTTAAGGATGCGCTTCGAGATGGCACACTGCTTGTTGTACTTATTCTTATTATTTTTTTAATGAATGCCAGAACAACAGCCATCACACTTACAGCGATTCCTTTGTCTATTCTAACCACAGCCATAGTGTTTAAATATTTTGGTTTTTCGGTAAATGTTATGACACTGGGGGGAATTGCAGTTGCGGTGGGCGAGCTGGTCGATGACGCTATTGTTGATGTAGAAAATATTTTTCATCGATTACGTGTGTGGGTATCGGGTGGCAAAAAAGAAAATCGTGAAAATATTGTTTTGCAAGCTTCACAAGAAGTTAGAAATTCAATTGTTTATGCAACTATTCTTGTGGCTGTTGTATTTTTTCCAATATTTTTAATGCCAGGCATAGAAGGCAAACTTATTATTGCCCTTGGCTCTGCTTATCTTGTTTCTCTTGTAGCATCTATGGCGGTCTCGCTTACAGTAACTCCGGTTTTATCTGCTCTGTTACTTAACGATAAAGCATTAGCGGGGCACGAAAAAGAAACAAAAATAGTTCAAAAAATTAAAGAACGTATAACTCCGTGGATATATTGGTGCATTAAAAATGTTAAAAAAATAGGTATCGCAATAATTACTATTTTATTTCTTACTGTGGGTATGTATTTTTTTGCTGGCAAAGAGGGAATTCCGCCTTTTAACGAAGGTTCTATGGTGGCTATGATTTTTTTGCCACCAGGCACCGCTCTGTCTACAACAAATGAATATGTTACAAAACTTGAAAATGAAATCCTTAAGGTAAAAGGAATTCGCCAAGTTAGCCATATTGCTGGACGTGCTCCGGCAGATCCTCATGGTGGAAGTGCTAATTCTAGCGAGCTACAAATTGCCATTAAACCGGGTTCTGAAAAAGAATATAAAAGAATTTTTAGTAATGTGCAAACAATACTAGATCAATTTGGCAATGCGGATTTTAGTTTAGGGCAACCAATAACCCATAGGGTAGAAATGTTAATTTCTGGTGTACGCGCGCCAATTGTTGTAAAAGTTTTTGGCGATGATCCTGTAAATATGGAACGTGCCGCTAAACAAGTTGTAGCCGAACTAAAAAAGCAAAAAGGGATTTCTAATGCGCGTATTCAACAAAATACAGTTGTTCCAGAATTTAGAATTTATGTTGATCAAAACCGTCTGGCAGAATACGGTCTTTCTCCGGGTTCGGTTGCCAGCGATATTGAAATGGGATTAATGGGCGATAAACTTGGTCAAGTTCGTCTTGGGCCGGCCTCTGTAAATGTTGTGTCGTATTTTGACGCAGAATCTAAAGGCTCTATGGAATCTATTCGCGATTTAGCATTGCCTTTTAGAGGAGCCGAATCATTAGGGAGTATAGGCGATATTAGAATTGAAGGCGGTCGAAACAGTTTAGATCACGAAGGTGGTAAAAGAGTTCTTGTGGTTTCGGCAAATTATCAAGGTTCCGATGTAGTTGGAGCAGTCGATAAAGCAAAAACTGCAATTGAATCGCAAAAACTTCCTGTGGGTACCACACTTTCTTTTGAAGGAAATTATAAAAGTCAAAAAGAAAGTTCACGAAGATTAGCCTTAGTATTTTTAGTTGGCATTGTAATGATTTTTGGCGTGCTATACCACGCTTTTAGATCAATACCAATTGCACTTTTAATTATGACCAACATTCCAACAGTTTTAATTGGTGGAATGGTTGGAATTTGGCTTACTGGTGGGTCGGTGAATCTTGCGCATATGGTTGGGTTTATTTCGCTAGCAGGAATTGTTTCTAGAAACGGAATAATGCTTATAGGACGTAGCTTAACTTTAGTGCAAAAAGAAGGTCTACCTTTTACGCCCGAAACAATTGTAAAAGCAACCTTAGACAGAGTTGTTCCAGTTTTAATGACATCTTTAGTAACAGCCTTGGCACTTGTCCCAATTTTAATTTCTGGACACGATCCAGGCAAAGAAATGCTTCATCCGCTGGCGGTAGTAATATTCGGAGGGCTTGTATCTTCTACTATTATTTCGCTTTTTCTAACCCCTACATTATTTTACCGCTTTGGTAAAAAAGCAGCTACAGAATTAAAAAGATATGAATCATCGGGATTCTAATAAAACTTAAAATAAATTAAAATGAAATATAATAATTTTTCACGTGAACCGCCTGTTAACATTTCTGTTTGTGTAATGTAGTTAATAATTAATTAAAATAATAAAATGAAGAACATAATAATAATTATAATAGTTGCCGTAGTTGCTGGTGGCATAGGTTATGCATTTGGAGGTTCTAGTGGTGATATGCAAGATAAAAAATTGCAAGAATCAATTACGATGATGAAAGAACAATCGGGCAATATCCAAAAAATGGCAGAGATGATGAAAACAAGTGGAACAATAATGCAAGAATTGGGAATGAAGTATAAAGATGAAACTGCAATTGAAAAGGGTAAGGATTTGCAGATTGTTGGAGAAAAATATGTTAAAGAAAATGAAAATGCAACAGAGGGCAGTGCTTCAATGAAAAATATAATGGATAAATAATCGTTTCAGTTAGTATCTATCCCACAAGCTCCGTAGCTCTATAGTTATGGAGCTTGTGGCTTATTGAACTACGGATTTTCTTTCTATTTCCTAATAAATACGCTATTCTGTAAAGCACTATGGCTCGCGACGAAGTAATATTAAGGTTCGACGAAGTTTCGTTCGAACACAGCTACGGCAAGCGCCTTCTAGACGAGGCGACTTTTTCGGTACGCCGTGGAGCCAAAATAACCCTAATGGGTCAAAACGGCGCAGGTAAAAGCACTATATTTGGTTTAATTACCGGCCAGTACAAAGCGGAAAGCGGCAGTGTAGTTATTGGCCAAGGCGTTTCTATTGCTATCGCACGCCAAGTTATTTCTAGAAACGAACTTGATTTAACAGTTACAGAATTTTTTGCCAAAGCTTTCCCAAAAAAAGTTTACGACATCGACCCAAAAATAGATGCAGTTTTAGAAGCGGTTAACCTAGTAGCCAAACACGACAAAGTTATAAAAACATTTTCGGGTGGCCAGCAGGCTAGGCTTCTTTTAGCTTTTGCGCTTATTCAAAATCCAGATCTTTTACTTTTAGACGAACCTACTAATAATTTAGACAAGCAGGGTATAGAGCATTTAACTAAATTTTTAATAGACTACCAAAAAACCTGTATTGTTATTTCGCACGATGCCGACTTTTTAAATTCGTTTACCGAAGGTGTTTTATATTTAGATCTCCACACTCAAAAATTAGAATGGTATGTAGGAAACTATAACGATGTTTTAAAAGATATTACTGCCCGCATAGAAAAAGAAAACAGGAAAAACGCACAGTTAGCCAAACAGATTCAAGAAAATAAAGATAAATCTAACTTTTTTGCTAACAAAGGTGGGCAATTGCGTGCGGTAGCTAAACGTATGCGCGAAAAAGCCGCCGAGATGGAAGACGAAATGGTAGACGTTAGAAAAGAAGATAAAACCATTCGGCCTTTTACTATTCCTAACCAAACCGATTTTGTGGGCGAAGCTCTTTCTATAACTTCGCTTGGCGTAATGATTAATCATAAAGTTGTAGAAAGAAAAGTAGAAATTTCTTTAAAGAAAAAAACTCACCTACTTTTAAAAGGCCCAAACGGAATTGGCAAAAGTACATTGTTAGAACGTTTAGCATCTGGCCAAGCCAAGGGCGCAAAAATTGCGAGCGGTGTAAAAGTAGGTTACTACCGCCAAGATTTTTCTACACTTAATTTTGAAGACACAGTTTACGAATCACTCTCTGCAGTTACTACACCAGAAACTAGCCAAGAAGAATTACGTTCCATTGCGGCAGGCTTTTTAATAACCCGCGAACATATGCACAGCAAAATTGGAACGTTATCCGAAGGACAAAAAGGTTTAGTTGCTTTTGCCCGCTTAGTTTTAGAACGCCCAGGTTTACTTATATTAGACGAACCTACTAACCATATAAACTTTAGGCATTTACCTATAATTGCAAAAGCACTAGACCAATACGAAGGCGCGATGATCTTAGTTAGCCACGTGCCCGAATTTGTGGCTCAAATCCGCATTGATGAAACTTTAGATTTAGAACGATAACACCCCAACAATCTCAAGTTTGTAAGGGTGTTTAAAATGTGTTCTGATATATTGAAGTGGAACTTCAATAATCTAATAAAAATATTTTCTTATTCTAAGAGTTAAAAAAATAATAGAGTATGTTTTAAATATGTATAACCCAACCAAACCCTACAAACACCAAATCCTCAAACTTATTGAAGGTACTTGGAATACACCGTATGCAAAAGTAGAAAAAGATATTTACCCAATCATTACAAAGAAATTTTCATATCCCGAGGTTCAACATACTGATGGCATCGGCACAAAAGGTTTTTATCATTGGCAAAAACGCACATTTAAAAATGCTGTATTAGATTCTCTAGCTATGAACTTAAATGATTTAGCTATGGTTGGAGCGGTTCCTTATGCAATACAAAACCATATTGTTTTGCCAAAAGACGATCACAAAGCAATATTAGAAATAGTAAAAGCATTAGCCATAGCGTGCAGTAAAAGAAAAATTGCCATGACGGGAGGCGAAACCTCAATCCATTCTGGTTCGGAAGGAATGGATATAGGTATTACTATTTCTGGATTCATAAAAAATAGGCGAAAGAATCAATGCCAAACTGGTGATATTTTAATTGGCTTAGCTAGTAACGGCCTTCATTCAAATGGGCTTACTAAAGTTAAAGAAATTCTCGGGCCGAAGTATAGGCCAGAGTTTACGGAACCCACAAAAATTTATATGGATGAAATTTTGTCTCTTCTCAATACATATAAAGTTAACGGCATGATGCATATTACAGGCGGAGCATTTACAAAACTTAAAGATATTTTAGGAAATAGTAATGCAATTATTTCTCACCCTGAAAAACTTAAACCACAAAAAATATTCTACGATATATATTCTAAAACGCTTTCAAACAAAATTATGTATTCTACATTCAACTGTGGCATAGGTTTTATTCTTTCGGTGCCAAAAAAGGAAGCTTCAAAAATTATCTCTAGCCTAAAAAATTCCGATGTTATTGGGGAGGTAGTAAAAGGGAAGGGTGAAATTCAAATCAAATCAATATTTGATCAAAAAACCATAATACTATAGACATATACCCCAACATTCTCAAGTTTGTAAGGATGTTTAAGATATGTTCTGATTATTAAATCAATAAGATGAGTCAAAATAAAACGATTTCCGATGTAGTAGTAATCGGCGGAGGGCCGGCTGGTATGATGGCGGCTGGGCGTGCGGCCGAAAAAGGCCAGAATGTTTTGTTGTTAGAAAAAAACCAAACTCTTGGTAAAAAACTTTTAATTACAGGCGGTGGCAGGTGTAACGTAACCAATAATAAACCCAACGCACGCGAAATATTGGCTAAATATAAAGAAAGCGATAAATTTTTATTTTCGGCGTTTTCGCAGTTTGGTGTAAACGAAACTATAAACTTTTTTGCCGAAAAGGGAATGCCAATGAAAGAAGAAAACGAAGGTAGGATGTTTCCGCTTTCTAACAAAGCCGAAACTGTTTTTAATGTTTTAGTTAAATATATAAAAAACACTGGTGTAAAAGTTAAAACCAATTCCGCAGTTACAAAAATAAGTTTCAATCAAACCCTAAAACAATTCGAAATAACTCTTTTAGATAAAACAATAATCTACGCTCACAAATGCATTATGGCAACCGGCGGAACATCTCGGCCAGAAACAGGATCTACCGGCGAAGGTTTTAAATGGCTTAAAGATTTAGGCCATACTATAAAAGAAAACGATGTAGCGCTTGTGCCAATTACACTTAAAGACGAATGGGCGAAAAGGTTAGCTGGTGTAACACTTACAGATGTTAAATTAACCACATATAAAGGAAGCGAGAAACAAAATGTGCACACAGGTAAACTATTGTTTACACATGTTGGCATAAGCGGGCCAACTGTTTTAAATATGAGTAGCGAAGTTGGCGAACTTTTAAACACAGGCGAGGGCGCCGATTATATTGAAGTAGCCGCCTCGTCCGCCTTTGGCGAGACGGGCGAGCCTCGCTCTTCCGAAGAGCAGGATGTAACCATAAAGCTCGATCTTTTCCCAAACCTAGACCCATCTGCTTTAAAACAAAAACTCCAAACCATTTTAACCGAACAAAGCAATAAAAAAATTAAAAACACACTTTCTATGCTGGTGCGGCCTGCCATGGTTGAACCTATTCTTGAACTTGCAAATATAGACGGTGAAACATTTAACCACAGTGTAAAAACAGCAGAACGCAAAACTCTTGTTTTGCTTTTAAAAGCTGTTATTTTAAATGTAGATGGATTATTAGGCAAAGATAAAGCGGCGGTTTCTAGTGGTGGAGTAATA
>JAUYOU010000060.1 GCA_030697855.1 bacterium
GAGGATGAAGAAGACGAAGATAGTGATGATTCAGACGAAGACGAGGACGAAGAAGAGGAATTGGAATAAGAAAAACACCTCCGACACTATGTCGGAGGTGTTTTTTAATCTTCGGGGATTATTTTAATAAACCTATGTTTACCCAGCTTTATGACTATAGGTTTATCGATGGTTATTTTTTTATGCGGTGAGTTAATAACTTCTCCATCTTTGTCGGTGGCGCCATCTTCTATTAAGCGTCTAGATTCTGTTTTAGATTTTGTAAGACCAGACATATTAACTATATCGAGCCATGTGTATTCTCCTTTTTTGATTAATTTTTCTTCGATATTATCCGGAATTCCTTTTTTAGAAAATGTTTTTTCAAAACTCTCGGCAGCTTCATTTGCTTCTTTTTCCGAATGAAAGAAAGAAACTATTTCTTTTCCTAGTTTAATTTTTAGATCTTTTGGATTTATAGAATTATTTTTCAGTGACTCTTCCATTTCTTTAATTTCCGACATCGGTATGCGAGTTAGTAGTGTGAGGTAATCTATAATTAACTTATCTGACAAAGACATTGTTTTGCCAAATTTATCTGTAGCCGAATCGTTTAAGGCAATATAGTTATTTAAGCTTTTAGACATTTTTTGGGTACCGTCTAAGCCTGCCAAAATTTTAATAGCGACAATGTCTTGGGGTTCATCGCCATGCTTTTTTTGCAAATCACGTCCAAAACCTTCGTTAAATACCTGATCACTACCTATTACAGTTAAGTCGCTTTTAAGCATTACCGAATCATAGCCTTGTAAGATTGGATAGATAATTTCATGCAATTGAATAGCTTCGTTTTTTCTTTTTCTTTCTTGAAACATATCCCGCTCCAAAACTTGCTCTACTGTAAAGTTAGACATTAACCTAAGGAGTTCTTCTGCACTCATCTTGTCGTACCACTCACTGTTTGTGCGCACCTCAAGTTTATCAGGATCCAAAATACAGCTTATTTGTTTAATATAGCTTTTGGCGGCGGCCTCTGTTTCTTCTCTAGATTTTAAAGTTCTAGATTTTAATTTTTGTGTAGGATCACCAAATCTTCCTGTAAAACCACCGATCAAAAAAACTATTGTATGGCCCATTTCCTGCAAATCTCGCAGTTTAAGATACGCGGCAGCATGGCCCAAATGCAAATTTTGGCCCGAAGGGTCTACACCATGCTTAACTCTTAAAGGCTTGCCCGAAGACAGTTTTTTTGCCACACTGTCACGAGTTATGACCTCAGAAACACCCCGTTCTAAAAAATCTTCTATTTTCTGTGGAGAAGTATCAACATTAGACATGTATCTAATATATAATATAAAGCACAGCCATGCCAGTCAGACGCTTCTACAACCATAAGGGTTTTAGGTTTTTAAAGCCTATCTTCTTAATATTCTTTTTTATTGCGATTGTAATTTCTGCTCTTCTTTTGATACTTTTTGTCGTTTTCGCAAGAAATTTACCCAACCCATATAATCTAGAAGATAGAAATATTACCGAGTCTACAAAAATTTACGATCGCACCGGAAAAACAATTCTTTACGACATTCACGGCGAAGAAAGACGAACCGTTATTCCTTTTAACGAAATTCCTCAAGTGGTAAAAGATGCCACCATAGTTTCGGAGGATAGGGATTTTTACAAACACAAAGGCATAGATTTTAAAGCTATTTTAAGAGCGGTTTGGTTTAATTTAACAAGCGACTCGTTGCAGGGTGGTTCAACTATTACACAGCAGTTTATTAAAAAATCTATTTTAACTTCGGACAGGGCTTATAGCAGAAAAATTAAAGAAGCAATTTTAGCCTTAGAATTAGAAAGAAAATATTCTAAAGATGAAATTTTAAATTTTTATTTAAACCAGATTCCTTATGGCATTAACGCCTACGGCATCGAAGCCGCTGCCGAGACATATTTTTCTAAAAAAGCTTCCGATTTAGATTTGTCCGAAGCTACGCTTTTGGCGGCTTTAATAAGAGCTCCGAGTTATTTTTCTCCGTATGGCGAACATAAAGATGAATTAATAAAACGTCAGCATTTGGTTTTAGATAAAATGGCGGAACTCAACTATATTTCTAAAAACGATTCTGAAAAAGCAAAAAAGAAATCTTTAGAATTTTCTAAAATAAGAACAAGTATTTCGGCGCCCCATTTTGTTTTTTATGTTAAAGCTTTATTAGAAGAAAAATATGGCGAAGAATACATAGAAAAGGCTGGGCTAAGAATAATAACTACGCTCGATTGGGAGCTTCAAGCAATTGCAGAAGAAGTGGTAGCATCAGGCGCTGATAGAAATGACAAGGTTGGTGCTCATAACGTCGCACTGGTTGCGGTGGATCCAAAAACAGGACAAGTATTAGCAATGGTGGGTTCCAGAGATTATTTTAAAGATCCTATTCCGAATGGCTGTAAGCCCGGAGTTAATTGTCAGTTTGAAGGGAATGTAAATGTTGTAACACGTATGCGTCAGCCAGGTTCTTCTTTTAAGCCTTTTGTATATGCCACAGCTTTTAAAAAAGGGTATACCGATAAAACTATTCTTTTCGACATACCGACACAATTCGATACAGGGTGTAATCCCCAAGGTCAGCCGATTTCACAAGGTGCAAAATGTTATTCGCCAAGAAATTTTGATTTTAAATACAGAGGACCAGTTACAGTAAGACAAGCTTTAGCTAATTCTTTAAATATTCCCGCAGTCCAACTTCTTTATTTGGCTGGAGTAGATGATTCTATAAATACAGCCGAAGATATGGGAATAACTACATTAAAAGACCGATCCAGATTTGGTTTATCCTTGGTTTTAGGTGGAGGTGAAGTTAAACTTTTAGAAATGGCCGCAGCTTACGGGGCTTTTGCTACGGAAGGTGTTAAACATCCGTATGCATCTATTTTGCGCATAGAAGATAATAAGGGAAATGTCTTAGAAGAATATAAAGATGAACCAGTTCAGGTTTTAGATACAGAGGTTTCTAGAATGGTGACAAATATTCTTTCCGACAATGTTGCCAGAACCCCAACTTTTGGTGCGCGTAGCCCGTTATTTTTTGCGGATAGACCGATTGCCGCAAAAACAGGTACAACAAATGAATTTAGAGATGGTTGGACAATGGGCTACACACCTTCTTTGGTTGCTGGTGTTTGGGTTGGTAATAACGACAACACACCTATTAAACAAGAACCTGGTTCATATGTTGCAGCTCCAATATGGCACGAGTTTATGGCGAAAGCTTTTGATAAATTAAATTTAGCCCCAGAAAGTTTTACTCCGCCACATTTTCCAGAAGTTTCTAAACCAATTTTAAATGGACAATATTTAATAAACGGAGAAATACATTCTGTTTTATATTATGTAAAAAAAGACGATCCCACTGGCTCAAATCCTTCTAATCCTGCTACGGATCCAATGTTTAATAATTGGGAGACTGCAATAAGAAGTTGGTTTGGACCTGTGCCTGTAGTCAATAAAGAAACAGCCCCGTTACAAACAGAAATTACACCTCAACTGTAGACATACTCTAGTAGATACTTAGCTCTTTACAAATCACTTTCGAAGAGGTATAGTTTATTTAATAGTACCTTTACAAAAAAGTCAAAGAATGTTATTTACTAACGTTTCCAATTCCTACACCTATCCCATGTGGATAAAAGGAGGTAGTTATGAACAACGCAATTGGCCGTTTTTTGGCCATCTTGATGCTGGTTTGGGCAGTCAATTTGGGTGCTCAGACGGTAGAGTTGGGTGGAATCAGTAACGATTCCGGCAACGTCATGAATTTTGGCATTGCCGATGGTTCTAACAACGAAAAAGTGGCACAGTCTTTTTCTGGGCTGACCGCCATGGTCAACAAGGTTGTTGTTTCTGTGGCAAAAACAGGAACACCTTCCGATAATGTCGTGATAGAGATTCGTCAAGGATCTCCCGATGGAACATTGCTTGCTAGCGGGTCTGTTTCTGGATCTTCTATCAGCAGCTCTCCTGGGCCGAAATATTCGATTGATCTTTCATCGTTTGCTGTGTTTTCTAATACCACATATTATGTGGTTTACAGCAGGTCTGGTGCCTCTGACCCGAGGAATTTTTTCCTTGCAGTAAGAGGATCCAGTGGTGGTGTTTACGGAGTATCAGGGTTTGATTCTGGTGGCCCAATGTTCTTAAGAAGTGGAGTGGGTTGGGGAGGCTCAGACCTTCGTAACGCCTTCGTCTTTTCTGTTTTTGGATCACTTGTTTCTCTGGCTCAAGCAACTCCATCGCCGACCAGTCTTAGTTTTGGAGATGTAACTGTTGGGCAGACTGCCCAGCGCACGCTCCGAATCAAAAATACTGGAACGGCGGTTCTTACCATCAACAGTGTCTCGTCCAACAATTCCATGATCACTTTTTCGCCGGCGATTCCGCCGGGCGTAAACGTGAACACGGGTGATAGCACTTCCGCCATTACTGTTAGCTTTGCGCCGACAGTGGCCGGAAGCGCTTCTGGGAACATAACCATCAATCACAACGGGGCCAATAGCCCTGCGGTGGTTGCGGTAACTGGAAATGGCATAGCAGTTGTTTCTTCAGGTGGTGGTTCAGCACCGCCTCCCGTAGTAGTAGCTGGTGTTTCAGCTCCTGGGGTAACCCTAGTGCCGATCTCGCTGTCTATGGATAGCGTGTCGGTTGGCGGTCCGGGGTCATACAAGACTCTGGAAATCCGCAACGATAGTCTGACCACTCTGAGTGTGAATAATATCTCAGTTAATGGTCCCAATGCTGGCGAATTTTTGGTCAACATGACCTCCGCCAATATTGAGGCCGGCGGTAAAAGAATCGTGGTAGTGGGCTTTACACCCGCAACTGCTGGTTCAAAAACCGCGTCTATTGTCATTAAGCACAACGCTACTGGAGGACAGTCGGTTGTGCCACTTACTGGTATAGCTGGTCCGGCGGTGGTTTCAGTTTCGAGTGCATCAGCGTCGGTTGTTCCGCAATCAATCGGCTTTGATACTACTGGAGTTAATTCGACCACAGAAAGGGAGGTAACAATCTCCAATTCTGGTTCGGCTTCTCTGGTGGTGGGAGGAATATCGTTGGGCGGAGTTGATCCTTCGCATTTCAGCTTTTCTCCGAGTAGCCTTACAGTGCTCGCGGGATCTAGCCGAACTGTTAAGGTTAATTTCAGTCCGAAATCGGTTGGGCCGAAAAGTGCGATACTGGTTATCGCCAACAATTCGTCCAATTCGGTGATTCAGATTCCTTTGGCTGGAACGACCCCAATCTATTTTGCTCCGCCGGTCGCGAATATGTCGGTGGACAAGAAGAGTGGGTCTGCTCCATTTACTGTGCGTTTTTCCAATACTAACCGCGGTGGGTTAATCACTCGCTGGGGTTGGAATCCTGGAGATGGCAGTGGTGAAAAGGTTTCGTATAGCAATGGCGACAGCCTGACCTATACCTACCTTCAGCCAGGGCTTTATCATCCGATACTCTATGTGGATGGACCTGGTGGTGGAGATACACAGCACATGGCGGCCGATTCCATTTTGGTACTGGCTCCACAGCCGTTGATAGCATCTATTCACAGCGATACTGATACCCTGAAAATGGGTACTATCGACATCAACAACGGTAGTGTGGAGAGCAGTTTCCAAATTTGGAATATCGGGAACGACGTTTTCGACGGCGCAATCAGCCTAGATGGTGATAATTCTTTTACCATTATCTCGGCTGACTCGCTCAAAACGGTGGCGCCCGGTAGTTCCGACAAAAGAACTGTGGCAGTTAGGTTCTCACCCACATCGGGTGGAGTCAAAACAGCTCGGCTCTTTTTGAAGGGTAATGGGAATCCTGCCTCAACGACCGTTGTGTTGGTGGGAGAAGGGAGATCTCAGGTATTTGTCCCGATCTCGCCAGCCCGCGGTCCGATCTTACAAGTCAGTACCAACAGGCTCGACCTCGGAGACGTGACAGTTTCTAGGGGCAAGAGCACTGCCCAGATTGTGATCAAAAACAACAGTAACGGTGACGATACTTTGACCGCAAAGTTGTTCTTATCGAGCAATAATGCGTTCTCGGTGTCTACCGACACCTTGGCGTTAGCGTCGGGGGAATTGGATAGTATTACTGTTGAATTTGTTCCAACTGAATCTGGAGTGAGGACAGCCCGGCTGTACTTTTTTCACAACGCTGGCAGTCAGCCATTCATAGTTAACATTGTTGGTGAGGGCCACAATTTTACGGTCACCATCGACATGGTTGATTTTGATGGCAGCGGTGCGGTGGATTTTCCAGATTTCTTTCTCATATCGGAGAAGATTAACAACTCTTCTTCGTTGTCTATTGCGGAAGTTGCCATCTATGATTTGAATGGAGATGGCAAAATCAACAATGACGACTTCTTCGTCTTTACTGATTTCTTTGGAAAGGAGGTTTATTAGTTCTTACAAGTTCGCCAAGCGCGAACAAAAACCCAGCTGGTAAAACGGCTGGGTTTTTTAATACTCAAATAAGATTTTTAGTTTGCGGTGGAGATTTAATTTTTAAGTGGTTATATGCCGAAAGAGTAGCTTCACGCCCGCGAGGTGTACGGTTAATAAAACCAAGTTGTAATAAATAAGGTTCGTAAACTTCTAAAATAGTATTTTCTTCTTCACCGGCAGATGCCGCAAGTGCTTGTATACCAACTGGTCCACCGTTAAACTTTTTTATTATCGTTTCTAATATTTTTCTGTCAGCATTTTCTAAACCTAGCTCATCTACTGCTAACATCCCCAAAGCTTTCTCTGCAATATCTTTTTTAATAATTCCATCACCTTTAACTTCTACATAGTCCCGTACTCTTTTTAATAATCTGTTAGCAACACGAGGTGTTTGGCGGCTGCGCGAAGCTATTAAATTAATTCCTTCGGCGTCAGATTTAACATTTAGTATTCTGGAAGAACGTTTTAATATTTTTTCTATATCTGAATTTTCATAAAATTCTAGTTTGTAAGTGGCTCCAAATCTGCTTCTAAAAGCAGATGTTAAGTTTCCAATGCTGGTGGTAGCGCCAATCATAGTAAAGTGTGGGAGTTTTAATTGTATTGTTTTTGCCGAGGGGCCTTTGCCAATAATAATATCGAATACAAAGTCTTCCATGGCAGGGTAAAGCATTTCTTCCACAATCTTATTTAACCTGTGGATTTCGTCTATAAATAAAACATCCCCTTCTTTTAGATTTGTTAAAATCGCACCTAAATCTCCAGATTTTTCCAAGGCTGGTCCAGATGTCATTTTTATATTCTTGCTTAATTCGCCAGCAATTATATAGGCTAGTGTTGTTTTTCCTAATCCTGCTGGACCGTAAAGTAAAATATGTTCTAAAACCTCACCTCTTTTTTTGGCGGCTTCTAAAAAAATACCGAGATTTTGTTTTATTTGTTCTTGTCCCACGTATTCGGAAAGAGTAGATGGGCGAAGGGTTTGGTCTAGACCACTATCTTCTGGCTGGTTTTTAGGAGTAGTTAGCATACCCAGTTAACTCTACTTCAAAAGGCAAAAGTTTTGTGTTTCCCTTTTAAAGTTTCTTAATCTTTTTGATAAATATCTTCGACCAATAGTGCTTTTTAAATAATCTTCTCTATTCTCGGCGTCTTCTTTATTCAAACAAGCTTCATAATAAACTAATTTTAATGGTCTTCTGGTTTCAGTAGAAAAACTTTTGCCAGAGTTATGTTCTTCTATTCTGCGTTTCAAATCACTCGTGTAGCCCATATAAAACTTACCATCTTTCAAACTTACTAACACATACGTGTAGAAGAACATGTTTGAAGTAGTGTTACTGGGCATATTAATTAAAGATTAACACAAGCAAAAGGCCTTAAACAGTGCAGAAAACACCTGTTTTAGGCTATTTCCACACGTTTTCCACATAGGGTTGACATAATGCGTTTTAAGGATTAAAATAAGGGTATTGTTGTTTCGTTTTAAAAGCCTGTAGGCAAAGGGAACTTGGCTTAGTTTAGGACGGATTGGTTTTCTGGTCTTGTATCAGAAGGCTGAGCCTATCCTCAGCGAGATTCTCTCCCTGTGTTTCCCAAGATTCGGGGGTTACCCCGAAGGCGTTTACGCCCAAGGGGTTTGCCTGCAGACTTTTTGAACAGAACCACAAAAAATATCCTCCGACGCAAGGTCGGAGGATATTTTTATACGTTAGAAGACGTAACTCTAGATATTTCTTCTGGTGTTGTTTCTCCTTCAAGCACTCTAATTAACCCATCTTGGAACATTGTTATAAAACCATTTTTTTTGGCTTCGGCTAAAATATCTTGGTGGGATGGGTTTGTTGCTACTAATTTTTCTAATGAATCACTAACAAAAACTATTTCATAAATACCAATTCTACCTTTGTATCCTGTGCCTCCACATTTTTCGCAACCAACTGTTTTATAAACATTAATTTCTTTAGGAATTATATTTTCAGGAATACCTACTAAATTATTTTTAATTTTTTCTACATCATTTCCTTCGGCTAGGGCTTTGCAGTTAGAACATAATTTTCTAACCAATCTTTGCCCAATAACTGCATTTAATGCAGAAGCTAAAATTTGTGGTTTGGCATTCATATCTAGAAAGCGGGGAATGGCGCCAATAGCGTCGTTAGTGTGAAGCGTAGAAAAAACTAAGTGTCCCGTTAAAGCGGCGTGAAGCGCAACATCGGCGGTTTCTTCGTCGCGAATTTCGCCAACTAATATAATATTTGGATCTTGGCGTAAAATGGAACGTAATCCTTGGGCAAAAGTGTAGCCTTTTTCTGGTTCAACTTGAGATTGATCTATACCTTGTAAGTGATATTCAATAGGATCTTCCAATGTAACAATCTTAATTCCGGGTTGGTTTAAATGTTTTAAAAAAGCATAAAGAGTTGTTGTTTTTCCGGATCCTGTTGGACCTGTTACTAAAATTATTCCACTAGGCTTTTTAATTTCTGGTTCTAGTTTTTGCCATAAGTAATCTCTAAATCCTAAATCTTTAATATTTAATTTGATTGCGTTTGGATTTAAAATTCTCAAGACTATATATTCGCCGTAAGCGCCTGGGAGTATAGAAACTCTAACTTCAACTTCTGCGCCGCCTTCTTTAATGGTAAAACGACCATCTTGCGGAACATCTTTAACGTTTAACCTTAAGCCGGAAAGAAGTTTAATCCTGGAAAGAACCGATTCATATATTATTTTTGTGATTGTACCAGCGTCCTGTAATACGCCATCCAGTCTAAAACGTATTTGGGTTTGATTTTCTTGGGGTTCTACGTGAATATCGGAAACTTCTAGTGTTAAGGCTGCACTTAAAAATATTTCTAAAAGCGTACTGGTGTCGGCTTGGTTTATTTGAGTTAGCTTAGTTTTAAGACTTTCAAAAGTTGTTAATTCTTTTTTTAAACCCTCTATTTTTTCTAAAGATATTTCGCCAGAAGTAGATGCGCCCTTAATTTGCGAGGGTATAAATTTAAATTCATCCAGAGCTTTTTTAAAAGAGGAGAGCGAAATCATAAAAACATCTACGTTAAAACCTTGGGACTTTAATCTTTCTGCTACCTGTTTAGTTTCTTCGTTGGCGGGTTCAACTGCACCCAGTTTAATAATTTGGCCTTTTTTAAGAATAACAATCGCCCTTATTCTCTCGGCTTCTTCTTTAGGAATAAAATGTAAACTATCGCGCTCTACTGGAACATGAGCGAGGTTAATATAATTGAAACCAAGTTTTTGAGCTTTTAATTCGCAAGCGGATTCTTCTTGTTGGCGATGAATATCGCTAAGTTTGTCGTCGCGTTGTTGAGTTAATTCGTCCATATGTAATTAGTTTATCAAGTAAACTATCTATTTGACAAAGATATTATAATTATGTAATATATAAAAAGTTAAAAAACGCAAAAACACACATACGGAGGTGCGTTATGTTCCTTAAAAGTTTGGGTTTTTTAGCAGTAATTTTTTTAAACTGTTGTGCGATCCATACGTATCAACTACCTGTGGTGCAAAATCCGCAGATAGTACCAGTCAAAGATCGTGGTAGGGAGAGGTTACGTCAAGGGAATGTTCTTTTTGTGAACAGGTCGCCTGTGTGGCGAGAAAACTTGGTTTTTGCAGGGCATCATTATTTGGATGACCTTTTGGTTTACGACAATAATGGTTATCCTGCGCTAGCTGCTGCACCTATCGCTGTTTTTAAGATGGATCCGGCAGATAGATCGAGTGATCCTTATCCGCAATACACTACCAAGTTAATGGGTGGGTTTTACCCTGGCCAAGAGTATACGATTTTGGTGATTTCTAAGGATATGGTGGGTATGATGCTTGGTAAGCCGCAAGTCTGCACTGGGGAGGTGGCTACAGAGCCTGCGAGCGATTTCTACATCTATACACCGTTTCTTGGTACAAACGCCGGAAATCGTGTTCGAGAGGTGGTGAACGATGTTGTTTACCTGCCTGATAGAAATACACGCGAGTACCGCGGTACAAATACGTTGAATATGAGTATAGATGTTAATCTGTTGCTTCAGCGCGGCATTCACAAAGTTCGAAACCCATAGCCCAAGCCAAGTGCTTGGTTAAGAAAGGAGAGAAACATATGTCCATTCAAACGCTTGTTGTCCTTTGCGCTGGTTTCATCGCTTTAGGTGTCGCATCAGTCACGGCTCCTGATAATTGGTCATGGGTGCCTATTGTAGGTATGGGGGTTCTTTCGGGGCTTTCGGGTGTGGCCAATGCCATAAGCGAAAAGAAGTCCTGATCAAAGTTTGTGATTCGTAGGGAGCGTCTAAACGGCGCCCCTTTTTTTATACTCGCGCGTTTCCCAGTAGTAGAATTTCCAAAAGGCAACCTTGTTGCCTAAAAAATAATTGGAAATTCACTACTGGGTTTGCTAACATTGGGCTCATGGAGATTATCTTAAAGAATATAAAGGACACAGAAAAACTGGCTAAAAAAATCGCTAAAGATTTACCGAAGGGCGGTCCTTCAGTTTTAGCGCTTTACGGAAATTTGGGTTCGGGTAAAACTACGTTTACCCAATTTTTGGCTAAGGCTTTAGGTATAAAAGAAAAAATCCTAAGCCCAACTTTTGTTATTATGAAAACTTATAAATTAAGCGACGCCAATACGCGAATTCACGCGAATGACACTAATAAACTCAAACAAATGGTTCATATAGATACTTATCGTTTAAATTCAGCCAAAGATTTAACAACATTAGGCTTAAAAGATTTATTAAAAGACAAAGAAAATATTTTGGTTATAGAATGGCCAGAAAAAATAGAAAAGCTTTTACCTAAAAATACTGTTAGAATTTACTTTAGTGTTGTTTCCGAAAAAGAAAGAAAAATAGTTATTAAATGAAAAACGAAAAAGAAAAATTAGTTATTATCGATAGTCACGCCTTAATTCATCGTGCTTACCACGCGTTGCCAATTTTAACTGCGCCCGATGGTAGGCAAGTGCAGGCGGTTTATGGTTTTGCTAGTGTGTTAATGCGTGTTATTAAAGAATTAAAACCACAATATATTGTGGCGGCCTTCGATATGGCTGGTCCAACTTTTCGCGAAAAAGAATATAAAGAATACAAAGCTCACAGGCCGGCTACCGACGACGCCCTAATAAATCAATTTTCTTTGGTTAAAGAATTGGTAGAGGCTTTTAAAATTCCTGTTTTACAACTTCAAAGTTACGAAGCCGACGATATTATTGGTACGGTTGTAGAAAAGTTAAAAAACAAAAAAGAACTTACAAAAATAATAGTTACCGGCGATCTCGACTGTTTACAATTAATAGATGACGAAAATATTTTAGTTTATACGCTCAAAAAAGGTGTAAACGATACTGTAATTTATAACGAAGAATTGGTTCGCGAAAGATACGAAGGCTTGGGTCCAAACCAAATTACAGATCTTAAAGGTTTAAAGGGGGACGCCTCCGATAATATTCCTGGTGTTTTAGGTATTGGCGAAAAAACTGCCATAAATTTATTAAATGAATATGGCAGTTTAGAGAATATATATAAAGCTGTAGAAAAAGAAGAAAACTTTAAATCAAAAACCCTAAGCCCTAAACTGATAGATAAGTTGGTTCAAGGTAAGGATAATGCTTTTTTAAGTAAGAGGCTCGCCACCATTAAAAGAGATGTTCCGGTAGAACTGGATTTTATAAAAACCACCTTTAATTTAGTAGAAAACGAAGAGATTAAAAAACTTTTTTTTAGGTTTGGGTTTAAAAGTTTAATTAAGCGATTAGACGATTTAATAGGGATAGAGGAGGTTGTGCAAACCACGACTAGCGCGATTCAAGAAGAACAAGGTTTATTAATCGGAGACGAACTAGACGAATACTATAAAAAAGGAATTTTTTCGGAAAAAATTTATAAACTAGAAAAAGATGTGCGCCCCGTGCTTAGGAAAATGGAAAAAACAGGAATTCTTTTAGATGTTAAATTATTAAAAAACTTAAGCGAAAAATTTGAAACCGAACTTTTAGAAATAAAAAATAAAATAATAGAATTTGCAGGCGAAGAATTTAACATAAATTCCACACAAGAACTTGGACGCATACTTTTCGAAAAATTAGGTTTGGGCGGAGCTAAAATTAAAAAAACAAAAAAGAGTGGAGCTTATTCTACTGCTTTTGATCAGTTAGATAAATTAAAAAATTCTCACCCAATTTTTCCGTTAATTTTGCGTTGGCGAGAACTTTCTAAATTAAAATCTACATATGTAGATGCTTTGCCAAGGTTAGTTGGTGTAGATGGTAGGTTACATACCACGTTTAAACAATTGGGCGCAGTTACTGGCAGATTATCTTCGGAAAATCCTAATTTACAAAATATTCCAACCAAGGGTGAGTATGGTTTAGAAATTAGACGTGCTTTCGTTGCGCCCGAAGGATGGCTCATTTTAGCCGCTGATTATTCTCAAATAGAACTTCGCGTAGCGGCAGCAATGTCGGGCGACGAAAAAATGATAGATACTTTTAAAAAAGGCGAAGATATTCATACCAGAACCGCCGCCGAAGTTTTTAATGTTTCGCTAGATAAAGTTACAAAAGATATGCGCCGTGAAGCTAAAACTTTAAATTTTGGCGTGCTTTATGGTATGGGTCCTCGGGCATTTAGCCAATCAGCTGGAGTGACACTAAGCGAAGCCCAAGAGTTTATTCGTCAATATGAAGTTGGTTTTTCTGGTTTGGCTAAATTTATCCGTGATATGAAAAGTAAGGCACGCGCGCAAGGATACGTAGAAACTTTATGGGGAAGAAAACGTTTTATAGATTTAAATTCGCCTAACCCAATGATGCGTGCCGCCGCCGAAAGAGAAGCGGTTAATATGCCCATACAAGGAACAGCCACAGGGGACATTGTAAAAGCAGCTATGGTAGAGATAGGAAAAGAATTAGGATCTAAGAAAGATATTAAAATGATTTTACAGGTTCACGACGAATTAGTTTTTGAGGTTAAGGAAGATATGGCTGAAAGATATTCTAAAATAGTTAAAGATATTATGGAAAATGTGGCCGATATAGGCGTGCCACTGGTTGCTGAAGTGGAAGTCGGTAAAAATTGGGGAGATTTATTACCTGTCGCTAAAATAGCTAATAAACGCTAATATGGCGAATGTTTTTTAAATAAAATTTAATTATTAGCTATATTCGCATAGATTGGTTATATTAGCGAAAACTATGGATTTTAAAGAATATCAAAATAAAGCTAAAAAAACTGCAGCTTATTCTAATATTGGTAAAAATATTATTTACCCAACATTGGGTTTGGTAGGCGAAGCGGGGGAAGTTGCTAATAAGGTAAAAAAAATCTTAAGAGACGATAACGGTGTTATTACTAAAGAAAAAAGGGAAGATATTAAAAAGGAATTAGGCGATGTTTTGTGGTATGTATCGCAAATGGCAACAGAATTAAAGTTTTCTTTAGATGATGTGGCTAAGGAAAATATAGAAAAATTATTGTCTAGGTTTAAGAAAGATAAAATCCACGGCAACGGAGACAATAGATAAGGGCTTTGTCTGCGAGTGGAGCGAGCAGTAACAAAACCTTATGGTGAGCTTGTCGAACCATTACATTAAAGTAATCCTTCGATCATACTCAGGATGCTCAAATTTAATAATTAATC
>JAUYOU010000065.1 GCA_030697855.1 bacterium
AATTAACTACTTCGTTAAATTTTGAAGATGTTAAAACTTCTTCTTTGCGTTCATTTAGAGTGCTGACAACTTTATTGACAAAACTCTGACTTTTTTTAGCATCGGCGTCGCTTAAATACCAATAACAATGCCAATCTTTATTATAGCTATCTTTATAGCTTGAAAATTTTCCAGAAAGCTCTAGAAGTAAACGCGCTTGATTAGCAAAAGAAATAACTTGTCCGCGATCACCGACTGTTTTATGAAGATTAGTGAAAAAGAGTTCTTCTTTTTGGGCGCCGCCAACTGCCTTTAAATGGCCAATGGATTTTTGTATGAAAGATTTAAAATACGGGCTAGCTTCCGCTTTAGCCTTAAGACTACTCAAGGCCAAGGCCTCAATTTGCCGTACCCGCTCGCGAGTAATGCCATAACGGTCACCGATAGCCTGCAGTGTCTGTGGCTCGCCGCTTTTCAGACCATAGCGCCCTTGAATAACATCCTGGTAACGCCCACCAATAAGGTGTTCAACCAAGAAAGAACTCACGAATGAACCAATGTCGTTAGTATTTATTTTATTAGCCATAATTTTATCTTGCACAGTAAGACTAACATTTTATCTCTATAAAGTCAATAGCATAGTAAAATGATCCTTCCGGCCTTTCCCCGATTTACCTAATAATAGCATTCTCCTATTTTTAAGTCAAATCTAAGCGCCACAACCTAGGCGACGACGCCTAATTTCGGCATTAGAAAGATCTTGCTAGTTTGATTTCCTCCACATAGTTAACAAAGGACTGGCAACGAAAATTGATGAATAGGTTCCGACAATCGTGCCGATACCCATAGTTAAAACAAAATACTTAAGTTCAGCTGAGCCCAAAAAATACAAAGCGACTAGCACTAAAACCAAAGTCAAAGAAGTATTCAACGAGCGCACTAAAGTTTGATTGACGCTGTTATTGACCAATTCATTAAACTCATACTTGTGGCCGGCAAAGCGCAGATTTTCGCGAATGCGATCAAAAACAACAATAGTATCGTGGACTGAAAATCCCATAACTACTAAAATTGCCACAATAAAATTAGTATCCAGCTCGGCGTTAAAAAAATGGCCCAAAACAGCAAACAGCCCGCCGGGAATAATAGCATCATGAAATAAAGTCGCCAAAGTTATAGCGCCATACTTCCAAGAATTAACCGGCTGAGAAACTTTTCTGAACGCAAAAGCAATATATAAAGAAATACCTACCAAAACCAATATAAAAGCTGTTATTGCTTTTCGGCGCAACTCTTGCCCGATAGAAGAACCAATAGTATCAAATCTTAATTCTGAAACTGGGCCGAGCTTTGATTGCAACTTAGAAAAATATTCTTCCTTGTT
>JAUYOU010000090.1 GCA_030697855.1 bacterium
AGTGTTTTAAAATATCCAAGTTTTTGGGGTTCACTTGAGAGAATGGGCGGACTCTGGACTTTTTGGCATTATTTTGTGTATTTTATAATTTTGACATCCGTTTTAACAAAACTGGAGCATTGGCGGAAACTCTTGGATATTACAATTTTTGTGGGAGTATTGTCGGCATTTTACGGTTTTGCTCAGAAAACAAACATTGACTTTTTCCTTGGATCCGGTGGGCGGGACAGAATATTTGGTACTTTAGGCAACCCCGCTTTGTTTGCCGGATACGAGCTTTTTATTGTATTCATGTCGCTGATAATGCTGTTGAGGTATATAGGGACTAGTAAAAAACATGATTTACTCTTTGTTACCGTAACTTCCATAATTGTTCTGGTGTCTGCCGTTAGTGGTTCAGTTTTATGGTACACATTTAGTGTGGGTGGTATTGTTGGATTTACATTGTATGCGTTTTACAAAAAAAATCTTAGCATACTGTATTTACTTGCTTTTTATGTAACATCTACCGCCACTTTGATGACTGCAGTTAGGGGCTCTGTTTTGGGTTACGCAGTCGGACTCACGGTTTTTGCGTTTTTGTGGATGAGATATAAAAAGTCACGCATTGGAAAATTGGTCTTTAATACCTTAATCAGTTCAGCTGTTTTGTTTGTGATTTTTGCATCTTTGTTTAGTGGTTCTTCTTTTGTTAAGAATTCCAGATACTTAAGCAGGATAACTGATCTATCAATTGGTTCGGTTACAGTCCAAACTCGCTTTTGGGCTTGGCAGGCAGGACTTAAGGGTTGGAGCGAGAGTCCCAAAACAGTTTTTCTTGGTTGGGGACCGGAGAACTTTAATACACCTTTTTCAAAATACTTTAATCCGAAATTTTTTGTCGGTACGGGCTCGGAAACACTTTTTGACAGGGCACACAATATGTTTATCGAGATTCTCGTAACCATGGGAATTGTCGGATTTTTGGCTTATATAAATATTTTTGCTGCACTATTTTCTTCTTTAAGACGACTATCAAAAAATAGCGATTTTGCCGTATATGGCATGGGCTTCATTTCGGCAATAATTGCATATATAATCCATAATTCTTTTATCTTTGATACTTCGGCTAACCTCATTGTTTTCTTTACGATTACTGGATTCATATCGTGGTTATCGCTAAATAACACAAATCTACAAATAGAGAAGAATGCCACAAATGTTAAAAAACCGAATAAGATACTGACTAATTCTGCTACGATAGCCCTCATCATATTTGTTCCATGGTTGATATATAAGACAAATATTTTACCCGCTAAAGCCAATTATGCCACCACTAGGGCCATAGTCCGCGGATGGGCAAGCGATTTTAAGGGCGCTTTGGCAAAATACAAAGAGTCCTTGTCTTACGCTGTGCCAGGCAAATACGAATACAGACACAGATTTGCGCAGTATTTAGTAGGCGGTGGAGGCCCCAGCTCTAAAGAAAAAGCGGTGCGAGA
>JAUYOU010000091.1 GCA_030697855.1 bacterium
GAAGTTGAATTTATTCACATCAACCACAGTATTCCCGACGATATGGCTTTGCTTATTAAAACTCCTGTGGGCGACATAATGTGTACTTCGGATTTTAAATTCGACCACAGCCCTGTTATCGATAAACCTGCCGAAATCGACCGCTTAAAACAAATTGGTGACGACGGCTTATTACTTGTTATGAGCGACAGTACTGGTGCCGAAGAACCAGGTCACTCCATTTCTGAATCCGACATTCAAGCCAACCTAGAGAAACTTATTCAAGATGCTCCAGGGCGAGTCATTGTTGGTATGTTTGCTTCAGCTATTAACCGTGTTCAACAAATTATTTCTATTTCCGAAAAATATAACCGTAAAGTTGTGGTAGAAGGCTTTAGTATGAAAGCTGCGGTAGAAGTTTCTAAAGTTTTAGGTTACATCAAAACCAAAAAAGGTACTATAATTTCGGCTTCAGAAAGCAATAAATACCCAGATAGCAAAATAACTATTTTAGGTACTGGCGGCCAAGGCGAAGAAAACGCTGTGCTTATGCGCTTAGCCACTCACCGCCACAAACAATTAGAACTTAAAAAAGGAGACACTATTATATTCTCTTCTTCTATTATTCCTGGCAACGAAAGAACCATTCAGCAATTAAAAGATAATTTACTTAGACATGGCGTAAAAGTTTATAACTACCGAATGTTAGACATTCACGCCGGCGGACACGGCCAACAGGACGACTTAATGTATATGTTAGAACTTGTGCGACCAAAATTCTTAATGCCTGTTCACGGCCAACTTTCGATGTTGTTTGCTATGAAAGATCTTGGGCTACGTTTTGGCATGAAAGAAGAAAACATAGTTGTAGTAGAAAACGGCAACGTAGTTAGAGTAACTGCCGAACAAATTTCTGTAGATAAAAAACCGGTTCCCGCCGAAATGGTTATGGTAGACGGCTTAGGTGTTGGCGATGTAGGTTCGGTAGTGCTTCGCGACAGGCAAATGCTGGCCGAAGACGGAATGTTTATGGTTGTTGCTGTTGTAGATTCTAAAAGTGGCAGAGTGCGTGGTAGCCCAGATATTATTTCTCGTGGATTTATTTATTTACGCGATAACAAGCAAATGTTGTTAGACGCTAGAATGATTATTAGAAAAGTTATAGAAGGCGCTACTGCCGGCGAACATCCATTTAATGACGCATTGGTTAAAGACGAAATTAGAGAACGCTTGGGCCAGTTCTTGTTTCAGAAGACCCATCGCAGGCCGATGATATTACCGGTGTTGATTCAGGTGTAGTTTTCTTATATACTTCCCAAAACTCTTAAAAGGAGAGCATCTATGCTTCTAAAAGCATGGGGAGTACCTTATAATCCAGCGTTCGAGAGAACACCAGATCAAAAATGTCCCGAATGTGACTGGAGTTTTATTGTAAGCAAAACCATAGAAGAATCGAGAAAGAAAAAAGAGTCAGTAATTGGCTTTTCCATGGAATTACCATTTCCGAGTGTACAAGATTCTGTTGTGGGAATAATAATTTTGGAGTGTCCTCAATGTTTCACTATATTTTGGCTTCATATAACTCAAGGCTATGCCAAAGCTCTGGCAAATATTTGTGATAAGTGGCCAAAAGAAAACACTTAGCACGAGAACTGCGATCGCAGTTCTCGTGCTATTTTTTATGATTTTAAAATAGATTCTATATCTTCTTTCAACTTATTAACCTCTTCCCTATTCTTGCCTTCCAAATTTAACCGCCAGACGCTTTCCGTGTTAGAACGGCGCAGGTTAAAACGCCATAGCGAATTTTCTACACTTAAACCATCAACCTCGCTTATGTTTTCGTTTTTATATTTTTCTTTTATAGAGCCAATAATTTTATCTATTCTGCCTTCAAAAGGAATATTAATCTCTGGAACAATTATATAATTTTTATAAGGTTCTAAAAGTTTAGATAGTGGTTTTTTCTTTTTGGCTAAAACAAAAACCATTGCCAGTATCGCCGCGATAGCGTTATCGCCATAATATAAATCTTTAAAAAAATAATGCCCAGATTTTTCCGCACCCATTTCGGCCTTAATCTTTTTCATAGTGGCCTGCATTTTGGTGCGGCCCACTGGTACCACACCTAATTGCATTCCCTTTTTCTTGGCAGTTTCATCTACCACACGCGCTATAGCAATATTTTTTACAATCGCCTTAGCTTTTTTATAAGGTAAATAATTTTCTATAAACAAAGAAAAAACATAACTAGGGTCTATAACTTCGCCTAGTTCGTCTAAAAATAAAACCCTATCGCCATCGGCATCTATAATTGCACCAAAACCAAACCTTCCTTGTTTAAGTAATATTTTTATTCCCTTCTGGCTTTCTGGTAAAAGTGGGTTTGGGCTATGTGCGGGAAATTTTCCGTTTGGTACTTCGTTTAAAGTGGCAAAGTCTATTTTTGACTTTTCCAATGCCAAAACAAATTCTGGCCCCGCCGAACCATTGGAAAGGTCTAGAGCTATTTTTATTTTGCTTGCCCTGCGTAGCCTTGGCGAAGCAGGGATTGGTATTTTATTAATTATAAAATCAACATATTCGCCTATTGGCGAATGTTTTTTAGAATCAATTTTATGCTCTATTCTAGCTTCGTTTGTGCGTATACCTTTAAACTTTGTTTCCAATTTACCCAAGCCATTAACCTTATCTACTATTCCATTTTTAGCCGAGAAAAGTTTAAGCCCATTTTCATCTTTAGAGTTATGTGAAGCTGTTATCATTAAAGTATCCACTTTATATTTTTGTGAATACCACAAACAAAAAGGTGTGCTCACGCAACTTAAATCTATAATTTTTACTTTTTTGTTTTGTAACGCTGAAGCTAAATATAAAAACAATGTATCCGATGATAATCGCGAATCCCGCCCTATGGCAATTTTTTTAGGTTTAAAAGCTTCGTAATATGCTTTGCCTAAGTTATAAAAAATAGTTTCGTTAACTTCTGCTGGGTAGTGACCCCGAATATCGTATTCGTGAAATATGCTAGAAGACATAATTATTATATGATAACATAAGACTCATTGATAAATCGGTCATGACCCCGCACAAAGCCCAACTGAATCTTTGCTTTTGCATGAATATCTGCGAAGACGCCTAACGGCTACGTGTATACACAAAAAATTATTTTGCACGGCTTTAAGCGGGGTTCTATATTTTGTAGCTATTCGCTACGCTCACAGACAAAATATGAAAATTGGTATAGTAGGACTCCCCAACGTAGGTAAATCTACCCTGTTTAAAACCATAACAGAAAAGGATGTTGTTATTGCTAACTACCCTTTTGCCACCATCGACCCTAACATTGGTGTGGTTGCGGTACCAGACGAACGCTTACAAAAACTAAGCGAATTTTCTAGTTCTAAAAAAACAATTCCCGCCATAATAGAATTTGCCGATATTGCTGGCTTGGTAAAAGGCGCTTCGCAAGGCTTGGGTTTAGGCAACGAATTTTTAAATAATATACGCGATGTAGATGCAATTTTACACTTAGTTAGAGTTTTTAAAAACGACAATATTATTCACGTAGAAAAAAATACAGATCCCGTACGAGATTTCGAAATTATAAACCTAGAATTAATTTTAAAAGATTTAGATATAGTTTCTAAAGTTTTGACCCGAGCGGAATCGGAAGCTAAAACTGGCGATAAAATTAAAGTTAAACGTAAAGAATCTTTCCAAAAAATGAAAGCTTTGTTAGAAGAAAATAAATTGCTTTATGGGCATATTGATTCTGACGAACTTAAAATTGCGTACGAAGTTGGGCTTTTAACATATAAGCCGATGTTGGTTGTTTTTAACATTTCCGAAGAAGAACTTTCTGTAAATTGGGAACCAGACGTAAAGCTTAAAAACTTACTAGGCAATATTCCTTATTTAGGCATAGCTATTGGTGTAGAAGAAATGGCTTCTGGTGCTGATGCCGCCGATAAAAAAGAAATACTAGAAATGGCAGGTATTAAAGAAACAGGCTTAGTAAAACTTATACGCAAAAGCTACGAAACATTGGGTTTAATGACCTATTTTACCACCGGCGAAGACGAAACCCGTGCATGGACAATACCTGTTGATTCCAAAGCTCCTCGCGCTGGCAGAGCCATACATTCCGACTTTGAAGAACGTTTTATACGTGCCGAAGTAATACACTGGGATAAGCTATTAGAGGCTGGTTCTTGGGCCAAAGCACGTGATCTAGGCTGGCTTAAGATTGAAGGCAAGGAATATGTTGTTAAAGATGGAGACGTTATTGAATTCAGAGTATAAAGATGGTGATACTTGCTCTGCGTAACCTTGAATAGGGTGTTGAATTCAGGGTTTAAAAGGTGTAAAATCAAAATATTATAAATTAACTATAAAAAAAATGTCCGAAGGAGAACCTCACAATCAAGAAGTTGAAAAACCATTAGAAGAATTGACCGATGAAAAACTTATAGAAATAATGGAAAATGAGAATATGAAAGAATTTGAGAGAATACGGAGAACCTTAGACCAAATAGAACTTATTGGAGACTCTGCATCAACTGCCAGAAGCGCTCTTGACCATTTTATACAAGAAGCCAATCATAGATCAAGTGGATACGATTGGCCAATCGGTGAACTAGACAACATTAAAGAAATTGTAAAAAAACTTTGCCCTGATGGTAAAATTATGTTTTAGTCGCCAATCGATATATGGTTACAAAACTAACCCGTTCAAGGTCAAACCTTGCGGGTTTTTTATTTCTCCACTCTATTCTATTGAAGTTCCACTTCAATAGAGATATGCTTGAAATATGAAACAACCACAGTTTGCCAATGGAGAAATATATCACATCTATAATCGCGGTGTAGAAAAAAGAGTTACATTTTTAAACCAGAAAGACTATATGCGCTTTGCTGATAATCTTTTTGTATTTAATGACGCAATTCCTGTACTAAACTTAGGATATGATTTAGAAAATAATGATATTGACTATGGGAAAACTAGAAAATTATTGGTTGAAATACTGGCATTCTGTCTTATGCCCAATCATTTCCACTTACTCTTAAGACAAAAAGTTGATGAAGGTATCACAAAATTTATGAGAAAACTCGGAACTGGTTATACCAATTACTTTAATAAAAAATATTCTCGTGTTGGTCCATTGTTTCAAGGAATATTTAAATCAGTTCTAATAAAGAGACAAGCTCAACTTACATATCTACCCCACTATATCCATTTAAATTGTTTGGATATAACCATGCCAGAATGGAGAAGTAAAAACTTACGAGATAAGGAAAAGGCCCTTAATTTTTTAGACTCATATCGTTGGAGTAGCTATTTGGATTATACCGGCAAAAGCAATTTCCCACATATATTAAGTAAAGCCCTCTATCGAAGTTCCACTTCGATAGAGTATAAAATAGAAATAGGAAAATGGCTAGATGACCTAAACATAGGGATTTTAGCTGAGACTACGCTAGAATAGCACTTTTTAAGTTCTATTGAAGTTCCACTTCAATAGAAAAATGGATTTGACCTTATTGGCGGGATTTGTTAGGATATGGGAACAATTTTAGTGAAGATATGGCTGTCCCGCCCTAGGGCGGGACGCTCATATTTTTAGCTAAATTTATTCTAAATTTAGAAAAATATGGCGCATACAAAGGCAACTGGGTCTACTACATTAGGACGAGACTCAATATCAAAAAGATTAGGTATAAAACTACACGACGGCCAAATAGCCAAAGCCGGTAATCTTATAGTTAAGCAAAGAGGCAGTAAGGTTTGGCCTGGTAAGAATGTTAAGAAAGGTGGCGACGATACTCTCTATGCTGGTAAAGATGGTGTTATAAAATTTAGCACAAAATTAAAAATAGATTTTACCGGACACAAAAAGCTAGTAAAGGTGGTAAGCGTAATATAAAGATTAAGGTCCGACCTTCCTAGAAGGTCGGACCTTTTAAATTATCTCTTGATTCTTAAACCACTATTCCCCATCCGAAACAACTATTACTTTAACCTCGGCTTCCAAGCCGTGAGGTAAAGAAACAATAACCATATTGTCCCCTAATTTCTTTATTGGATTTTTAATTTTGATTTGGCTTTTAGCTATTTTAAAACCAATACCGCTTAAAGTTTCCGCAATTTTTTGAGCCGATAAACTAGCATATCCAATACCCTCTTTAGAAACTTTCATTGGAATTTCAACCTCTAAACCTTCCAATTTTTGAGCCATGGTTTCCATTTCCAACAATTCCTTCTCGGCCTGTTTCTTTTTAGCTTCACTTTGAACATCCAAATCCATAGCCACAGCCGAAGTTAAAACCATAGCCAAACCACGCGGAAACAAAAAGTTTTTGGCATAGCCGGGTGAAACGGTCTTTACATCGGATTTTTTACCTAGTTTTGGTACGTCTTTTAATAAAACTACCTTCATGAGTTTTCTCTAATATAGCTAATAAGCGCTAATATGGCGAATAAATCTATTGGTATATTAGCTTAGTATTAGTATATTGGCGAGAGTTATTAGTGAGCCTATTTATTTTAGAATAATCTCTAGTGCTTTATCAAGTTGTGGATCCCTTAAATTTTCTATATCGTCTTTGGTAAATTCAACTTTAACATCGGCCTCTAAACCTTCGTGCATAATAGATTTACCAGAAGGTGTTAACCATTTAGCAATAGTAACTTTTAAACTAGTGCCTTCGCGCATATTTTCTAACTGTTGCACCGAACCCTTGCCAAAACTCTTACCACCTATTAATTTTACTTTTTTGTTGTCGCGCAAAGCTCCGGCTAAAATTTCCGAAGCTGAAGCCGAGCCTTCATTAATTAAAACAACCATCGGCATATTTTTTAAAACAGAGTTACCACTAGCTAAATATTTTTTAGATGGCGTACCATTGCCAAAATCTTCTATAGCCACTACACTTTCTGCGTCCATAAACCAACCAGCAATATCTTGAGAAACTTCTAAATAACCCCCAGGGTTATTTCTTAAATCTAAAACAATTCTATCGGCTGGGCTTCGTAAAACATCCAGCACCGCTTTTCTAAATTCAGAAGGTGCGGTTTCACCGAAATTAAATAATTGAATATAGGCGATTTTATCGTTTTTAAGTTGCCATTTAGCAGTAGGAATTTTAATGTCGTCGCGCACAATGCTTATTTCTTTTACAGCATCATCACCCGCCCGGCTTATGGTTAATTTAACCGCAGTACCTTTGTGCCCGCGTATCAAACTAACCGCTTCGCTTATACCCATATCGGCAGTAATCGTATCATTAATTTTTAAAATTTTATCGCCCGCCCTTAAACCAGCTTTTTGAGCCGGAGAATCTTCTAAGGGCGAAATAACCGTTAGAATTTCTTTTCTAATGCCAATTTCGGCGCCAATCCCGCCAAAAGAACCCGAAACATCGTCTTTAAACTGTTTAGCCTCTACCGGTTCAAAAAAGGTTGTATAGGGGTCTTTAAGCGATTTAACCATACCGTCTATAGCGCCATAGACCATTTTCTTTTTATCCAAACTAGACCTATCTACATATTTATCTTGAATGATCTTCCAAGCATCCCAAAACAAACTAAAGTCTACATCATCGGGCTGATTTAAAGCTTTATTACCCACCCCCTCTATCGAATATATTGAAGGCACTTGGCTTTTGCCATAATAAAAACCGCCATAAAAAGCGGTGCCCACAAGGGCTAAAGCGAAGACAAATAAACTGGCTGATTTTCTATTCATTTTTATATTACTTTTTCCTTTTTTTAAGATTAAAAAAATACGCCCAAACCAATCCCAAAATTATAGCTATTCCAAAATAAAAAAGATACATATATTTAACTTAATGATTCTAGCATATAAGATTAAAGAGTAAAACTTTGATTTTATTCCCAATTTCTGCTATTATTTTTTAGCATAAATCCGCCCATAGCTCCCTCCTTCGCTCTCACTGTCGTTCGAGCTTCGGAAGGGCAAGTGGTTGTTATCCGACTCAACTTGTCCTTTGAAGCTCGGCTGATAAGCCGAGCATAGTAGGACCGCCCGTAGCTCAGTTGGCAGAGCAGCTCCCTTTTAAGGAGATGGTCGTAGGTTCGACTCCTACCGGGCGGACTTTTAGTCTAAAATTATCCACGGTAGGAGTCGAACCTTAACGAAGGGGTCGGGAAACGATTCGGTTTCCCGATGTGGAAATATTAAAACCGCAAGGTTTTAAAGAGTCGCGTTAGCGACGATGGGACGACTCCTACCGGGCGGACTTTTTTTGTATTAAAAAATCCTCTATTCGTATCATTCGCATAGATTCGTCCCGACGCTTCTGTGCCTAATTATAAATCAAAGAAGTCGGGATCCCGATATCATTTATTTTAATTAAAATGTAATATCGGGATATATTGGCATCGTATAACTAACTTCTCAAAAACAAAAACCCTAGCAAAGGTAAACCAGCCCAAATACCTCGGCTGATATCGCCCGAAAAAAGTTTATCTACCAAAGAAATATTGCTTAATACATCTACATCCGTCACAAAGTTAAGTGCACTAGAAACCAAAAAACCGAGCGTAATAACCGAAAGCAAGGTCATTTTTATTCTGCCCGCATGGTCGTTGCTAGCCCCACCATATATACCTTTAGCAATTGTGGTGTAAAGCAAAAAGAAAATAGCTAAAACCGCGCCCAAGAAAATATAAACATTATTGCCATAAGCCAAAGCCCAATCGAACGGTAGGGCTTGATACAACGCAGTAACAATATAGATAGCTACTGCCAACAATATAATCTTTCGCCTTTTTAAAAGCATAGAAACCAAAACCGAAGCTACCAAAAAACCAAGTATAAAATATGTATCCATTCTCTGCGCACCCAAAAAGAAAAGATCGAATTTAGAATTAATATTGCGAGACAAATCTACAAGTGAATTTAGAATACTAGACATAAACATATTTTAACATAAAACCCTGCTAGTGAATTTCCGACTTATTTTTTGACGCCAAGGGCGTCTTTCGGAAATTCTACTACGGGGCAAAAATAAAAACAGAGTGCTGTTTGGCACTCTGTAAACATCGCTAACAAACCAAGATAATATCCGCATCGGTCAAAAGAACATCGAAAGGATCTCTTCCTCCAACCTTTTCAAAATGAACCTTAATAAAAATATTTCTTTCAAAACTCACAATACGCCCACGAGCTTCTATGCCACCATAAAGAGCAGCTGCAACAACATATAGATGATCGACATCTTTTTCTCTTTTCCTTTCATCACTTATATCCACAAGGACTTTACCTTCCTTTACCCATCCAACATTGATAGGTATTCTGGCAGGTTCTGCCCATTTCTGTATTTCCAGATGGCGATTAAAGATCATCTGATATACCGGTGGAAACATATCCTCCTCCTTGGCCCTAGGCCTTTTGGGTTTTAGAACTATCCTTTTCTGATTTATAGATAGTTACACATATAACTAATATGCGTCAAATAAAAAAGATGCTCCCGTTTTTTGGGAACATCTTTAACCAGCCTTTTGGGTTAAGAAAAAAAATAACAAAATTTATGAAATCAATACAAGCTGTTCCTCTTTGTAAAGAACATCAAACGGAGTATTTTCTTCAGTAATCTGTCCAAAACGAACTCTCACAAAAACACTATCTTTACCTTCAACACATATAACAAAACCCTCGGCTCCTACACTACCAAACAAACTTCTAGCAGCCGAAAGAAGAGCTTGGTCATCTACTGCTGGATCGGGTCCTGGAAGTCTTCCTATGCCAACAAGTGCTTTATCTCCAATCCCCCTAACCCTTAACTTAGGACCCTTTTGGCACAATTCAAATATTCTTAAAATATTTGGGGTCATATTCTCTCTCCTTGCGACTTAGATTTTTTAGAGCTATCCTTTTCCGATTTTGAGATAATATAACACGGTAATAATATAGTCAAATAAAAAGAGTACTAATAAAACTATCGAGGTTTAGCCTCGATAGTTTTTAAAGTTCCCCCGCTATTTCTTTAAGTGCCTTCTGGGCTTTACTAGAAAGTTTTTTTGGCGTACGGATATAAACTTCTACATATTGGTCGCCGCGACGTGAAGCTGAATACGGCATACCCTTGCCAGCCAGTTTAAAAATTGCACCAGATTCCGTGCCTGCTGGAATTTTTAAATCTACTTTACCATCTATTGTTTTTATTTCTGCATTTCCGCCAAAAACAACCATATCAAATGGAATTCCAATTTCACTATATAAATCAGCGCCATCGCGTTCAAAAAGTTCGTGTTCTTTTATATTTACTTTAATTTCTAGGTCTCCCGCCTCACCACCACGAATTCCCTCTTCACCTTTGCCGTGTATACGCAAAACTCCACCTGTTTCTATGCCAGCTGGAATTGGAATAGAAAGTTTTTCTATTTTTCTTACCCTACCTTCGCCAGAACAATCTTTACAAGCTTGTTCTGGATACTGACCTTCGCCTTGGCAGGTTGGGCAAACCGCAGTTTGAGAAAACACTCCAAAAAAAGTTCTTTGAGTTTTTTTAAGCTCGCCTACACCTTCGCAAGTTTTACATTTTATTTTTCCGGTACCGGGTTCCGTGCCATCGCCTTTGCAATGCATACAACGAACTAGTTTTCTTAATTCCAACTCTTTAGCTATGCCTTTAAACGCCTCTTCTAAAGAAATTTCTAAACTTACGCCAATATCCCGCCCACGCTGGGCAACCTTGTGGCCGCGTTTAGAATTTCCTCCGCCAAAAAAATCGGAAAATATATCGCCCAAATCAAATTCAACATTGTTAAAATCAAAATTAGAAAAATCAAAACCGGCGGGTCCGCCTTGTGGACCGCCAAAACTTTCCGCCGTGCCAAAACGATCATACTGCGCGCGCTTATCGGGATTACCCAAAACTTGGTAGGCTTCGTTTATTTCTTTAAACTTAGCTTCGTCGCCACCAGATTTGTCGGGATGGAATTTATGAGCTTTTTCTCTATAAGCTTTTTTAATATCGTCTTGAGTAGCTTCTTTGTTAACACCGAGTATGTTGTAATAGTCCTTTTTCATATTTTATCTATGAGCGAAGCGAGTAGTTATAAAATATAGAACCCAGCACCTTTTAGAAGTATAAATATATTACTTTCAAAAGGTGCTGGGTAAGGTTTTGTTACCGCTCGCTCTGCTCGCGGACAAAGCCCTTACTTATCCTTAAACTCACCTTCCTGCGGTTTCTCACCCTCATCCTCTTTCTTTTCTGGAGTAACCTCTGCGCCTTTGGCAGCTTCCGCTTGCTTATATAAATCCGCACCAAACTTTTGTATAGTTTGGCTCAAAACTTCTGTTTTAGATTTTATCACATCAATATCCGTCGAGTCTTTTACGCTTTTTAAATCTTCTAATTTTTCGTCTATTTCTTTTTTGGCTTCAGCTGGAACTTTTTCACCAAGGTCGCGCAAAGTTTTTTCGGTACTATAAACCAAAGTCTCTGCATTAATTTTTACTTCCGAAACTTCTTTCTTTTTAGCGTCTTCGGCCGCATAAAGTTCGGCTTCTTTTTTCATTCTTTCTATTTCTTCTTTAGATAAACCAGAAGAACCCTCTATGC
Organism: bacterium; assembly: GCA_030697855.1. Classification (GTDB taxonomy): domain Bacteria; phylum Patescibacteriota; class Minisyncoccia; order JACQLN01; family JACQLN01; genus JACQLN01. The sequence continues at coordinate 11,575 of JAUYOU010000091.1, forward strand.
GAATAGTTTGTGCCTTACCAGTAGCCTTATCTTTAGCAGAAACAGAAAGTATACCGTTAGCATCAATGTCTATTGTAACTTCTATTTGAGGTGTGCCACGCGGAGCTGGTGGAATGCCGTCTAAAATAAATCTACCTAAAGTTTTGTTATCGGTAGCCATTGGGCGTTCACCTTGCAAAATATGAATTTCCACTTGAGGCTGACTATCAGCTGCAGTAGAAAAAACTTGAGACTTAGAAGTTGGAATAGTTGTGTTTTTGGAAATTAGCACAGTCATTACTCCACCTAAAGTTTCTAAACCTAAAGATAACGGCGTAACATCTAGCAACAAAACATCTTTAACATCACCTTGTAAAATTCCAGCTTGGATAGCAGCACCCAATGCCACAACTTCATCTGGATTAATATTTTTATGAGCATCTTTGCCAAAAAGTTTTTTTACAGCTTCTTGCATAGCTGGCATTCTGGTTTGACCGCCTACTAAAATAACTTCGTTAATTTCCGAAATTTTAAAACCAGCTTCTTCTACTGTTTTTTTAGTAATCTCTACAGATTTTTCTATTTCATTTCTAACCAAATCTTCCAACTTAGCCCGAGAAAGATTCATTAAAAAATGCTTTGGACCGTTGGCATCTGTTGTTATAAAAGGAATATTTACTTCTGTTTCTAAAGATGAAGAAAGTTCGTGCTTAGCTCTTTCGGCGCCTTCCTTTAAACGCTGTAAAGCCAAAGTGTCTTTAGCAAGATCAATACCTTGATCCTTTCTAAACTCATCTATTAAATAATGAATTATTTTTTGGTCAAAATCATCGCCACCCAAGTGAGTGTCGCCTCCAACAGCTTTAACCTCTACCGTATTTTCGGATACTTCCAAAACAGAAACATCGAATGTACCACCACCAAAATCATAAACTACTATTTTTTCTTCCCGCCCTTGGCGAGGCTCGCCCGCATTCTGCGAGGCGGCTTTTTTCCCTATCCCAAATCCATAAGCCAAAGCAGCAGCCGTAGGCTCGTTTAAAATTCGGCTAACTTTTAAACCAGCAATTTCACCAGCTTCTTTAGTTGCTTTTCTTTGAGCATCGTTAAAATAGGCAGGAACGGTAATAACAGCTTCGGTAATTTTTTCGCCCAATCTGTCTTCGGCATCTTGTTTTAGTTTTTGCAAAACCATAGCCGCAACTTCTTGAGGTTTATACCAACGTTCTTGCATTTTAACTTCTACCGAACCATCGCTAGCTTTTCTAATTTCGTAAGGCAATAATTTTTTATCTCTCTGGACTTCGGAGTCATCAAAGTTTCTTCCAATTAAACGCTTAACAGAAAAAAGTGTATTCTGGCTGTTTGTTACAGCTTGTCTTTTAGCTAAAACTCCAACAACCCTTTCACCACCTTTTTGTATAGCAGCAATAGAAGGCGTAGTTCGGTTACCTTCTTTATTTTCTATAATTTTTGGCTCGCCCGCTTCCACTACTGCCATAGCGGAATTAGTTGTGCCTAAGTCTATTCCAAGTATTTTTGCCATTTTTATTTTTTATATCAAGAAAATATTGTTACGAGCAGCATTATGGAGAAGACTATTTAATATCAATAAAGAGGCTCCATATCGTCTGCGAGGAATAATATTTTTTTGAAAGAATTTGAATTTATTTACCTATTTTTACTTTAGCTGGTCTTATAACCAAACCATTTATTATGTAACCTTTTTGCAAAACTTCTATAACTTTATTTTCTTCGCCTTCACTTTCTAGCATTGCTTCGTGATATGCCGGATCAAATTCTTTACCTTCTGCTTCTATTTCTAGAATCCCATTCTTTTTAAAAATATCTTCTATTAATTTTTTCATTCCTTGCCAACCTTCTGTTTCCTTGGCAGCTTCCAATGCATCTACAAGTGGTAACATCTGTTTTATAAAGCTCATCTTGGCATAATCAACCACTTCTCTGCTTTGGCCTTCCCATTCTTTTTTAGCATTTATTAATTCGGCCTTAGCCCTCTTCCAACCATCTAAATATTCGTCTCGTTCTTTTTCGGTTAATTGTAATTTTTCTTCTAAATTGTTTTGATCTTTCTCTGTATCCATATTTTTAATGTTTTTGATTTAATAATTCGCTAATATATTCAACCAAAGCCACGTTGCGTTTATAATTCATTCTTTTTGGACCAATTATAGAAACAAAACCCTCTTCACCTTCTGGTAACTGATACTTACCCGTTATTAGTGTAAATTCATTTATCTCTTTTATAGGGTTTTCACTACCAATAAAAACTTGCAAATCTTCATTTAAAAATTTATCCCAAAGCGATTCGAAACATTTATCCATATTATCCATAAAACTCATAAGTTGATTCATGTTTTCGAAACTTTTAAATTCTGGCTCGTCGAACAAATTAGAAAAACCAAAACTATAAGTATTTCCACCATCTACAGTTCCAGCTACAGAAAGTTCTTTTGAAAGTTCCGAAGTTAATTTAGAAATTTCTTTTAACAAAGATTGTTCGTCTGGCCAGTTCTTTTTTAATGATTCTTTAACCTTTTCTGTTTCTTTTTGAGTCAAACCCGTTAACGCAGTATTCGGTGTAGATTTTACAACCATATTTTCCTGTATATAAAGTCTGTAAGCCTTATCTGTTGGTATACGCCCAGCCGAGGTATGCGGGCTGGCTAAATAGCCCTCTTTTTCTAACTGATTCATTTCTTTACGAATCATAGGCGCTCCAATATCAAAACCCCTCTTTTGAGAAAGGGATTTAGAACTAACAGGTTCGGCCAATCGAGTATGCTCTTCTATTACAGCCCAGAGAATGTCTTTTTGGCGTTGGGAAATCATTGTTATTTAAACCAGTTTAGCGAATTATCACTCCACAGTCAAGAGTGATAACCGAACCTAAACTGTACAAGCTTATTTGACTTATGACTATATATATGATACTATCTATATATCCTACCAGTACCTAATAAATAAACCATTAAATAAAGAGGTTATCTATATGGAAGAAGCTGCATCATTTGAAGAGTTCAAGGGAAAGTCCTTTGAAGAGGTACACAGAATGTACGAGCGGGAATGTGATCCCGCAATCAAGACTTTTGCCAGAATCATGCTTCTGCAAATTGCAGAAAAAGCAGTTCATTTAGAAACAGTCTTAAAGATTTCAGAAAAAAATTCACCAATGCATGCCTCTGCCAAAGAGAGGTTAGAGCTCCTAAAATCCAAGAAGAAGTAACGTCCTTCCCCCGACCAAACGGTCGGGGGATTTTTTATTTGACCCAGCTCAGCTAGGTTGACCAAACAAGCATCAAATTGATAGCTTTATATAAAAGTTCTTTAAAAGGAGGCGTTATGCAAGATAAAAAACTTGCCAATACACTCTGCCGTCGCAGACGCGCACTTATAGAAGCATCTTGCCGTTTGTGTGGAAAAAAAATAAAGTTTCTAGAATATTTCTATAAAGTCCCATGCTACATAGTTATATGGAATTTTCTTATAAATTATTACTGGTACGGAAAAATATTATATAAAGATATGTGTTCCGACCATCACTGCGAAGGATGCCACAATAAAAGGATAGAACTCCTTGATCACTGCCCTAAATGCCAGGCTTACGTCTCGGATAAAAAACATAGAAAGGTTAGTCTAAGAATATGCCCTCGATAACTCGCCCCCTCCACGGAGGGGGTTTTTATTTTTATAAACTTTATTCCACAATCAATTTTGGCTGAATTTTGATATAATTAGACTATCTAAAAACTATTAAATGACAACAATAAAATCCCCCAACGTAACTTGGATAGACATAAAGCAACCATCTCCTAAAGAACTACGTTTTTTAGCCGAAAATTATAATGTTCATCCACTTATAATCGATGGCTTAGAAAAACCAACTATCCGTTCACAGGCCGAAGATTATAACGGCTATATTTATTTAGTCTTACACTTCCCTGTTTTTAACGAACAAAAAAAAGTTTCCGAACCTGTAGAAATAGATTTTATAATTACACCCGATACCATAATTTCGGTGCGCTATGCAAAAATAGACCCGCTAGACGAATTTTTAGAAAAATGTAAATCAGCGATTGAACACACTAAAAAAGAAGCGATGTCGCGAGGCGCTATTTATCTTTTCTATTATTTAATTAAAGAAATGTATGCTTTTTCTTTGCGCCAGCTAGACCATATGGACGAAAATATAGAAAAAATAGAAGAAGGTATTTTTTCGGGCCATCACAAAGAAATGCTTTTAGCTCTTTCGCTTGCGAGAAGCGATGTTTTAAATTTTTTGCGTACACTCCGACCACAAGGAGCTGTTTTGGAAAGCTTACTTGCCCGAAGCGATGCGTTTGAACAAAAAACCCGCCCATATTTAATAGACCTACTTGGCGAACATCACCAAGTTTTAAACCAAGCCGAAAATAACCGAGAAAGCATAGAGGGGCTACAAACAACTAATTCCGCACTACTGGAACATAAGACTGGTGAAATAATGAAAGTTCTTACTATAATGGCTTTTGTAACTTTTCCCTTAACTCTTCTGGCTAATATTTTTAGCATGAACACAATAACCATGCCTATAATTGGAAAGCCTAATGACTTTTGGATCATTATTGGTATAATGCTAAGCGCCGTGATTTTATTTTTTGCCTTCTTTAAATCTAAAAAGTGGCTGTGAGTTAGCTTCACCAGCTTTCAGCTTCGTTAGCTAGTTAGGTATGACTTCCTAAAAAGCTAAAGAAGCTAAAGAAGCTAAAAGCATGATGCGTATATACAATACCCTAACCAGTAAAAAAGAAGATTTAAAAATCCCGCCTTCCGGCGAGATCAATTTGTTTGTATGTGGTCCTACTGTTTACGATTACAGCCATATTGGCCACGCTCGCACATATATATTTTTCGATACTTTAGTTAAGTTTATGCGTAAACGCTTAAACATAAAGATTAACTACTTACAGAATATTACCAACATAGACGACAGGATAATAAAACGCTCCGCCGAAGAAAATAAGAATCCGCAAGAGGTGGCGGATTTTTTTGAAAAAGAATATATAACCGATATGTCTTCTTTAGGTGTAAATGCTGTAGATACTTATGCGCCTGCTACTAAATATATTCCAGAAATAATTTCGCAAGTGGAACGCTTAATTAAAAAAGGTTTTGCTTATTCTGCCGATAGCAGTGTTTATTTTGATGTAAGAAAATTTCCTGAATATGGCAAGTTATCGCATCAAAAAATAAACGAGCTTAAAGAGGGCGTGAGGATTGAGGTTGAAGCAGGTAAAAAATTCTTTGCTGATTTTGCTTTGTGGAAAGCCTCTAAAGAAGGCGAACCCTCTTGGGACTCGCCTTGGGGCAAAGGCCGCCCCGGTTGGCATATAGAAGATACAGCTATAACAGAAAAATATTTTGGACTGCGTTACAACATTCACGGTGGTGGATTAGATTTAATTTTTCCGCACCACGAAGCCGAAATAGCGCAAATGGAGGCAATTTCTGGCTTAAGCCCGCTTGCCGAAGTTTGGATCCATACTGGAATGCTTTTGGTGGATGGAGAAAAAATGTCTAAAAGTTTAGATAACTTTATAACTATAAGAGACTTTTTAAAAGAAAATTCTGTTTATGTTTTGCGCTATATGGTTTTGTCGCAACACTACCGAACTGGTTTAGACTTTTATAAAAAAACAATTCAGATGGCAAATTCCTCTATAAACAGAATTGCCGATTTTAAACAACGTCTAAAAGAAGTAACTGGCCAATCTTCTCATCTTCCTTGGGAAGATTTTGCAAAAACTTTCTGGCACGAACTCGCCGACGATTTTAACACCCCAAAAGCACTAGCTTCTTTATTCGAACTCATCACAGAAACCAACAAACTGATAGATACTAACAACTTATCCCAGAACGATGCACAGAAAATTGTTGACTTTATAGACGAGGTGAACGATATTTTGAATATCCTGCCTGTGGTAAGCGAAATCGAAACACCTTCCCAAATAACTGCTTTACTAGCCGACCGCGAAAAAGCCCGCGCCAATAAAGATTTTGAATTATCCGATAAACTCCGCGATCAAATAAAAGAATTAGGTTGGGAAGTAGAAGATACAGCAAAAGGACCAAGAGTAACAAAGCTCTAAACCCTAAGTTCTAAATACTAATTTTAGAATTTTGAGTTTGGTATATTGGAGTTTGTTTAGAGTTTAAATATTAGTATTTAGAGTTTTTATTTTTATGTTATCTCCTGTTTCCAAAACCGACATTAACACTGTCTCTATAGATAAACTTCCACCACAATCCATTGAAGCCGAAGAATCGGTTCTAGGAGCTTTATTGATGGATAAAAACGCCATAATCCGCGTTGCTGATTTGTTGCATCCGGAAGATTTCTATAAACGTCAGCATCAATTAATCTATACAGCTATTTTAGCTTTATACGAAAAATCGGAACCAGTTGATGTTTTAAGTTTGTCTAATAAATTAAAAGAGGAAGGTAAACTCGATAATGTTGGTGGGACATCTTATTTAGCAGGAATGGTTAATTCCGTACCAACTGCTTCCAATGTTCTTCACTATGCCAAAATAGTAAGGCACAAAAAAATATTACGAGATCTTTTATCGGCCTCCCAAGATATTGCTAGATTAGGCTGGGAAGAAAACCAAGATATTGAAATTGTCTTAGACGAAGCCGAAAAAAGAATTTTTTCTATTGCTGAGCGATCGCTCAAACAGGATTTTATGCCAATAAAATCAGCGCTGGAAGATGCATTTGAAAGAATAGATAAATTACACAAAGGCGATGGGGCTTTGCGTGGCGTGCCTACTGGCTTTGCCGATTTAGATCATTATTTAGCCGGATTACAAAAATCAGACCTTGTTATTTTAGCCGCTCGCCCATCTTTGGGTAAAACTTCGCTTGCATTAAACATTGCCAGCAACGTTGCTATAAAAGAAAAAACTGCGGTTGGTATTTTTTCTTTGGAAATGTCTAAGGAGCAATTAGTAGATAGAATGTTGGCTTCCGAAGCTGGCGTAGATTTGTGGCGATTACGCACAGGCCGGTTAAGTATGGACGGCGAAGACAGTGATTTTTCTAGAATCCAAGAAGCAATGGGAATTTTGGCCGAAGCTCCTATTTTTATAGACGACGCCGCATCCAGTAATATTATGCAAATGCGTACAATGGCACGCAGGTTGCAAGCGGAACATGGCTTGGGTTTAATTGTGGTTGATTATTTGCAACTTATGGAGGGACGTAATAATAACAACGAAAGCAGAACGCAAGAAATTAGCGAAATATCTCGTTCGCTTAAAAACTTAGCCCGCGAACTTAACGTTCCGGTTTTAGCTTTATCCCAGCTTTCTCGCGCCGTTGAAACCAGAAGCCCGCAAATTCCAAAACTTTCCGATCTACGTGAATCAGGCTCCATCGAACAAGACGCCGATGTGGTTTTATTTATTTACCGCGAGGACAGAGAAAAACCAAACACCGAAAAAAAGAATATAGCCGAAATTCATATTGCCAAACACAGAAACGGCCCCACTGGTAAAGTTGAGCTATATTTTGATGCCGACAGAGTTCAATTTAGAGATTTAGCCAAACACATAGCCGAATAGCTTCATTAGCTTTCAGCTTTTAGCCTTACTAATCTTTAAACTAACCAGCTAACGAAGCTAGAAGCTAACTCCTAACTAAATGTTCCCTGCTCCAATTCAAAAACTTATTTCTCATTTCCAAAAACTACCCGGCATTGGCCCACGCCAAGCCGCTAAATTTGCTATGCGCTTAACCAAAATGACAGAGAGTGAACTTAAGTTTATGGCTAACGATATCTCTAGTTTAAAAAGCTTTGTAGGCGAATGCAAAGAATGTTTTATGTTGTTCGACAAACCCCAAAGTGGAATTTATTTGTGCCAATTTTGCCGAAACACCGAACGCGATAAAAATAAAATATGTGTAGTGGTTAACGATAACGACGCCTTAAGCATAGAGAAAACAAAAACCTTCGATGGGTTGTATCATATACTTGGTGGGCATGTTTCGCTTTTAGATAAAGAAGAAAATAGAAACCTTAATTTGATAGGCTTAAAAAACAGAATTAAAAATAATACAGAAGTTATTTTAGCTTTAAACGCTAATGCCGAAGGTCAAGCTACTATAATGTATTTAGAAAAATTTTTAGAAGGCCTCGGCCACAAAACCTCCCGCCTTGCTCAAGGTATGTCTACCGGTAGCGAGATTGAGTACGCCGACGACCAAACTTTAATAAACGCTCTCAAACACCGCAGGTAACTTTGATACTTTTGTTCAACACTTATTGTTGAACATTATATTTTATGTTAACAAGTTGAACGATCGTTTTATTTGTTAACTATGAATTTTTTTTGTGATATATAAAACTCCCCCGACGTTAGGTCGAGGGAGTGGTTTTTATTTGCCTGCGGCTTTAAACAAAGGAGCTAAACGATTTTCTAGTTCGGGAAAACATCTACACATATTAGACAAAAAATCCGGTAAGCAAGAATGAACAACTTCTACAAGAGCCAAAGAAATTCTAGAATCTTCCAGACCGACTTCACAACGTTGACTTATAGGCCTCATAGGCGACTCAGAACTACAAAACTCAGCAATGAGTTCACCTTTTTTAATAAAAACTTTAAACATCCAAAGACCTGTCCCGAAAGAAAATATTTTTCTATCACCACCAAATTCTTCTATTTCTTCTTTAGAAATAAAACCAAAAATCATTCTTATAACAGAAACAATCTCGGTCTTCATTTGATTGATCCTGTCGGATCCAATCAACAAAGCTTGAACCGTTTCCATGCTTGCGTTCATGGCGATTCTCCTATATCTAGGAGCCCTATCGGGCATTTGTTTAGGTACTTATTCTAACCAATTTGATTAGAACATTATAAGGAATATACAATATCTTTATTAAAATGTAAATATCACTAAAAATCCCTTTCCCAAACTAGTCTTTCGAATTAAAATAACATTGTTAACAAAAATCATACGATCGTGAGTAATTTGTTAACAATATTATTTATTAAATCTTTCCTAACGTTCCTTCTTTGTTAACACTAAGTATTTCAACTTTATTTTTAAGTTTTAGTTCATCTAAATTTTTTATAAATTTTTCTGGTAAGGGTCTATAACCTACCCAAACACTTCTTTGTAATTGATTATAACCACAAGATACCAATTCCGTGCGTATCAAATCTCTCTTCCTTCTTTCTGATTCAGGAATATCAAAAACAACTAATCTAATAATTCCATCTTCATTAGGTAGAGAATTTATTTCATCTATAAGTAAATCAGAGCCGTTTTTTGTTAGCGACCAAATAGATTTTCGATGATTTCCGCTTTTAACTACTAATCCTTGTTTCTTTAAACGAGATAAGATGGCGGAAAAAGTTTTAGGAGAAAATTCATAATCGTTATGCAACCCTAAAGCCGCTCGCCACAATCTTGATTCCGCACGACCGCGAGGGAAAATACTCTCTAGTGTTATATCTCCTACTTCGTTAATTTTATTCAAAATCAATCTAGTTATAGATGATTTATCTGCCATAATATTTATATTATGAGTTATTAATACTGTTCATACTACAACCATAAATATAATTAATGTTAACACTTTTCATACGATCGTAGGAAGTTTGTTAACAATAGCTATTTTATATTTTTTATTAATAGTATTTTATAAATACGGAGTGTAAGTTAAATGGAAAAAATAAAAAGAGGTCACTGGTTTTATCCAGCAACCTCAACACCTTATCACTTCTTCTTGGCCGGTGCCGTCAAAGACACCGGATTTCCCAACATCGTGCCGAGAAGTTCGTGCGCAATGGTTCCATAAAGCTCACGAGCCTCTTCCATAGAAGTTCCGAAACCCAACTCCTTGGCCATTTCTTCGAAATCTATCGGCTCATCTTTAAGGGTAATGAGACCCTTTTTGATCACCATAGCCCTAAAGGCAAGGTAACCAACCTGATTGCGACGGTTCTGGTCCATAGTTATAGCCCCTTGAAGTTAGGGTTTTACCTGAACATACATGAACTCTTCGCCGACGAGGCGGCGAATTTTCTCCTCCGTAAAACCAGAGCTCAGAAGAGCCTCCTTAAAGCGCCCGTCGTGCTTGATCATGTCCTGAATGTTGCTCAGGTCGGAGACCAGCACCCGACCTCCTGTGAGGGCGGTCTCAGCGATAGCTATATGTTTGTAATAAGCTTTCGCTGGTGGGTCAACCGTGAAAGCCACCACCCCCACCACCAACATAGTGGCCATCATGAGTAAGGCACCGATCATCCTAACGTTCATCGTCGACGGCTCCCCACTTCTTCCTGACATCATCTCGAGCTCCTTTTTATGAGTGATTTATTTTGGTACTAAATATAGTATACCATATTAAATTATATATAGTCAATAGAACTAAAAATCCCCGCTTTAGGCGGAGATTTTTGTAATTTCTAAATCTGTAAAGGCTTGGCGATGGCCAGCTTTCTTTTTATAACGTTTCTTGGCTTTGTATTTAAAAACTATTATCTTTCTGTCTCTACCCTGCTTGGCTACTTTAGCCGAAACTTTAGCGCCTTCTACCATTGGGGTTCCAATCTTTAGATCTGCATCGCTCGAAACCATTAAAACACTATCAAAAACAACCTCACTGCCTTCCTCGACATTAAGCTTTTCTACTCTTAGTTTTTGACCTTCGGCAACCTTGTATTGCTTGCCTCCCGTCTTTATAATGGCAAAAGTCTGCGACATAAGTTTGTATGTTAACACACCTTAATATAATAAGGAATACCCCTCGATTTCCTCGGGGTTATTCCCTTGCGGGAATAAGAAAAGAGGCCCAAACCCTTGCGGTTTAGGCCGTGTTTATTTGTCCGCCGTCATGTTTTCACTCACTATCTTGACCATCCTTGATTCGCTTAAAAAGTTTCCTACCCTTATAAGCATAGTAGGGAGCTATAGACCAAAATACTGTTAAAAAAATGATGATTCCAAGCTCATCTCTGCTCATGGCGGCAACACCTCCTTTGGGTTAAAAGAACAAACTAAATGTCCTCGTCTTTTTCTGGGCCGGTCAAAACCATAGTTTCGACCCCCATTTTTTGACCTGTTATTCTTAACACGTCTTTATCAATCTTACCAAATTCTTTGTAAGCATGGTTATACATACTCACAGTAGTGCCCAAATTTTTTCCCATACGGCTTAAATAATCTTCATAGCTAGCAAGATGTTTGCTTAAATCTTCCACTCTTTTAATTATTTCTTTAGCCGATTCTTCTATCTGCAAAGCCCTTAAGCCCTGCATAACAGTTTGCAAATATGCCAAAAACGAAGTTGGCGAAACAATAATAACTTTATATTTATTAGCGGCACGCTGTATTAGGTTTTCTGTGTCTTCGTCTTGTAAGGCGCCAATTCTATTTACTAAAAGATCGTAATAAATAGCTTCGTGTGGAATAAACATAAAAGCAAAATCCATTGTACCTTGCCCTGGTTGAATATATTTAGAAGTTTCCTGAATACGCATTTTTAAATCGTTCACAAAAACTTTTTCTAAACGCGCACGTTCAGCTTCGTTTTTTTCTTCTACTAGCCTATTATAATTTTCTAGCGAAAACTTAGAGTCTACCGGTATAATTTTATCTTTAACAAACACCGCAGCGTCCACTATAGTGCCGTCTTTAAATGGATACTGCATTTGATAACTCCCTGGGGGTAAAACATTTTTTAAAAGAGTTTCTAAATAGTACTCACCAAGAACTCCGCGTTGTTTTGGGTTTTTTAAAATATCTTGAAGGCTTTTTAACTGATCGGCAAAATTAACCACCTGTCTATTGGTTTCATCTAGCTTAGTTAAGCGTTCGGTTACATCGCGCACAATTTGCGCGGTCTGGCCAAACTGGCTTTGCATACTGCGGTGAGATTCGCCTAGCTTACTATCTAATACCTTAGATATATCACTTATTTGGTTTTGAAGCATCAAAAACAAGCCTTGCTGATCTTCTGGTTTGTCGCGTTCCACACGACGAGATAAAAACCAAAACAGGCCGGCAAAACCAGCCACTATTAGAACAATTAAAATAATAAATTCAGAACTCATACCCAGTAAGACAACCCAGTAGTAGAGCATAGCTCACTACTGGGTAAACTTTGATAGTAATTTATATATAATTTTATGGTCAAAGCCTGCCCCGTAGTGTCCGCCGAAGGTGGTCTACTTCGGGGTTGCTCTACTGAGCATAATACTTATATTATATTGCCACGTTTTTTATTAAATATCCATTTAGAAATTTCAACTAAAATTATATTAATTGCCGCCGCAGAAAAGATAACCACCCATTCTAATAAACCGATTGGCTGCAAGTTAAGAATACTATTAAGAAAAGGTAAGTAAATAGCTCCAACTAAAAATAATAAACTTAAGCCTAAAGATGCTAATAAATACTTATTACTAAAAAATGAAACTTCCCAAATCGGTCTTCTTAAGCTCCTTAAAGACAATGCAGAAAAAATAGAAAGCACGCCAAGACCCGCAAAAACAATGCTCTGGGCATAAGCATAACTCTCAAAAGAAGATCCAAAAAATAAAAACATACCAAAAAGCATTCCGGCGCCTGCGACACCAATTACAAAAATTAAGAACCTCGCAAGATTATCTAAAATTGGTTTTTTAATGTTTTGGGGTTTTAAATTCATAATATCTTTTTCAGCACCCTCAAAAGAAAGCGCGATAGCTGGCAAAACTTCGCTAACTAAATTAACCCATAAAATTTGGATGGCGGTTATCGGCAAGGGTAACTTTAAAACTAAAGAAATAGAAACTAAAAATATCTCTATTAAACTAGTACTTAGCAAATAAGCTGTTACTTTTTTAATATTTTCCAAAATAACCCTACCCTCTTTAATTGCTTTTATTAAAACCGCGAAATTATTCTCTAAAAGAACCATTCCGGAAGCTTCTCGTGCCAAATCTGTTCCACTGGCTAAAGACACGCCGACATCCGCCTTAAGCAGTAACGGGGCATCGTTAATGCCATCGCCAATAGCAGTTACCACGCCCCCTTGGCTCTGCCAAGCTTCAACTATTTTTAATTTTTGCTCTGGAGTTACCCTGCTAAAAATATCTATATCTTTTATTCTATGATAAAAATCTTTATTGTTAATTAAATTAATGTCCTTACCCTCTAAAACTTCGGGTACTTTTCTTTCTTTAGAGAAAAACCCAACTTCTTTTGCAACCAACCGAGCTGTTGCCGTATGATCCCCTGTAACCATCACTGTTCTTATGCCCGCCTTATGGCTTAAAGCAATAAAATCTTTAACATCGGGCCTTATAGAATCTTTTAAACCCAAAAGGCCAACCAAATTAAGCTGGAAAATAACATCTTTTAAAAGAACTTCGATATTTTTACTTTGTAATAGTTTTTTATCTTCAATCTTTTTTGAACATACCGCCAAAACGCTAAAACCATTTCGGGCCAAAGCATCTATAGCATCTTTTATGGTAGAAATCTCAAAAGAACTAATACTCTCGTATCTATTTAATATCTGAATTCTTTTAATATGGCTTAATAAAACATCGGCTGCGCCCACGATAATAGCCCAAACTTCGCCATCCTCATTTTCTCTAAACGAAACACTAAATTTTCTTTGGCTATTAAAATTTATTTCGCCTAATTTTTTAAAATTTTTATTTAATTTTTTAAAATCTAACCCTGCTTTATAAGCCGCTTCTACCAAAGCCTTAGCCACCGCACTACCCTTTATTTTCCACTTAGAAAATTCTTCTTCTAAGTTTTCTATAATAGCTTCCGAAGCTAATAAGCCGTACGACAAAGAAAGGATTCTGTTGGGTAAATATTCCGGCGTAGAATCCATTTCTAATATTCCGCCTCTTTTTTCTGGGGTTAATACCTTGCTGACCCGCAAATCTCCGTGGGTTAAAGTTCCTGTTTTATCGGTTAAAATAACAGAGGTATAGCCCAAAGTTTCTACCGCGACCATCTTTTTAATTAAACCCTTAGCCTTTAATATCCGCCTGGTGCCGATAGCTAAAATAACAGTAACCGCCACCGGCAAACTTTCGGGCACTGCGGCCACCGCTATGGCTACAGATATTAAAAACATTTCTTTAATATCTCGGCCTAAAAAAATAGCAAAAATAAATATAAGCAAACTTATAAGCAAAACTCCTAAGCCTATAAACTGGCTAAGTTTATATATTTTCTTTTCGAAGGGAGTTCGGGCAATCTTAATATTTTTTAATAACTTACCTATTCGCCCGACTTCTGAATTGTCGCCCACGCCAAACACAATGCCTTCTAAAGAGCCCTCGGTTAAAACCGTACCGCTAAAAACAACATTGGTTCTTTCAAAAACAACTGCGCTAGCTGATAACATGCTGGAAGATTTTAAAACATCCCCAGCTTCGCCTGTTAATACGCTTTCGTTGGTTTTGGCATTAAAGCTGTTAATAATTCTGGCATCGGCCGAAATTTTATCGCCGGCTTTAACTATAATAATATCGCCCAAAACAATTTTAGAGGCGGGTAAAGAAATAAAATTACTCTCCCGTAAAACTAAGGCATCTTGCACCTCTAATTTCTTTAAACTGGCTAAAGATTTTTTAGCGCTATATTCCTGAAAAAACCCTATTAAACTATTTAACAAAACGGCACTAAATATAATAAGAGAATCTTTTTTATAATCAAAATAAAAAGTCACGCCGCCGCTTAAAATAAGAATTATTATTAAAGGATTTAAAAATTGAGAAAAAAGAATATGCCAAAATGGTTTGGCATCATTTGGGCTAAGTTTGTTTTCACCAAACTGTTGCAGTCTTTTTTCGGCTTCCGTTGTTGTTAAACCATCTCTTTTAGAATTTAGGCGCAAAAAAACATCGCCCAAGGGGAAGCTATGCCAAG
>JAUYOU010000002.1 GCA_030697855.1 bacterium
ACACGGCTCCCCGAGGCTTATCGCAGCTACGCCACGTCCTTCATCGGCCTTTTGAGTCAAGGCATCCACCAATTGCCCTTAAGTTCACGAAAGCACTAAGACCACAAAATGATCCGTGCTTTCCCTCTCCCTACAATAATCGCATTTTTCAAGTGATTTAAAATTCTATTCCAGATTTAGAACCGTTTCCGGATTCTAAATATTATATGATGCCGTTTACATCTTATTCAGTTTTTAATGTTCAAACGTTTATGATTTTATTCGTATCATTCGTGTACATTCGTAAATTGGTATCGATATGCCGAAGGCATTAAAAAAATCCCGTGAAGCGGGATCGTTTACAAACCGACTAAAACAGGACACGATCTCATTCGCTTCTATGTTTTAAATGGTATTTTTTTAACGTCATAAACGTAAAGCCATTATATTCTTTATACTATACAGAGTCAAGCGAGACCAACTTAACTAGCCCAGCCTCGAATAAAGACCATTAAGACAGTTAAAATGCGGGTATTATTTCTAACAAGGTTAAACCCAAAAAATCATTAATTTGGTGCAAAAACAGGGTTGACGAATTAACATTTTTAGAGTATTTTTATGTAGCGGGGTGGAGCAATGGTAGCTTGCCAGGCTCATAACCTGGAGGTTCCCGGTTCGAGTCCGGGTCCCGCAACCGCAAAAAATGCGCAGACGCATCTCGCGGCAAGCTTTTGAGCGAGCCACGAGATAAAACAACTTCCTTTATACAAAGGAGGTTGTTTTATTTTTCGTGGCAGATTAATGTAATTAGTATGTTTTACTATGTTTATATCCTAGAAAATAAACAAGATGGAACTTGGTACACTGGATTCACAGAGAACATCAAACAAAGAATCAAGGATCATAATTCTGGAAAAGGAGGAAAAACTACCAAACAAAAAAGTGATTGGAAAATAATTTATTGTGAAGCTTATCTTAATAAACAAGATGCTATTGGACGTGAAAGATTTTTAAAAAGTGGATCAGGAAAAAAATACCTAAATAAACAACTCAAAAATTATCTAGAAAAGTGAGATTCCGTGTCCCGCAACTTTTATAAAATAAAATCACCGAAGAATTTTCTTCGGTGGTTTTATTTTTGGTGGGCGTTATAGGGATTAACCGATAAACGTAACTGTAGTTACGTTTATCCCTTTTCGTGTGGGCCCGTCCAGATTCGAACTGGAGACCTCTTCAATGTCAATGAAGCGCTCTAACCAACTGAGCTACGAGCCCATGTAAACAAACGCTCTTCCTGGGCGATTTTTTTATTAAATTTTTAATGTAATCGCCCGTTAAAAACAAATACATTTGTTTTTAACCCACTGAGCTAAACGCCCTAACACAGTCCGCCCTGTAGGATTCGGTCACAACTCTCGCTTCGCTCGGTCGCGACCCGACTAAAGCAAATTTGTTTGCTTTAGTCCGCTGATGCCTTCGGCACATACTCCGGTTTTCGAATCCTAACAAAAGAAAATAAATTTTCTTTTTCAGGTCGATGTAAAAATGACAACTGCAGTCCGCCCTGTAGGATTCGAACCTACGACCGTTTGCTTAAGAGGCAACTGCTCTACCAACTGAGCTAAGGGCGGTTATTTTTTAAAAGTTTTTTACTGCGGACTTATCCGCCTTCAGCGGACCCGACCGGATTCGAACCGGCGGTCTCCTCCGTGACAGGGAGGCGCTTTAAACCAGCTAAGCTACGGGTCCATTTTATTTTAAAATCTTTCTCTGCTGTGCCTCTGGATGGAATCGAACCATCTTCTGAGCGTTATGAGTGCTCCGTTCTAGCCGTTGAACTACAGAGGCAGAAAACTTAGAGCGGGATACCAGAATCGAACTGGCGCCTCCACCTTGGCAAGGTGATGTACTACCACTATACGAATCCCGCAATTTATTTTTTTAAAAACAGTGCCGCGAGTCAGAATCGAACTGACGACGCCATCCTCTTCAGGGATGCGCTCTACCACTGAGCTATCGCGGCAAAACAAACACTGTGGGTGTGGGAGGGATCGAACCTCCGACCTTTTCATTATCAGCCTGCCCCGCATTAAAATATGCTGATTTGTGCGCGTGCATGGGATTGAACCATGGACCTCGTCATTATCAGTGACGCGCTCTACCACTGAGCTACACGCGCATATTTTTAGTGCGGGGTGAATGCTCCTCCCTGGGCGATTTCTTAATTTAAAAATATCGTAATCGCCCGTTAAAAGCAAAAACATTTGCTTTTAACCCACTGAGCTACACACCCGAGATTGTAACAAGAATAATAGTAAACAAAAACACCCTTATTATCAAGGATGTTTTTATTTTTCAGCACTATCCCCCAGTATAAATTTTGCGAGATAGAGTTCGGTAAAATGCTTCGCCTATTAAGGGATGTGCTATTCGCACACGCATTTTACATAATTCTATAATAAAATATTTAATATCACGCTTTTGCCATTTGCACGGCAAAATTTATACGGGGCACAATCTATACATTTTTTTGCAGCTTATTTTGGAGTTCCAGTTATAACCTTTCTGAAACCAGGTAGTCGTTCTTTTAAGTACTACGACCAACACTTTAATTTTTCAATATAAATATTGAAACTATCAACCTTTCTAAAGAAAATTTCTCTAGATAAGAAGTGATCCATCGACAGCTTCCGCTACCGATGCCTTGTTACGACTTACTCCCTGTCACCG
>JAUYOU010000003.1 GCA_030697855.1 bacterium
GGGTGAACGGAACAAGACCCGACACCGAACACCTATCAAGAGTTCATAAACAGCCGAATAGAATATACTTTATTGATGGAACACATCCCACGATACCCTCTCAAGAAAGTTCGGGAAGATTTTGGATTTATGATGGCAAAAAAGTAAGAAAACTAACACTAAATGAATGTTACCGATTGCAAGGATTTCCTGATAACTTTCAAAAGGTTAGTAGCGTTGGTTCGTGCTATAACCAAATAGGTAATGCGGTGGCAGTTCCTATGATACAAGAAGTTGGTAAACAGATACTCAAACAATTAACTTAATTTATATGAATCACAAAGAAAAACTTTTAGAGATTTATAAAAAATCATTTAATATATCAGATATTGATAATATACCCGATGCTCTTATGGTGTTTCTGAAAAACATCACAGATAATATTGATAGAAACAAGGGCGTATATACGGTGCTAATAACTTTGATGGTTCACAAGTTATTAGAGCCAAAACAAGATATAAGACGCTTTCAAAATAAAATGAAAGGTGGTTTTTCCGCGAGGACCGTAGACACAAAATACATTACACCAACATTGAAAGAGTTGGGATTAGCTTCAATGGCCGAAAGCGGATGGCTTACAAGAAGTTTAGAGCAACCATATCCATATACCATGAATTATGAGGGGGAGATTTCAGGTAAGGGGATGAAAAAGGCATTTCTAAAAGTGGTTGATGCTTTCCAAAAAAATAACGCCATTACAGAAAATCTTTTACGCTTAATACTTAATGCCGCAATCTTATTAAAAGAAAATAATCATGTAGAAATTAAAAAACTTTCAAAGTCAGATGAAGTTTTAATTTCTACTATAGTAGCAATTCTTGAAAAACATTTTACTGCAAAATACAGTACCCACGGCGGCTCAAAGCTACCCGTCTTGGCTTTTTATGCCATTTATAAATCTTTGATTGCTGAAGTTGGTAGATATAAAGATTGCGAGCTTGCCCCATTAGGTAGCCATACTGCATCCGATAGAACTTCAAAAAGTGCCGGTGATATTCAGGTTATGAAAAAAGGTGAAGTGTTTGAAGCCGTTGAAGTTAAGTTAGATAAAATGGTTGATATGAATACCGTCAGAATAGCATATGAAAAGATAGTGAAGTTTAATCCCGAGCGATACTACATACTTTCTCATATTGGCATTGTTGAAAAAGACCGAGAAGAAATTGAAAAGTTAATTGAGGAAATAAAAGATAATCACGGTTGTCAATTGATAGTAAACGGCCTTTTATATACCTTGAAATACTATCTTCGCTTGATTTCAAACCCAAAAGCGTTCTTCAACGAGTATATTGAGTTAGTTGAAAACGATACTGAACTAAAAATTATTCACAAAACAAAACTTAGAGAGTTGATAAAAGAATATAAATTATGAAAGCCTTTATTTTAGGCAGAGTATCAACAAAAAACAAGGAGAAAGTTTTTGGATTTGAGTTAGAAAAAAATAAAATGATATGAAATTAGTATGAATCAACTTTATAAAACAGAACGGGAAACCTATCCCCACATTAAGAGTTGGTTGGAGGAGCAACTTAAAACTCGCTTCGCCGATTTTCATTTAGAGGTAACAGCAGATAGGAAGTTTAGCAACACACTAAAGCAACAAATTGACCGCAATAGAGATTTAATTTTCAACTTCTTAAAGGAAGCCGCGCCGGATATTACGGGATTTGTTAAGGGAGATAATTTAAGAGAATTTATCATTGTTGAGATAAAAAACAAACCTATTAAACTGGACGATATTTATCAAACCAGAAAATACGCTGAATTATTTGACGCGCGATACGCCCTTTTGGTTTCTACCGAAGAAATACCGGAAGAAATAATCAGATTATCAAAGGTAGTTTTTCCTTATCTTTTATCATTACCCGCTTACAAAAAATTAACCCTCGTGCATTTCGGCGACAATGCTAAAAACATTGTCTGGTTTCCAGAAAATCCATTTATAAAAAAATAGTTTAGCCCTATGGACAAAAAAATAATTCGGGGGAAACTGGATTTAGTCAGAGGAGAAGTTATTTCCTCCGCCACAAGAGTTGAGTTTGTTCTTGGCTATCGCTTAAGAAAATATTTCTTCCCTAAAAGCAATAATAAAGCGGCGATTCTTTTTTGGAATATTATAAATAGTCCATATCTCACTTTTGATAATAAAATCAGTATTTATGAATCAATACCTTATTTTAAGAAATCAAAAGATTACCCCGCTATTAAAAAATCTGTGAGATTTATTCAAAGATTGAGAAATATAATGGCTCATTGGGATTTAGATGAAAAGAAAAGCAACCTTAAAAATATTTTTATGTTCACATTAGTTGGAAAATATAGAAAAATAACAATCAACGATAATTTGATTGAAAATTAT
>JAUYOU010000007.1 GCA_030697855.1 bacterium
AAACTTCGTAAGAAGTTTTAAAACTATTAGCTAAATCGAATACATTTTTTTGAGCACCTCCCACCACCCCTTGGGTTATTACAAATAGTAACTTTTTGTTCATTTTTTAAATAAAACAAGGAGGGTGAAACCCTCCTTGTAAAAGTTTAGATCACCCTACTGAATTTCTATGGAAGTTACTACATCTCCCTGTTTCATACTCCTTACAACCTCCATACTGGCATCATCTACTACTTTACCAAAAACGGTGTGCTTACCGTTTAAATGAAGTTGGGCTTGGTATGTAACTATAAAAAACTGACTACCGTTAGTATTAGGACCAGCGTTAGCCATAGCAATGGTGCCTACATCTACAGGTAAAGACTGAACATTATAATTATATACATAACCCATATCTGTTAAATCCTCTATTTGCAGATCTGTTAAACCCAAAGATTTTGGGTTAATTTCGTCTTCGAATTTATACCCCGGACCACCCTGCCCCGCCCGTGGATCATCTGTTTTAGATAACGGGTCGCCACCTTGAATCATAAAATCTGCAATAACTCGGTGAAATTTTGTACCATTGTAAAAACCATCTTTCGATAATTTAACAAAATTAGCTACAGTTTTTGGCGCAACAATAGAATCTAATTCTAGTTTTATATTGCCTTTTGATGTAGCAATAACAACATTTATTTTTCCTGAACTTTGTTCCATAGGTTTTGTTTCTATATTTTTAACCTCTTCGCTTTTTTTGGTAAATATTAATTTATATCCTCCAAAAAGTACAGCCGTGCCTATTAAAACTATTGTGAATATTTTCATTTTTATTTAATAATAATTTTACTAGATCATATCAAATTTTTAAGTTCTTCTAAAATATCTTGCGGTATAGGAATCTGATCTCTAACCGGGCTAACCCCTGGGTAACGCCACGCCGTAATAATATGTTTTCTTTTACCTTGCAACTGATACATTGTCCATAATTCCTCTGGCTTTTTTGATTTTTTAGAGATCATGCACGCCACCGTATTTTCAGCTACACCGTTCTCTACTCTGCTTGGCGCGCGTATTATTCTTTTAACCAAACTTTCCGATAATCTATAATATTGCATCTTGCCTACCACGTGCCGAGTCCAAGAATATTTTTTATCGTCTTGAGGGTTTTTCCAACCTCCAAAGCTATTTTTAGGAAACTTGTTCAACATCGCTCTTAAACTCTTTCTTATATATATCTAAAAGAGAAAACAACAAAGACAAAAGTAATGGTCCCAACAAAAAACCAATGGCGCCAAAAAATTCTAAACCACCTAAAACAGAAATCAAAATAAAAAATGGGTGTATATTGATTCCTCGTTCAAAAAGTTTAGGACGCAAGAAATTATCTATCCCTCCCACAATAACTACACCCCATAATAAAAGTCCGAAAGCCGCGCCGGCTGATCCAATACTAAATAAATAAACTATAGCCGGAAGCAGAACTAAAGCCGTACCCACCACAGGAATAAGAGCCGAAATTATAGCGATGGCGCCCCAAATAGCAGGGTTGGGTATTCCAAAAAATAAGAAACCCAAACCAGAAAGAACACCTTGCACCAAGGCAACTAACAGCGAACCTTTAACTACAGAACTTACTGTTTTAGAAAGCTTATTAAAAATTTCATCATCATCTTCGTCGTTAAGAGGGCTCAAGCTTGTAATAACTTTTTTAAATTTACCGCCATCTTTTAAAAGATAATACAGAGCCATTAAAGATAAGAATAAAGAAAAAATAGCACCCGAAATACCAGAAAAAACTCCGGTTAAATTACGCACAAAAAAATCCATTATTTTCTCAAAAGCCAATTTTACATTAAAAGAAACATCGGGCGAAATAAGTTGGAGTTTAGAATTAATAATTCGGTTTAAATTATTAACATAGGTTTCACCACTACCATCTTTAAAAATTAAATAAACAATGCTAGATTCTTTAACCACCAACGTACCCAAAAAAGCTATAGGTATAACTATAATTAAAAGCACTAATAAAACTGTAACAAAAGAAGCTAAGGATTCTTTATTATTTAAAAAATTATTTATTCTTTTATAAACAGGGCCAAAAATTGTGGCCAATGTTAAGGCAATAACCACTGCCCCCACAAAGGGTAAAAGCATGGCTAAATTAAGCCCCAGCACCGCCAAGAAAATAGCCACGAAAAAGTAAATTTGAGTTTGTTTATCTGTATGCATATTTGTTTTATTATACACGTATTATATAGCACTTATTCTTAGTTTAATAGCCTTAAATAAGGTCTTTTGCCATAAATTAAAAAATATGTTAATCTTGCATCTCGCCTACTAAACTTAAATGCTAGATAGCTCAAAAATAAGAAACATTGCGATAATCGCACACATCGACCACGGCAAAACCACCTTGGTTGATTTTTTGCTTAAACAAGCTCATACGTTCCGAGAAAATTCCGAAGAAATGAGTCAAGATTTAATAATGGATTCTGGCGAACTGGAACGTGAACGTGGCATTACTATTATGGCTAAAAATGCTGCCATAATTTATAAAGACTATAAAATAAATATAATAGACACACCTGGGCACGCCGATTTTGGCGGCGAAGTGGAACGCACCTTAAATATGGCCGACGGCTGTTTGCTTTTGGTGGATGCTCAAGAAGGCCCAATGCCTCAAACTAGAGTCGTGTTGCAAAAAGCTTTACAGCTAGATTTAAAACCTATCGTTGTTATAAATAAAATAGATAAAGCTAACAGACGCGTGCCAGAAGTTTTGGAAGAAATAAATTCCTTGTTTTTAGAACTGGCTCACCACGAAAACCAATTAGAGTTCCCTATTATCTATGCTATTGGTAGAAACGGCCAAGCTTTTGAACATATGCCGGAAAACCCAGACACAGAAACAAATGCAACATTAGAACCTCTTTTTGAAAAAATAATTTCTTACATTCCAGCCCCAAAAGGAAACAAAGACGAAGCCTTTCAAATGTTAGTAACATCACTCGACTCCGATAGTTACAAAGGTACTTATGCAATAGGCAGAATTTCTAGAGGATCCTTAAAAGCCAAATCACCCGTTACGGTTATTGACCCAAGAAAAGGAAATTCTAAAGGCCGTATAGAAAATATTTTTGCATGGAAGGGTTTAAAAAAAGAAGAAATCGAAGAAGCAGTTGCTGGCGACATTATTGCTATAACAGGGCTATCTGGAATTGGAATTAACTCCACAATTTGTGATCCACAAAAACCAGAAGCCTTGCCTCAAATTGCCATAGAAGAACCCACACTTAAAATTTTAGTTGGCCCAAATACATCGCCTTTTGTAGGCCAAGATGGAAACTTATTAACCGGCCGCCAAATCCAAGAAAGATTAGAAGAAGAAATGGAAACAAATGTAAGCATGCGTATGGAAATTATTGGTGGAAAATTTTTGCTGTCCGGCCGAGGCGAACTACATCTTTCTATTCTTTTAGAAACATTACGCCGAGAAGGTTTTGAAATGGAGGTTGCTAAACCACAAGTTATTACAAAAACAGAAAATGGTTCTGTAATGGAACCTTGGGAAGAAGTTTTAATAGATACGCCAGAAAAAAACCGTGGCGTAATTTTAGCCGAACTCGCCAAAAGAAAAGCAGAACTGGCCGACACCTTCCCCCACGCCAGCGATGTAAGATTTGTTTACAATATGCCCACCCGAGCTTTGCTTGGTTTGCGTAGCGCTTTAATTACTTTAACCCGTGGACTTTTTGTTTTAAATTCTCGTTTTATAGATTTTAAAAAGCAAGGTGAAGCTCCAGCAAAAACAAGGAAAGGAGTTTTGATTGCACACGAAGCTGGTAAAGCCGTAGCTTTTGGTTTAGAAGTAGCCCAAGGCCGAGGCGCAACTTTTGTTGAACCGGGCACACAGGTTTATGTTGGTATGATTGTTGGCGAAAATAGCAAAGAACACGATATAGATATTAACGTTTGCAAAGGCAAGCAATTAACCAATATGCGTTCTAAAGGTAGTGATGGCATGATTCAACTAGCCCCTGCTACGGCTTTAAATTTAGAACAATCTTTAGACTTTTTAGAAGATGACGAACTTTTAGAAATCACACCAAAAAATTTACGCCTACGTAAAAAATATTTAAGCAAAAACGAAAGAGAAAAAAATAAGTAATAAAAAACATCCCGATATAAATCGGGATGTTTTTTTGCTGAAACGAATTAGTATTCGTCTCTGCGACCGCCACCGAAACCACCTCTTCCGCCACCGGTTCTGCGAGGAGGCCTATCACCCATAGGGCGGGCTTCGTTTACAGTCAATTTACGGCCTTCGAAATCTTTACCGTTCCACATTTCAATGGCTTTCTCTGCGTCTTCGTCGTTAACCATTTCCACGAAACCAAAGCCTCGTGATCGGCCAGTCATCTTGTCGGTTATTATTGTAGCCGACTCAACTTCTCCAGCCTGTGAAAAAGCATCTTTCAAACCGTCTTGAGTGGTGCTGTAAGGCAAACCACCAATATAAAGTTTTTTTGACATTCTATAATGCTAATTGTTTAAATGTAAGGCGACCTCTCTTTGTTTCTATTCGGGCTCAACGCCTTACCATCTATGCTTTTAGCATAAGACTCCGAAACTACGAGATATCTTACAACACCCTATTTATAAACCATTACAAACTTAAAAGCAATAGTTCTAGACAAATCGCCAAATCTATCATTTGACAAACACCCATATAAAGTGTAGTATGTATCTACACAGTAACAGGCAGTACTTTTGATAAAACCGCGTATGACGCGGATAACCAAGGAGGTTTCAAATGAAACAGAAGTGGCTCATTCCAATTATAGCGATGTTCATCGGCTCTCCCGTGAAAGCCGATGTCCGCATCACCATGGAAGCGCCCACCACCACCAACTCCCCGAACACGGGGGTCGTGATCGACAGCAAGGTCAGTGGTGATGTCGTGACGGTGTTCATCCAGCCCGAGAACGCCAAGGGCATCTCGATGTACGGCATCGACGTGAAGTTCGACACCGCCGACTACGAGGTCATCGGCGTCGAAAACGCCGTCCCCATCAAAAACACCGACGGCGTCATCTCCATCGGGGCAATGAACAACGCGGTCAGCACCATCACCCTTAGGAATAAAGGTATGTGGAGCCCAATCGCTCCGCAAGGTTTAGTGGTTCGTACCAAGGCACGCGAAAATATCGCGTTCGCCCCTGCAGCGTCGTTCACGCCGAGACCAATCGCTTTGAGCCTCGATAACTACCCCAATCCCTTCAACCCCGAAACGGAAATCCGATACTCAATCCCCATCGGCGGCAACATCGAGCTGACCATTTACAACATGGTCGGCCAGACAGTCCGCACTTTGGTGAAAGGCATCGCAGCTGCCGGCGAATACTCCGTCAGCTGGAACGCCACCGACGATACCGGCCAACGGGTCGCGGCCGGCGTCTACTTCTACAGCATCACCTCGCCAAACGGCGAGGTGATGAAAAAAATGCTCCTGCTGAAATAGCAGAGCATTCCCTCCTCCTTGCACAAATCTCTCTGACCTAAGGTCAGAGAGATTTTTTTATTTACCACCACCTCACTATTTTAAAAATATTATTCTGAGCAGCATCACGGAGATGACCAAATATACAATTGAGAGGACTCCGTGTCGCCTGCGAAGAAAATATTTTTAAAATTAATCCAACTTCATCAACATTCCTCTTTCTTTTACGCGTGCGAACATTCTCGCAAAAAACCAAAGCACTAATGCCAAGTAAAAAATATTTGTGCCGAAAGCCCAAATCAAATCGCTAACTGGCA
>JAUYOU010000008.1 GCA_030697855.1 bacterium
CCCGCCATTCCCACCCCTAAAACACCATAGAAAACACCCCAATTAATAATCAAAAGCAAAACAGCCGAAACCACTGCTCCTCCCACGCAAACAGCCGGCATAAACCAGCCGAAATTTGAAGTTGTACCCGAGTTAGAATAATTGTCCGACTTGGAAGCATTAAAATAACGGGTCGCGATCAACACGAACAATAAAACCGCCAAAGCCCCTAAGTTGTTGACCGAACCGACCGTATTAAATTGGGAACTGAATGAAAAACTTTTATAAGACAAAATGGAAATCCACTTGAAAACCGGGATACCGAACAAAGAAAGCACTCCGCTCAAAACCGCCAAAAAAGAACCAACTGCGAAAAAATTTATCAATCGGTTAATTTCCCTCTTTTCAAAAAAATTCAGAAGAAGAAAAGAAAAAATGGCCAAACTGGCCGTTATCATAAATCCGTTTCCGGAAATAAAACTGTGAAAAACTTGTTCGGAAAAAATGGCCGCCAACAAACTCGCTCCCAAATAAGCTAAAATCCCCCATTCTAATCCGCTTATTTTTAACCGCACTCCGCCCTGTCTGACAATCATCACCAACCACAAAACCGCGCTAAGTAAAACCATTCCATAAATAATGGCCTGCTTATTCAGATCAAGGACATCGCCAGGAACGGTAAAGGGAAGAAAAAAAACTGGCACCAGTAAAACCAGAGACAAAAGTAGTCCCCGTACTACTTGGCGCAATTTTACCGAAAGTCTATCCTCCTTAACTACTTCTACTACTGTCTCAAAAGAAGGGTGTAAATAATTTTCCCCAGAACTTATTAAATTGATTGGCTTGTTGAAAGGATTCCACATATAGGACGCCCCGAAAGGTTCGACCTTGGATCTTTAAAAAGGTCGAACCTTGGGCAACTCTAAGTATATTACAAAAGTTTAAGATAACAATGTTGATAAAAGTACAAGATACTCTTTGTTTCCTTTTTTTCATTTTTCCGAAAGATTCGAACTTGGATCTTCAAAAAGGTCGAACATTGAAATAACTTCACACTATTCCGTATAAAAATGTGGTCTTAATTCTTCCTCGGAAATGTATTCCAAAGCTTTTCTGTAAATGGATTTTAGAGTGCCTTTAGCAATAGGATTGTGGCGAGGAATTACAATTACCTGTTTTTCTCCTTCAACTACTCTAGTTAATTTAAAATGGCTACCTTTGGAGTAGCCAATATTAAAGCCGAACTTGCGAAAAATAAAAATAATATCGTCGCCTGACAAAACACGGAGTTTGTTAGGCATAGGCCGAGATTTCGAAGTTAATTAGAAGAGAGGGGTCTTTTATAACACCAATTTCTTCTGAATCCTCATCTTGTAAATAAACCTCCACAGCTTCTTTAACATTCGGAATCAACTCTTCGAATGTTTTTGCTTGGGTGACGATAGGAAAGTCCACGGCTTCAGCCACATAGTAACCATCGCTTTTTGATATAGAGAATTGTATCAACTTTTTCATGCTTCGAGTATATTACTTCAATATGAAAAGTCAATTAATATCTTACGATCCCCTTTTTAAGAAAAAGGGAGATAACTCTTTGTTGTTTTTGATTTATTTTTATCATACTCGTATCATTTAACTACCTTTATCGTATCATGTTGATACGGAAATAACAATGTTGATAATCAATTTTTTTAATATTCATACCACTCCACGAGGACAATACCACCACCTTCAAGGCTTAGCCTTGAAAAGAGCTAGCAAAACCAGTAGGATCG